>JAOZKN010000138.1 GCA_029935315.1 Desulfocapsa sp. | reverse complement strand
GGAAGAGTACCGGCATCTGATAACAAATATTCTCGTAATCATTGCAGCGACAGGCATGCTGATCTTTTTATATTGTATCCTCCGCCATTATTACCGAAAATTAGATAAGAATATTCATGCGTTTATCGACACAAAGTTTAATTCACTGAAAGTACAGAATCAGGAGCTGGTAAGTAATGATGATATTACCAGATTCCTGAAATGGATAATAAATGTATTGTACAAATGCAGTCTCCTCTGCATTTTTTCAGGATATATCGTTGTTGTGCTGGGACAATTCCCAAGTACTAAAGATCTCCCTGAGCAGACACTGAACTATTTTTATGTAATCCTGCAAGGCATGCTGGCGAGTTTCCTGGATTTTCTGCCAAATCTTATGTTTATCGTCGTTGCGTCCTTTATTGCATATTTTCTTGTGAAAGTTACACGAATCTTTTTCAACGGAATTAAATATGAACGTGTCACAATAAATGGATTCTATAAAGAATGGGCCGATCCTACATACTCTCTTGTCCGTGTCCTAATCATTGTGTTTCTTCTGGTGATTATTTTTCCTTATCTGCCCGGTTTTAACTCTCCGGCGCTTCACGGGTTAACAATATTTGTGGGTGTTCTGGTTTCCTTTGGCTCAACCGCTGTCATCACTAATGTTGTAAGCGGTATTGCAATCACCTATATGCGAGCTTTTAAAAACGGAGATAGGGTAAAAATTGCGGACACCGTTGGAGATGTGATGGAAAAATCACTCTTTGTAACCAGAGTAAAAACACCCAAAAATGTTGAAATTGCAATTCCAAACTCAATGGTGATGAATAATCATATTATAAATTTCAGTACGTTGGCAAAAACAGAAGGAGTCATTCTCCCTTTGAGTATAACTATAGGATATGACGTTCCATGGCGTGATGTGCATCAATTACTGATAGATGCTGCGCTGACCTGCCCATTGGTTGAAATGAGCCCTGAGCCTTTTGTGTACCAGAAGGCCCTTGATGATTTCTATGTGAACTATGAACTGAATATTTACACAAAGGAGCCTGAAAAGACGCCAAAAATTTACTCTGAATTACATGAAGCCATTCAGGATAAATTCAACGAGGCAGGGATTGAAATTGCGTCTCCCCATTTTTCAGCTATTCGGGATGGGAACGCAATAAATATTCCGGAAGACTATCTGCCCAAAGATTACAAACCGGGCGGGTTCAGCCTTTTATCAAAGTTTAGGAACAATCAGGAATAACTTCATTTCAGAACATATTCCTTTGTAGCCCTATGGATATATCTTCAGGATTGTTTTCCCTGACGTTTTCGAATCCATCCACCCACCGCGCCACCAATGCCACCAGCAATAGCAGCCATAAAGTAACTGGTACCACCGTTTGTGATGCCAAGCATATTTGCCAAAAACAAACCAGCAGGACATCCAAGACAGGCAATAAGGCCATATTTAACAGGAAGTCCAAACTTATTTAAGCCGTTTAACATAGTTTTGTCCTCTTCGGGATTTAATAGATGGGATAACTCGACGCCACAAGGTGGTACGATACCAGAGAACACTTAAAAGTGTTACAATTATTAAAAAGCCAAGCGTAGAACGGTATCAGAAAAAAGGATATAAGAGCATGTACATAATAACTTCCCTTTTGGTTCTTATCACAGAATAATGATTCATAACTTAGTAATAACTTTCAATGTTAACTATGAAGCAGTATGGTTTATCATTGTCACTATCGACAAACATTTTAATCAGGGAGTGTATTACATGAAAAAAAGAAGCTTAAAATTACTGTGCGTTGGAATTTCATTCTCAATTGTTTCCGCCACCAGTGCATACGCCGGGGGCTCATCTATCCAGGCTATGGGCTCATGGTGGAGCGCTGGTGATTCTGGAGACACTTACGGATATGGTCTTCGAGGAACCGCTGGAATAACAGATGCTTTTGGCATAGATCTGGGATGGACCTATTTTGGTGCTGGAGACGACATTAAAGTTGATGTTAACGGAAACAATAACGATATCAAAATTGACGGTATTGATGCTCACACTTTTGATTTTGGTGCCCGCTACACACTTCCCATGGAATTATATCTTGGTGGTGGACTCTCCTACTTCGCCCTTGATCATGACACTGCCGAGATTGACGGCGAATGGGGTGTTTATGGCCTGGTTGGCTGGTCTTTCGGTGGTGAGCATGTTCGTGGCTTTATTGAAGGCATGTATCGCTACACAGAAGGTACTCTGAAATACGATCATGGTTTTTACGGAGATTTGAGCAGAGATGTCGACTATGATGGTTTTGCTGCAAATGTTGGTATTATGTATCGATTCTGATTTCACTAGTAAGCTGATTCATTGCCACGCCTCAAGTAATGAATCAGCTTCATTCATAAACATTTCCTCTCTTAGCAAAATCATTTCAGGGTAACAAGTTGTTAAACGGTATGTAAATAGTATTGCATTTCCCTTACTGACTGGTTGTAAGCTTTAATCCGAGAAGAGTCTTATCTTGAAAAAAACGTACATTATACTCCTTAGCGTCCTAATACTCATTGCAGTTCTGTTTTTTTCCGGGATTACAATTCCTCTGGATACATTCGACAGACGCCTCGAATCTCTACTGGCGAACATTCTTGAACGAAAAGTAACCGTTCAGGGGCCGGTAAAAATAAAACTTGGCCTGCAGCCTGTTCTCGAATTCGAAGGTCTTACAATCGCTGACCCCGCTGACTGGTCTGATGGAAAGAACTTTGTCGTGGTAAAAAAGGCCAAGGGGCAACTTGATCTTCTCCCGCTTATACAAGGAAATATCCATATTAACGACCTTGAACTTGAAGGAGTGGATTTACGCCTTGTTAGCAAAGCTGACCGATCAAGTAATTACAGTTTCGGCTCCCCTTCCGAAGAGACTGAAAACAATTCATCAAACCACGAACTAACAGGGCTGGATGCCTTACGACTTAAGGATATACACCTCAGCTACGTGGACGAACAAAGCGGTAAAAAATACCTGCTGACCATTGATGAAGCACACGGCCACGGAATGAAAAAGAAACAGTTACAATTTTCTTTAAAAGGAAAATTAGCTGATAGCCCCTGCAGCCTTGAGATCACCGGTGGTTCTCTTTATAATTTACTGTATGGTAAAGAAGCCTGGCCTCTCACAAATGGTAAACTGCAGATTGAAGATACACTGCTTGATGTCTCAGGTGCTCTTGTTCGTACCCAGGATGGGTTGAATGAATATTTACGCCTTTCAATTCGCGGCCCGAATCTTGATGTAATATCAACTTTATTTGATGTGGAACTGCCTGAAACAGGAAAGTTTGACATTGCCGGACAGTTAAGTGTACTTCCCGGTGCATTCAAACTTTTAAATCTACAGTTGAATGTGTCGGAAAGTAGTCTGCAGGGTAATCTGCTTCTGTCTCTGGAGGGTGAACGTTCTTTTTTATCAGGCATACTTGTTGCTTCACATATCGATCAGTCCCTTTTTTCTGTTTTCTCCGAAAATACAGCTGACTCAAACACCAAACAAAGCAAAACGGAACAAAAAGATTCTCAATTACCCTGGGACTTACTGCAATCCATAGATTTAAATCTTCAGTTGTCTATCACTGAAATGAATTATGGAAACTATGGGTTCAAAGATATAAAAGCTGTTGCATCACTGATTGACGGTGATCTGATAACTCCCTTTTCTTTAGTTGCCATGGATATTCCGATTACTGGACGAGCAGATCTTTTGAGCAGTAGAAAAAGCCCTTCTGTTAAAGTAACTGCTCACAGTGAAAGTATTGAACTTGCTCCACTCATCGAATCGCTATCAGGAAACAAACAAATCAGTGGGTCGATTGGCCCTCTTTCACTCACAGCAAAAAGCAATGGAAAGAGTCTTGATAAAATAAAAGAACGCTTTGATCTTGATCTTACAAGTGGTGTGACAAACTTCCTTACAGATACAGGAATTACAATTTCCAGCAATGATCTGTCCCTGCAAAGAAGATCTGGTCTGCCAGTGACTCTGACAGGCAAGGGGAACGCTCTTGGTAGCCCATTTTCACTTACCGTGCACGCTGGAACCGAGTTTAACAGTCAGAAAAACAATTCCTTGCCCATAAATTTACAACTTAACGCCTGTGAGACGGATCTCCAGCTTGATGCAGCTCTTCACGAAGATTTCTCTGTAAATTTTGATTACTCCATAACAGGGAAAAAACTTTGTGGAATGCTTGAGCCTGTAACCCTAATGCTTGGAAAAGAGACTGCGTTTTCAAGTAAGGGAAATGGTAAATACTCTCCCGATATCTGGACTGTAAAACTGGAAACAGTCAAACTGGATTCATATCTTTTTGATGCTACAGTTGAGCAGACACAGACTCCAGCGGGCAACACTCTCATAACCGTGACTGCACATAGTAACGAGTTGGATTTACAACCTTACCTGACACAAGTTCAGCAAGACAAAACAACAGCAGAAAAACCCAAAAAACCAAACGCACTCACCGAAAAAAGCAAAACGACTACAAAGAAAACAGAAACACCAACCGCTGAACAAATCACAGCAAAAATAAACGAATCAATAGCAACATGGTTACCACAAAAAAAATTACTCCCCATAGATATCGATGTTAAACTGATACTTGATAAATTAGAGACAGGACGTGGTGCTGCATCAGATATCCTGTTTTCTGCAAAAGTTGAAGAGGGGATTCTGAGTTCTGCTCCATTTCATTTCACAGTTGCTGAACAATCATTGAGTGGTGATGCACTGCTTGACCTTACAACTGAAGATTCCACTATCCAATTGAATATCACTGCAACTGATTTTGATTTACCTGCGCTTTACAAAGAATTCAAACTCGAGGCAGCCCCACCTGTAACTGCAGAGTCTATTCAACTGAAAATTTCCCTGAAAGGCAGAACATTAAAGAAATTATCAAGAAACAGTTCTCAGGAAATCATAATTACTGGTGCTTCCTATCAAATTAATAAAGAATTTGGCGAGGATTTACGGATCAGAATTAATGAAGGAAAAGCCTCCAATGTTCCTGGAGAAAACACGAAGCTTACAATTTTCGGTCAATTAAACGATGACGCTTTCAAAGTGCTTTTGAATGGACATGGTCTGTTGCAAGAGGATACGGCGAAACCAATCACTGGAAAAGTTGAAATAACAATTGCAGATACTCATTTCACCTTTGATGGAACAACGAATCGTGAAAAGAAGGATGATCATACCGTTGAGGCCAAATATGTTTTATCCGGAAAACATCTTGACAGTTTGAACTGGTTGACTGGAATCAACCTACCCCCCTTTGGCCCATATTCCATTAACGGTTCTTTCTATGCAGAAAATCAACTATTGGCTTTTTATGATCTTGTTGTGAAAGTTGGCGACTCTACGCTCCTTGGCCAAACAGTTCTTGCCGGAACTAAAACAAAAGAAAGCTCTTTTGATTTTCCGGTTAAGTGGGATACCGTATTACAGGCAAAAACAATTCAGCTGAATGATTTTCAAATGGGTGACTGGTCCGCTGTTGCAAAGGGAAAAAAGGAAGAAGACAAAACTGTCAAAACGAAAGAAGATACACAAAAAGCCGGAACACTTCACAATTTGTTAAGCCCTGAGTTGGCAGCAAAATTTACAGGAAGTTTAAAAATTCTTGTTGATAACGTATTTTCAGGAACTGATACTCTCGGAAACGGAAAACTAAATGCTAAACTCGAGGATGGATTATATTCCCTTGATAACCTTACACTCAGTATTCCAGGCGGAGAGGTATTAATAGAGGGATCGTTAAAACCCGAAACCAATAAGAATAGCGCTACCCTGTCAATGCTGATCGAAAATCTGGATTATGGAGTTTTCGCCAGGCGAACAAAACCGGACAGTGATCTCAAAGGAAAATTGAATGTCCAGTTTGATGTTCGCTCTGAAGCTGAGACTGTTTTACAACTCCGGGAACATGTAAACGGAACCTTTCGTTTCGGCGTAATACCCGAGGATTATAAGGCAGGAAGTATTGATTTGTGGGCTGTTAATATCGTTACTGCCGCCTTACCCGCACTTCTTAAAGGCACACCATCAAAGGCAAACTGCCTTGCCGGAACATTTCTTCTGTCAGATGGCATTATGACACCAGAACATTTCTTACTGGATACCAGTAAAATGCGGGTTCAGGGCAAAGGTGAAGTGAACTTTAAAACAAATGCAATCAACTTCCACCTCAAGCCCACTCCAAAATCAGCCCACTTTTTCAGTCTGGCAACCCCTGTCACCATAGACGGAACAATTTTCGACTATAATGTTGGCACTTCCACCACTGCAGTCCTTGGCACAGTTTTTGGTGTGGCAAGCAGTGTCATTACGGTTCCTTTTCAATGGGCTTTTACTGACAATCTTGAAGCTGATGGCAAGGCGGCCTGCTCAGAGGCAATGGGATGGGTGCTGCAGGAAGGAACAG
>JAOZKN010000222.1 GCA_029935315.1 Desulfocapsa sp. | reverse complement strand
AATAGGCACGGACATGGTAATGACTGTTTTCTTTCAGCCCTGTTATTTCCATGACAAAGGTTCCAATACCTGCTGCCGTATCCTGCAGGCAGGTGCCGCTGCTGTCATCAGGATCTACACTTTCTCCATAACAGATACCGCGTTCAGTTACAGGACTGCCGCCATCGTCACTGATGGTTCCACCGCTGCTGGCAGAATTTTTGGTGATATCAAACGGTACGGTGGTGCTTATGGTTGATGCAGCCGCCAGGGTCATAAACGATACATCGTCCCCGTAACCGGTGCCATTGGCATTGATTGCATAGGCACGAACATGGTATGTGGTCCCATGGTTCAGGCCGCTGATAGCAACTGTGAAAGCACCCATGCCGGCAGCAGGGGCGGCAAGACAGCTGCCAGCTGTTGTCGGATCAGGATTAGTATCCCAGCAGACACCACGTTCCGTGACAGGATCATTTCCGTCACTGGTTACCTCTCCGCCTGTGGTTGAACTGTTGGCCGTTATATTGGTTACAGCAGCAGTGGTTACCGTGGGAGGATCCAGCGAAATGGTGGTAAATGTCAGGTCAGCACCGTAATTTCTCCCTTCATCATTTTCGGCATAGGCGCGAACATGATAAATGGTACCGGCTGTCAAGCCGCTGAGGGGAACAGTGAATTCACCAGTACCCCCACCTTCAACTTCGCAGGTGTTTGTGTCATCCGGGTCTACGTTTAGACCCCAGCAGACTCCACGATGGGTCACCTGTTTCGTTTCACCACCTGCATTTATGACATGACCATGGGCATCTGCGGAGTCCACTGTGACCATGTCCGCCGGATCCGTTTGTACATATGGTTTTCCCGGATCGGTAGTAAAACTGCTCTGTGCTCCCCAGCCGGTTGCCAGGGAATTTGTGGCATAGGCACGGACATAGTAGGTCGTTCCTCCAGCGAGATTCGCAAGGGTTGCTACGAAGTCAGTAGTGCCTCCTCCTGCATCAGCCTGACAGGTGTCAGCAAGGGTCGGGGTACCAGTTATATTCCAGCAGACTCCACGGGCTGTAATGGTCAAGCCATGGTCTTGTATATTTTCACCACCGCTTTGTGCTGAGTCCTCCGTGATAGCAGATGCGGTTGTGGTATCCAGTGTCGGGGGACCAGACAGGGTGTGAAACGGTTCATCTGTACCATAAGAAGTTCCAACTGAATTGATCGCATAGGCACGAACATGATAGTCGGTGTCAGGATTCAGGCCAGTGAGGGTACTGATGAAACTTCCTATTCCACCACCGCTGCTGATACAGTTTCCACCGATAATCGGATCAGATGCCAGAGACCAGCAGATACCTTTATCTGAAACAGCAGTACCGCCGTCACCACTCACATTTCCTCCTGCATAGGCCTGGAAAGATTGCACATTATAAGCCGCCATGGTGTCAACTATTGGGGGGCCGGGCAGGGTGGTAAAGCTGTGTGTAGAGCTGTAAGCAGTGCCAACACTGTTGGTGGCATAGGCCGTGTAGAAGTAATGGGTTCCTGGTGTTAAACCGGTAAAGTTTGCCGTAAAGGGGCTGGCAACAACTGCAGTTTCACAGTTGTCGGCAAGGGTGGGATCACCAGTAGTATTCAGGCAGACCCCGTTTGCAGTAATCGATTTACCGCCGTTATCAGGGACGTCTCCACTAATATCTGCTGCAGTACCAGTGATACCGTCAATACCAGTCACAGAGACTGTTGGAACAACCGCTAAGGTAGTAAGTGATCCCTCGGTTCCATAAGCAGTACCGACACTGTTGCTTGCGTAGGCCCGGACATAATAGACTGTATTCCGGGTCAGGCCGTTGATGATGCTGGTAAAGGAACCAACACCTGTACCGTCATTGCTGCAGGTGCCG
>JAOZKN010000137.1 GCA_029935315.1 Desulfocapsa sp. | reverse complement strand
ACTCTTGGCTTTCTATCTTTTCCAGCTCCTGCAATGGACTGACTTGCAAGACGTCCTCAGGAACTATATCAATTTTTAGAACCAGACTCACAACTGCACCTTTTTTCAGTTCTTCGCCAGCTTCCGGGGTCTGGCTGACAATCCGTCCACTCCCCCTGCTGTGAACTTTAACGTCAGTGCGTTGCAGACGACGCAAACCTTTTCGCAGGCTCAAACCTTTCAAATCCGGCATATGTAAGGACTGCGAGGCAAGTATACTGCCCAGTACATCCGCACCTTCCTCTTGTTTCTGCTGCCTTCTTTTAAAATTCTTTTCTTCAGCATCCGGAAACTCCATCATATCAGCCAGATTCACATTCACCTGCTGAAGAGCGACTATTGAAGGCAGGATAGAATCAATGCTTTCCGTTAAAAACCCATCATTTTCAAGACCATTCAACGAAGGACCGAGTTTATTATACCTGGAAACAATCAATAATATAAGCGCAGGATTTGTCCCTGAAACAACAACCAGAGACATTCTGTCGCGGATATAACTTCCGCCTGAATAATCGGTTATCAGGGAGACCGTTTTCCCTGAAAGAATCCGTGCGCCCAAAACTGCCTCCTTGCCAAAACTCTGTAACAGAGAACGAAGTTCGCGGGAAACAAGAGAAGGCAACACGTGACGGCCGACATTATTTGCAGGAAAAGCATTATATGCGAATTCATTCTGGCTGGCACGATCCATGACATGATCCAGAACATGCGGCTGAATCTTTTTTCCACCGTTTAACAGGTGACTCATGCCCAGCAACACTTTCAATGGAGTGGCTGTTTTCGGAACGGCGCCACAGTCCACCTCCTGCCCGCACCCCACTAATTGGGGGATAGCTGTTTGTTTCTTTTTCCCACCCGAAAAATCAACCTGAATATCAGTGGACAACTGCAGGCGATCCCAGAGTCGTATCTGCCTGGCAAAATTCATATCCCCTGCAACAAGACTCCAGGGATACACCTGGGTTCCCTGCTCCCAGCCGCCCTGCAACAGTGCAGCCTCCCGGAAGAACATTCGGATCTGTTCGGGAATGACCATGGGTGTGAAAAACAACGACTGAAGAGCGTCATGATCCTGCTGCCAGACACTGTTCGGATTGTAGGAGGGATAGTTGGCACCTCCAATGATTTTTCCATCTGCAGTATTCAGTAACAAGGAAGCGATTTGACCACTGCCCATCTCACGCCCGAGGGTTGCTACGTAACCCTCAAGGATTGTCTGGATTTTCATATCCAGTGTCAGCACCAGATCATGGCCACCATCCGAGGTCTGCTCCAAACCACCAAGATCTACATTTGGCAGGTCGTCCTGGCGAATGAGGCCATCTCCCAGCAGGCGATTATAATAGTGCTCCGTCCCGGCCAGGCCCTGATCATTTTCAGAATACCCTATGATATGTGAGGCTTTCTCCTGCTCAGGATAACTCCTGGCAAATTCCCTGTGAAAGTAAACTCCCGGCAGACTCAATTCAGCCACCGACTCTTCATCCTCCTGGGCAATATCCCGACGCAGCCAGACAAGATGTGAGTCACGTTCCAAAGCCGATACTATTTCAGATACCGGCAAGGCCAGTACCTCAGCAAGCTGCTCTGCCACCCGGGGAATATTCTTTACTTCTCTTGGGCGTACATACAGGGAAACTCTCTCCAGAGTTTGGGCGAGTTCTTTTAAGTTACGATCATAAATGGTTCCGCGCAGGGTATCTGTTGCGCTCAACTCAGTGCTCGTAAACGTTTCATTCCAAACGTCTACAAGATTCCTCAACCGCTGTCTGCAGGTGAAAGCAACTCCTGCAACAATTACTGTCACAAGCAGGAAAAAAAAGACGAGTACTGGCCACCTCTTCTTTCTTCTTTGTATCTTCAGGTGGGATTTTTTGACCATATGAACAAGTCTTATCCTGACTCGTTATAACTTTCTATATTGTCCGGATTCGGGAAGATGGATGGCAAACTGATCTCCTGCCAGAGCCCCCACGGTCTCCGGTGAGAACAACCTCGCCTTTTGGGCACGCAATAAAATATTTGCAGTGACCAGCTGTTCATGCTGCATTTCTATTTTACTGATCTGGCTGTCTACCTGACCGATACTACTCCCGAGCCAAAGAGAGGACAAGAAGACAAAGGCCCCGACACCACATAACAATTTTGTCACAGCCAGACAAAAGCTCTTTCCACCGAAGGAACAAGTAAAAGCCTTGCGTCTCCACCGCCTCGGACGACCAGTAAAAGAGTTTGTGCGGGGAATCATGATATGAGCGGAAGGATTAATAATCATACTACACCTCTTTTGTCTGGTTTAAAGTCTCTCGGCTACTCGCAAACGAGCACTTCGCGACCGTGGATTTATTTCTTTTTCTACCGGTGTCGCCATAATCGGCTTCCTGGTAAGCACTTTTAACTTTTCGTCTTCACGAAATTTTCTTTTCACCATCCTGTCTTCCAGAGAATGAAAAGAGATAACACAAAACCTGCCGCCCGGTACCAGGTGTTCGACACCGTCCGCCAGGATTGTTGAAAGATTTTCCAGCTCTGTATTCACGGCAATTCGCAGGGCCTGGAAGACCAGAGTTGCCACATGCTTCCTTTTGGGCTGAAAACGTTTGGGTACGGCCTTGGCGATAATATGTACCAGCTGTTTCGACGTCTCTATGGCCCGACACTTTCTTTCCTCAACAATAAAAGAAGCAATTCTTCTGGCCTGTTTTTCTTCACCGTAATAGTAAAAAATATCGGCCAACTCTTCTTCTGAGCAATCTGCAAGAATGGATGCTGCAGTGATATCCTGTCGTATATCCATTCTCATATCCAGGGGTTCATCCTGCTGGAAGCTAAAGCCTCTACCACCAATATCAAGCTGCAGCGAGGAAAGGCCTATATCAATGAGGATCCCATCCACCTTGTCGACTCCAGCCTCCTGGAGCCCCAGAGTAATCTCAGAAAAATTTCTTCTGATGATACGTAAACGCTCTCCGTAGCCTGCCAGCCGTTCCTGACTCTTTTCAATGGCTGCTCCATCCCGGTCAAAAGCAATAACACGTCCGTCCGGCCCACAGGCTTTCAAAATTGCCTCAGTGTGTCCACCCAGCCCCAGAGTGCCATCCATATAAGTTTTCCCGTTCTGTGGATTGAGAAACTCAATACATTCATCAAGCAACACAGGCCGATGTATCTTTGCGGCATCATGTTGCTCAGGCATCAAAGAATACCCAGACTGGACAACCCTTCATCGAAACTATCAAAATTCTCACGGGTATTCTGCATTTCAAGCTGCCATGCCTCTTTGTCCCAGATTTCAACCCAGTCACGCATGCCTGTCAAAATTACTTCCTTACCCATATGCGTTTCACTGCGAAGTGCCGCAGGAAGAACAATACGCCCCTGTTTATCCAGCTTGCATTCTGTCACTCCTGAGAGAACCAGACGAATAAAACTCACCAGACGGGGTTGCTCTTTTCCCTGATCCAGGAGTTTATCTTCGATAATTTCCCATTCAGATACCGGATATGCACGGAGGTGTTTTTTCCATGTGGTGACCATCAAAGTTTCGGAACCATACTGAGCCAATACCTCGCGGAAACGGCTTGGAAAATTCAAGCGTCCCTTGGTATCCAGACTGTGCTCAGACTTGCTGCGAAATCTGCTTTTTATGGTTTTACTTTCAGCCATGCCCCACCATTTATTTCCATAACACTCCACTTCACTCCACTACACTTATTTTTTACCTCAAAAGGAAAGCCCTTGTCAAGTATTTTTCATTGAAACTATAGTGAGTTACACGGGAAAACAGAAAACGCAAAACACACATCATAAAGCGTACACAAACAAGAAAACCACCACCAATGGTGGCACCAGGGGAATAAATCCACCATATCACAAAACGGATGAAACAAAGAACAATCAAGCAAAAGCCTTGATATCAAAAGGCTCTTATCAAATTAGTATTTTTTCTCATTTTTTAAAAAAATTATGGTGGATCAAAGTGGTGCACACGCAATATGTCGCAAACTGCCAAATAAATGTCGCGCAATGCCAAGCATGTATTCACAGTTACACTATATTGAATCCTGCAAGCCAATTTAACGGAGAACAATATGGAATTAACAACAGTTGAAGACACAAATTTTTTTTCACATGAAAAACAGTGTCATACCTTACCCATTACCCTTGCCAGTAAGTTGCTGGCTACAATGATGGCAGGCGAAAAGGAAGAAGTGGCCATAGAAAGCCGAAGCCATAACTTTCTCTATGACCCCGGTACAGGAATAATAGCTGGAAACATGCTTGAGGCCTGGATAAAGGAGGAAAAAATCACCCAGAAAGACAGTGCCATCGAGATAACACTCTCTGGAATTATTGCAAACAATGACTGCGACCGGGAAACACTCACGCTCTATGTCTATATGTGGTGGGACCACACCCTGGTTTCACCCATCAAAAATACCTGTATGAAGAGTCTTCACTCACTGCCCTTGCTCATTCGTCCGCAACATGCCACAGAACGCTTATCTGATTCAGTTTTCGAACTGGATTTATATCGAAAGAGTCCTTCTCAAAAGCGGGAATACATCGCTCAGGGTCGGGGATACCTGGTCTTTGGACGAAAAAATTAAGCGCGCTGACAAGATAACACAATGCAATATCATGTTTACGCATACATGTCGTAAACTGCCAAATAACAAAACTGAGGATGTGAAAAATGACGACTTATAGCCTGGATGGAATCGAAGGGGAACTTTTTGACGAAAATGACTGGAGCGACGCCATAGAAGTGGACAACTTCGGAAAAGACTGGGATGACTTGCAGAACGAACCCCCGTTAGATGAGCAGGAATACGAATAATTTCCCCCTGCTACACAAAGAATAGAAATCGGCAATAGACCTTTGGTGCTGGTAACAGAAGTGGAACAACAGCCATTTCGATAAAAACAGGCGAATGACATTTGTCGTATTTTATAGTATTTGCTTGCCTGTCCATTTAAATATCTGCTAATGATAACCAGGTATGTTTTTTCCTGAAACAATCAACAGGGCCCGAGTTCCTATGAAATACGTATCTTCCATGCAATACTCCCATCGCCTTTGTCTGCTGTTCATCAGCACGGCCCTGCTGATTTCCGGCTGCATCCCGGCAACAAAGCAAAGTGCTCCGCCTACGAGCCAGAATCCTCCAGCGCTGCAGGCACAGGACAACACTGCTGAACTGGAAGAGTTAAAAAAGGAAGTTGACAAACAGAAACGACAAACAGCACGACTACAGATGCGTTTGCTGGAAAAACATGCTGAACTAAACAGACTCGTTCTGGTGAACGAGCGTCTTGTCCGTGATTTCGTCCGCAACCAGGCAACCTCACGCAACAGAGGAGACAGGGTTGAGACAGTAAGACTTCTTGCCGAACTGGAAACTGTTATCAACACAGTGAAGGAAAACAAACTGACAGGCAAGCGAAAGGAATTGTTGCGTCGCGCGGAACAGTATCATGCTGAAAGCAAAGTTGAGCTTGACAAGGGGCATATTGACGGTGCTTCTTTCCTGGCTGACCAGGCATTAAAACTGGTGCAGAGGATTCAAGTGGCAATAAGCAGCGATGAAAAACAGGGAGACAATTTAATTGTAGATTTTGTTGCCAAATTGCCCATGCAACTTCTGGCGACCAGCAATGTCAGGGAAGGTCCCTCTAAGCGGGAAAAAGTGCTGCTCGTCCTGAAAAAAGGAGAGCATGTGAATGCCTCAGGGTATAAAGGGGAGTGGATAAAAATACAGACCAAAGAGCAGAAAGTCGGTTGGATTTACTACTCACTCTTAGGTGGATCGAGAGAGTGATATAACATTTCCGCCCTTCAGGTATATGGAGGAGTGGTCAGCTCTATAGACCACCTGATTACGCCCGCTCTTTTTGGCCTGATACATTGCCTGGTCAGCCCTTTTGATAAGAATATTTTCATTGTCATCATCTGTCTGAACTTTTGTAATACCAACACTGATACTCACGTGCATCACGGTTTCTTCAAATACAAATTCATGCCGCAACACTGCTTTCCTGATGCGTTCACCTACCTGTTGCGCCTGTTCACCCTCGGTTTCCGGCATAACAATAAGAAATTCTTCCCCGCCATAACGACCTGCAGAATCAACATTTCGCAGCGTTTCCAGAAAAATCCCGCTTATCTGACAGAGAACAGCATCCCCTGCCAGGTGCCCAAAGGTATCATTAATCCTTTTAAAATGGTCAACATCAATCATCATGATTGCGAATTCTTTTTTGTAACGTTGATAATATTGAAATTGTCTGGCAAGAGTATCCAGAACCAACTTTCGACTGGCTAGCTGAGTGAGGGTGTCAGTGGTGGCAAGTTCTTCCAGTTTAGCATGATGTTGCCGGAGTTCGGCAACCATTTCGTTAAATATTCTGGTGGCAAATCCCAGCTCATCATTTTGCA
>JAOZKN010000136.1 GCA_029935315.1 Desulfocapsa sp. | reverse complement strand
CGATGGACCTATCACGAATAAATAAATACAAAGCGATCCTCATCAAAAGAAATTCGCAGCCGTCCCTCATGATTTCTGCCATATACTTCCCAGGCAGGATCACCTTTTATTTCACATTTTAAACAACATGGCGAATGTTTTCCTTTTTCGCGATCACACCATGAGACCAGGGTAGCAAAATCGTTCTCTTTTTCTGCTATGACCTTTCCCACTTCTCTTGCCTGATCAAAATCAAGTTCATAGCCCTGCACCGTACATTCAAGCCGTTTCATTTTCTTTCTCTGCCTCCTGCTTCAGACGCCAGTTTAATGCCTGACGGGTAATTCCCAGCATAGACGCAGCAATCGCCTGATTGTTCTGCGATCTGTGCAAAGCTTCCCGGACAAGTAATTTTCCTGATTCTTTAAGCGTTGGAAGTGTATCCAATACACTGAAAACAGTATCACTACCAAGCTCTTCCTTAACAATCACACTTTTTCCACATCGACTTTCAATATACTCTTTAAACACATCCATACTCAGGGTACGGTTTTTATGTTTAGAAAGAGCATCAAATACCATGGACTGCAATTCACGCACATTGCCTGGAAAATTATAGGTGCCCAGAAGAATTGCCAGCTCATTTGGATATGCTGGTTTCTTTTTACCCAGTCGTTGTGCCGCTTCTTCGAGAAAATGATCAATAAGCAGGGGGAGATCGTCCAGTCGATCACGAAGGGGGGGGATATGGATATGGTGGGTACGCAAGCGGAAGAAAAGATCCTGCCTGAATTCACCCGATTCCTGCAATGAATCCAGATCCCTGTGCGTTGCAAAAATCATGCGTGCATTGGTACTGCGTGAGACATCTGAACCAAGAGCATAATATTCACGTTCCTGGATCAGTCGTAACAGCTTAATCTGAGAAGAAGGACTGAGATCTCCAATTTCATCCAGAAAAAGACTTCCATTATCTGCAGTCACAAGCAGGCCTTTACGGGTCTGGTCAGCTCCTGAAAAAGCACCTTTTTTATGACCAAACAGCGTATCAGTAAACATGGTTCCATCAAGACCGGCAATATTGACAGCGACAAACTTTCCATTTCGTTCAGATAACATATGAACTGCTTTGGCGAAGAGTTCTTTCCCGGATCCTGTTTCACCTGTTATCAGAACAGGCTCTCCGGTTGTAGCAATGGCTTCAATATATTGAAAAACCGTACGCATTGACTTGTTGTGGGTAACGATATGAGAGAATACTTCAGGATGATTGAGCTGGTCTTTTAAAAAATGTTCCTTGAGAGAACTGTTTTCGCGGCGCAGAAAGCCAAGATCAATGGCACGCTTCACTCCGGTAATCAGCCGTGATTCTTCGTCAACTTTTGTAAAGAAATCATAGGCACCCAGCTTCATGCAGGATACTGCAGGTTCCACCTGATCAAGACCGGTAATAATAATAACAGGAACCTCAGGGTAATCCTTGACCACCTGGGCCAACAACTCATCACCAGCAATATATGGCATGGTAAGATCCAGCACAATTACGCTGAAAGACTGCATTTTCAGAAGCCCTGCAACCTTCCTCGCATCATTACAGGTATCTACATTGTTCACCCCTGCAGCGTGTAAGGTAAGGGAAAATGTATTCAACCAGGCATTTTCATCATCTACCAGCAAGACTGGCAAGGAAGGGTAATGTGTTTTAAGCATAATTTAAAATCATTATTTATCAAAAATGAGTATAGAAAATCAACCTTAACCTGCACCATGAAAGGCGGGAAAAACGATAACAACCTCTGTTCCGACACCAGGCTCAGACGTAAAATGCATCAGACCATTGTGTTCCTTCACAATACCTGCTGAAACAGAAAGGCCAAGGCCGGTCCCCCCCATGGTTCGTTTGGTGGTAAAAAACGGATCTGTCACTTTCTTCAGATCATCCGGGGCAATTCCAGTTCCTTCATCACGAATGGAAATTTCAACACCATCTGTAAGCTTATTGTATCGTGTAGAAACTATAAGTGCTTTTTCTGGTTTATCCAGTGCTTCGCAACTGTTCTGAATCAAATTAATAACAACCTGGGACAAACGCTGTCGGTTCCCTTCGACCATTAATTTTTCTGACGAGTAGTGGCTTGTAAAATATTTTGTACGTTTGTGTATGGTATTTGAAGTAAGACGTACAGCAGATTTCACCACATCCACAATATCGACGCCTACCATCTGTCCACTTGTTTCCTGTCTGGCATAATCCTTCAACTCAACAACAATCTGTTTTATACGAACCGCTGATTCTTCAAGCTCATGAGAGATACGAGGGAGTTGATTGCGCATTTTGCTGTATTCAACACCGGCAATTAAGAAATCACCATTTTCCTCATAGTAATCATCAAGAATAGGTTTTGCACTTTCCCATGATCTTGCAAGTATAGGAACGTTGAGAAGAGCTATGGAATTAGGATTATTAATTTCATGGGCAACACCGGACACCAGAAGCCCAAGGGATATCATCTTATCTGCCTGCTGCAATTGTTGCTGCTGCTGCCTTGCCTTTTCTTCACTCCGTTTTCGCTCACTGATATCCCGTACAATCCAGATGGCATGCCAGTGACCCTTTATGGTTGTTGCAGAAAGAGACAGTTCAACAAAAACATTTTCACCATTTTTATGCCTGGCGATGAGTTCTACAGTCCTGGCAAAGGTTGAACCGGAATCTCCCTGCGCAAGTGACTTGACTGTAAGGTCATCACCTTCTCTTCTTGGATTAATCAGGGCATGTACAGGTCTGCCCTTTGCTTCACTGTCACTAAAACCAAAAATAGTTGTGGCAGCCTCATTCCAATAGGCAATATTTCCTTCATTGTCCATCAAAATAATACCGTCAAGGGCCGAACCGGTAAGACTTCTAAACTTATCTTCGCTTTCTCTCAATGATATTTCAGCATCATTTCTGGCACCACATATTTCACTGTAGCGCTTGGACAATCCAGTCAAATCAACCGCAAGTTTTTTAATCTCATGGGGCCCATTCCAGGCAAACGTTACCTGTCTCTCGTGATTAATGATATTATCAAGGCCACTGAGGAGATCCTGCTGAATAAATTCGATCCTGGCTGCAATCCATTTTGCAGAAATAAAAACAAGGGTCGACATAAACACAATGATAGCAATAACAGAAAATGTCAGATTCATTTTCCATTTTTCCAGTGCCGACTCATCGACGAAACTGCCAACCCACATGACTGTCCGTTGCTGCTGATTAAAAACAAGCGGCATCCATGCAATTTTTCTCTCATGCTTACTTTTCAGGATTAAGGGATCACTGTTCTCCATAACCTGTAACCGTGGAAATTCCTGAAAAGCACTACAGTCATGATCCAACTCGCCCTGTTCAGGTTCACAAGCCAGTCCACCCTTCAGATATTTCCCGTCCTCTGTAACCCAATAGGAATCGCTGAAATCTTTCAGGAACTGTGACATATCAATCCGAATCAACATCAAGCCCTTCGTTTCACCACCAGCTGCCACCACGGGAGTTGACATAATAATCTCATACTCATCACTGCCAGTGCGCTTAAAAGGATCAGATGTATAGCCCACAAGTTTTGCAAGAACATGATTCTCCTGAATCGAAATTGATTGTTTGAAAAAAGCATGTTCTCTGTGGTTCTCTGACAAATCAGAAGGTAAAAATTTACCATGCTGACGATGTACTGAAAGTAATTCTTCGCCATCAACACCAAACAGCATAAAACCTTTTACCTGTCCATCATCAACAAACCAGTGTTTCATGACTTTTGACAGGGTATCAGCATCGACAGGGTTATGGATGGCGGCGATGGCATAAGGCAGGCTTGCAGAACGTATCAGACTTTTTTTCAAGCAGCGGATTCTGGCATTTAACTGTGTAAATCCCACATGAGAACGGGCCCTGGTTTCAAGCTCAGCTGTATATTCCAGACGTTCGATGGTTTTGGGTAAACTCAAGGCTGCCAGGAAAAATACAGGGAACAGACCAAGAACGATTACCACCAGAAAAATAAAACTTCGGATTTTCATACAGGCCAAAACTCCGGGGATAAATCAGTTGTGAAAAGTATTTTTGACAGGACATACATAGTAGCAGAATTAGTCAACATATCAAGCCATACAGGCGATTTAACATTTTTTACAACACAATCCATTCAATCTTTTCTTTTGATAACTTTCCGATTACTGTGGGCAGGGATCCATAAGCCAACCCAAATACATTAATTACAAGGATAGCTATTATGAGTGTTGATGACAAAAAAGTCATTTATTCGATGATTAAAGTCAGTAAATATTATGACGACAAACCTGTTTTAAAAGATATTTCCCTTTCCTATTTTTACGGTGCCAAAATTGGTGTTCTCGGTCTGAATGGTTCCGGAAAAAGTAGTCTTCTTCGAATTCTTGCCGGCATCGACACCGAGTTTAACGGGGAAACGACCATCTCCCCCGGTCTTACTGTAGACTATCTTCCCCAGGAGCCAGTACTTGACCCTGAAAAAACCATCAAAGAAATTGTTGAAGAAGGCGTTCAGGATACCGTTGATCTCCTCAATGAATTCAACGAAATCAATGAAAAATTTGCAGAGCCCATGGACGATGATGCCATGCAGGCATTGATCGAACGCCAAGGTGAAGTCCAGGACAAACTGGACACATTAGATGCCTGGGATCTGGATTCAAAGCTTGAAATGGCCATGGACGCACTACGCTGCCCCCCCTCTGACACCACCTGTGAGCATCTGTCTGGTGGCGAAAAAAGGCGTGTCGCCTTGTGCAGAATCCTCCTGAAGAAACCTGATATTCTTCTCCTTGATGAGCCAACTAACCATCTCGATGCTGAGTCAGTTGGCTGGCTTGAACAGCACCTGCAACAATATGAAGGAACCGTTATTGCCGTAACCCATGACAGATACTTCCTTGATAATGTTGCCGGCTGGATCCTTGAACTTGACCGCGGAATTGGCATCCCCTGGAAAGGAAATTATTCATCCTGGCTTGACCAGAAAGCAAAACGTCTGGCCAATGAAGAGAAACAGGAGTCCAGTCGCCAGAAAACCCTGAAGCGAGAACTTGAATGGATCAAAATGTCCCCTAAGGGCAGACGTTCTAAATCCAAGGCACGTATAAGCTCTTACGATAAACTGATGGGACAGGAAACAGATAAACTCGCCAATGACTTACAAATTTTTATTCCACCAGGACCACGCCTTGGAAAGGTTGTCATTGAAGCGGATCATATCAAAAAAGCCTTTGGTGACAGGCTTCTGGTTGAAGATATGACATTCAACCTGCCGGCTGGTGGAATAGTCGGAATTATTGGGCCAAACGGCGCCGGTAAATCGACGCTGTTCAAAATGATTGTTGGAGAAGACACCCCGGACGAGGGAACGCTTCACCTGGGAGAGACCGTGAAACTTGGCTATGTTGACCAGGATCGCGACAGCCTTGACCCGGAAGCAACCATCTGGGAAGCAATTTCTGAAGGACAGGAAACGATCTGGCTGGGCACAAAGGAGGTTAACTCCAGAGCGTATGTGGGAAAATTCAACTTTGGCGGATCAGATCAGCAGAAAAAAGTTGGCCTCCTCTCCGGTGGTCAGCGAAACCGTGTGCATCTTGCCAGAATGCTCAAAGAAGGTGGCAATGTATTGCTCCTTGATGAGCCCACCAATGACCTTGATGTCAATACCTTGCGGGCCCTGGAAGAGGCACTTGACAATTTTGGCGGCTGTGCAGTTGTTATCAGCCATGACAGGTGGTTTCTTGATAGAATCGCCACCCATATCCTTGCCTTCGAAGGCGACTCAAAAGTGGTATGGTTTGAAGGGAACTACTCAGATTACGATAAAGACCGGAAAAAACGACTGGGCGCCAAGGCCGACCAGCCACATCGTATTAAGTATCGTCAACTGACACGATAGGAAATATACAAAATAAAGAGGCAGGGGCAACTTGCGCCCTGCCTCATTGTACTCCTTTTCCTTTTTCGTTTCTCTTATTTTTTACAGCCTTTCCCGTCAGGAAGATCCACACGAAGTAATGTGATCAGATTGTTGCCGTATTGGATGAGCTGGTAGGCAAGCTCGGTGGAAATCGATTTTCCCTGCTTAGCTTTTACCTGGTGGTTATATGCTTTAATCTGGTTTATTGCGGCGCAGATATTACCCTTTGCCACAGATTTCTCAGCATTTACTATCTTGGAGATAAGTGGATTATACAGTTTGGCATCAACAAGCCCTGCGCCAACGAGCTGTTCTATAAATCCATCCAGTCCTGCAAAAGAGTCTACACAACCATCACTATCGGCATCGACGCTGCTGGCATCTTCCAGTGGACATTCATCGTCCACATCGACTACTCCGTCATTATCATCATCCGGATCGCAGACATCACCCCACCCATCATTATCATAGTCGCCCTGATCGCTGTTGGGAGTGCCTGGACAGTTGTCAACATCACCGCAGATGGTGTC
>JAOZKN010000047.1:8355-19279 GCA_029935315.1 Desulfocapsa sp. | reverse complement strand
AATACGGTTTACGACGGGTTCATCCTCTCTTTTGAAATCGTAATATATCTGGCAGGGTGCAGCCGCGACCTGGCTGTAGCTTACATCACTTTCCTGTAGTTCACGGGTGAGTCTGTCATGGGGGAAACGTTTGGATGGTCCCAGTACAAAGGCGACATTCTTTGCTGTGTCTACAGCTTTTCCGTATGGATACGGCCAACCTGGAAAGCGTTGGTTGTAGGGTTGGGCGCAGAGAATATCCTCAGCGGCAAAATAATTTATAGTGTAGGTGTCCATATAGGATGAGTAGCAATGTTCAATGCCGTTTTCCTGCATCCATTTCACCGCAGGCCTGGTGTTGGCAAACCCCCCATCAAAATCTTTGTCAAGCCAGCTCGTTAACAGTGCCAGTGAGGTGACAATGTTCATTGCCACCAGTCCCCATACGATAGTCGTGAGTCCATGCCGCAGGGGGCCTTTACTGATGGAGAGTAATCGGGCAAGGATAAATGGCAGGAACAGGGCAACCGGCATAAGATAACGAAACTCGCGGGCTCCAAAACGAGTGCTCAAAACAAAGAGCAACAGGTAGCCCACCGAGAGTCCGGTTACCACATCCCATACGGTTATTTCCGGCCATTTATTCCTGATTATCCGACGACAGAAAAGGTAGATGGTGGATGTAAGGGCGCAGGCAATAAGGAAAACCCAGAGGTATCCACCGTAGGGGAGGAGGTGCATTGGAAGTATACCGGGTAAATTTTCCCAGCCGGGAAGAATGGGACAGCGCATTCCAAGAACAATGGGCAAGGTGAAGGCAACAGCTGGTTCCCAGAGACGCTGCAACGCAACTTCCCACGGAACCAGAGACGATACAGCAGCATGGGCCCCGGGGTACAATATTTTGGCGAGGAAATACGGAGAGAGGCCCAAGGCAATACCAAGGCCGCAACTGAAGGTTCCAACCAGCGCCTTGCGCCAGTTTGATCCCACAGCGATCATGACTCCAATACCAGCAACCAGAGGCATGGCAAGCAGGCTGTTGCTGGCCGCAATGGCAACAGAAAAACCTGCTGTTAATGAAAAAAACGGGTTTTTCCATGCTGCCGTACGGTTACATTCCGCCAGCCACAGGGAAAGTACTCCAAACATCATAAATGCAGGATAACTTGGCAAGGGGTACGCTCCCTGAAAGACAAGGATCAATGCTGAAGGAAAAACAACCAGTAAAAATGCACTGTAGCGAGCGAGCGGGGGTGCAGGCTTTTTCCCTCCCTGGAAGGCTTTGTTGACAAGTAGCAGACCGAATATACAGGTAAGCATGCCCATGATCGCAGGAATCAGGCGGGAACCAAATTCATTGCGAGGCAGCGAACGAATAAAAGGAGCACTCAAATAAGATTCAATGGGGAAAAGATAGGGTTGAGCCATAAAGAGGAGAGGGTAGTGGTCAAATACCCCTGCTGGTTCCTGCTCGAGTTGTACACGGGGGGAATCCTTGGGCTGGGCAATACTGATTGCCTGCAGCGATCTGATGGCCTCGTCTCCGGAAAGATTGATCTGCTGGACACTAACGGTCAGGAAAACTGCTCGCCAGGCAAGGAGCAGCAGAAGGAGCAGGAGAATTTTAGTAAGTTTTTTTTCTGTAAACATAAATAAATTTAAAAAAGTTTAATTTAAATTGTACCCATTCGGGATGTATTGGAAAATTGAAATTATTTATTGATTACCACTGAACCTCAGCTTCATTATCTGGCGGCTTCTTGGAACCGCAGTGTTACAGCAGAATACCGACAAACGTCCACGCTCGTACCTCGCTGCGGGATTGTTTGTCGGTACCCCGCCGTAACCCTTGCTACCAGCTAAATCAGAAAAATGGTGCCTACTGGTAGCTGCGTTTGGGTGGTAATCAAGAATTATTTTGTAGCTTTCATTTTTTCTGAACCGTCTGTGCGAAACGGTGATGCCGGTAAATTATCACCATTATACAGATTACAGACTGGATTGCTGTCCCAGGCATAACGCACTGCCCGTGGGTTTTTTATTCGTGGATGTGAAACGACTACAGTTTTATCTTCAATTACAGCCTTTGCCCAGAGGAATTGATGATCACTTCCGGCGATGGCGAATCCTTTGAGAGTGTCCCCACCTCTTATTGCTAAGCCGTTTGCAGCATGGTCAAAAAACAAACGAATTTGATGGTTTTCAACCTGCATGGAGTTGTAAACAGGTCCTGAATAGGGGACTGCTTCGTTATATACGTTACTTCTGGCGATCAATGCAAGACGTTTTCCCACCTCCTGTTTGTTGGGCGGGTGAATGGTGTCTGCATCCCCTATATCGATGGCCACAGCCATGCCGGTATGGGGGAGGGAGAGTGCCATAAGCTGGTTTTCACGTAATTCTGCCCAGTTACTTTCACGTGGACTGGGATACGGCTGCTGGTAGTTGGCAAGTTGTACAAAATAAAAAGGTAACTCCTTTTGTTGCCACTGCTTGCGCCAGTCTTCAATCATTGCCGGGAACAGACTGCGGTAGCGGGAGGCTTCCCAGGTATTGGCTTCTCCCTGGTACCATATAATTCCCCGTATACCATAAGGAGCGAGGGGGTGGATCATTGCATTATGAATCATTGATGGTGTATTGATATCAGCATGGGGAGGCATTGTTCCGGCAGGAATGCCAATTTTGTATTTCCAGACGCCGGCCAGGGGGATGCTTTTGCCGCGCCTGTTGGTCAGCTTTAAGTCTTCCGGGTTTGAGGCCCAGAGTCCGCCAAGGCTTGCGGTATCCAGAACCTGCACGGTCAACTGATTTACTCCCCTGTGCAGCACGGATTTGGCTACAGTATAGTGTCGTGGTTCATTCCAGACATTGCCGTTTCCCACAGGATGCCCGTTGATCCAGGTGGCATCGGCATCATCAATTGGGCCAAGGGAAAGGACCATGCCTTTGGTTCGCCAGAAAAAGGGGAGCGTAAAGTTGCGCCTGAACCAGACGACACCGTCATATCCTGTAAGAGGATCTGCTCCGGAACGTTCCCAGTGTGTTGGCAGTTCAATCTGTTCCCAGTCTGTGTCATCTAAGGTAGCTGTATACCAGGGCGTGGGAGCATCGATACCAATATCTTTCCCGGGAAGTTGTGCCTGCCATTGCTTATTTATTGCTTCAATGTCTCTGTATTGTATGTCTTGTAATTCCAGCCTTTGGATATGATCGTAATATTCAGGGAATTTTTTCAGCGAACTTCCGCTCATCCAGGATTGTATGGCCGTTCCCCTCCAGGATGACTGGATAAGTCCCAGGGGAATGTTTTGGCTGTTATAAATTTCCTGACCAAAAAAGTATGCCACTGCAGAAAAGGTGGCGGCCGTTTCCGGTGAGCAAATTTCCCAGCCCTTGCTGAGGATATCTGTTTGGCTGCGGCTTGCAAGAGACTGTTCTACCGTGAGCAGTCGAATGAAAGGGTAATTTGCCCGGGCTATTTCTTCCTCTGCATTCAGTGCCTGGGAAAGTGGCCATTGCATATTAGATTGTCCGGCACACAGCCAGACATCACCAATATATATATCCACAAGAGTGAATACGTCGTTTGAACTGACAGTGAGTGAATAGGGGCCACCAGCTTTCATCGGTGGCAGTTCGGCTTTCCAGTGACCGGACGAGTCGGCTTTAGTTTGAACAATGGTGTCCTTTATCTGTATTGTTATTTTTCCCGGGCTTTCAGCCTCTCCCCATATGGGAATGGGTTTATTTCGTTGAAGCACCATATGGTCTGAGAACAATGGCTGCAGGCTAACACCACTTGCAAATGGACCGTTCTCCGAGTGAGCATGCTGAAGTGTTGTGAACTGTATACAGAAGAGCAGGGACAGGATGAGATAGCGGGACATAGTTTTTGTTTTCCCCGGTAGCGCCAAAGACGTTTTACGATAAGAACATATTCCAGCCAGGATGTTACACTACATAAGTGATAAATTGCGACCGCAAATTCACTGTTTGCAGAAGAAGTGCTCATATTTTTCCTGAGTCCCGCGTAAACGCAGGTTCTCTGTTCCATAGCTCCCCGTAACCCTTGCTGTAAGAAATAAGAGAAAAATACGGCTATTGCCCGCAGTGTTTAGGGCGTAATCAGATGTTTTTTACAATTGACGACAGAAGCATGAGGCGATAGGGTGTTTACTCCATTCGGACAGATAGCTGGTGGCACATGTGCTGCAACACAGGAAAACAAAAGAAAATTGACGACACCCACAAAAAAAATATTCGTTGAATGCACCTATACGCACTTCTCTGATTTAAATACTGGCATCCAGCGAGTTGTCAGGAAACTGGTTGCTCTTTTGCCGGCCATGGGTGGTGAGTACGGCTACGAAATTCAGCCGGTTATTCTGGAAAATGATTGCTTCCAGGCCATCGACACTTTGAATCCGGTGGAACTCAATCAAAACAAAAGCATAAAACAACAGCTTGTCGGCGTGCTTCGCAAGAGTAGTTTGTCCATACGAAAAGGGATCGCTTTTCTTTTGCCGCATCCCACAATAAAACAGTTTCTGCTGGCACCTCGCCATGAATTCGGGATCAATTTTCTTGTCGATCAATATATTCTGCAAAACCTTAAAAAAGTTAAGGCACTTGTCTCCTCAACGCCCCAACCTCTTCCGACTAAATCGTCACTGGATACTCAAGAAGGCGATATTTTACTCTTGCTCGATTCGTCCTGGCATATGGGGATTTGGACTGCAGTTGAGAATTTGCAGAAAAAAGGGGTGCGCCCGGTTGCCATCACCTACGATTTGATCCCCATCCTGCATCCACAGTTTGTTGACGATGCACTTGTCACTGTATTTAGCGACTGGTTTAAACAGGCATCCGCTCAATGCGAAGGGTTTATCTCTATTTCCCGGACTGTTCAGGCAGAAGTTGAGGAAGCGCTGGTGAAGAATCCTGAAATAGACGTGTCCGCCAAGTTTACCGGCCATTTTGTTTTGGGTGCTGATTTCCTGGTAAAGGGAAGTGATCCTGCAAATATCCGCAAAGCTCTTCCAGCCATGTTCTCACCCAAGTCTTCTTTCCCTGAAACTGGCGGTAACATTTATTTAGCCGTGGGCACAATAGAGCCACGTAAAAATCATCAGTACCTGCTCGATGCCTTTGATAGATTGTGGGCAAAGGGAGGCGATATGGTTCTCTGTTGTGTGGGAAAGTGTGGCTGGAAGAATGAAGATCTACTGTTACGGATCAAAAAGCATAAACTCTACGGAAAAAACCTCTTTTTGTGGAATGATCTGAATGATGACGAGTTGGGGTTTTGTTATCAACATGCTCAGATGCTTCTTTTTGCATCCCACGCCGAAGGATTTGGTCTGCCCATTATTGAAGGACTGAACTTTGGACTGCCCGTTATGGCCAGTGACATACCTGTTCACAGGGAAGTCGGTAAAAATAATATAGATTATTTTGATCTGGCTGATGTAGACGATCTTGTAACAAAGATAGAATGTCAGGAAAAAGAAAGTTTCTCCGGGACGGGTAATTCAGCGCCCTCTTTTCAATGGATCAACTGGACGCAGAGTGGACATTCTTTGCTGCAGGAGATTGCCACATTCGACCAATGGACAAAGCCTCCATCAAAATAAGCTGTATGGGAATTGGTCAATTCCTTTTACTTGACAACTTTCCTTCCTTGGCCTACTAATTACACGTTTAAGTTATGATTTTCTGCCCTTCAATTTTTCAGAGGTGTGTACTGACGATATGGATTCACAATTACGACGACAAGTTTTGGTAACAGGCGGAGCCGGTTTTGTTGGCTCTCATCTTTGTGAAAGATTATTGAAGGAGGGCAATGACGTTATCTGTGTGGATAACTTTTTTACAGGTACGAAGGATAATGTACTGCATTTGCTGGATAATCCACACTTTGAACTGATGCGTCATGATGTGACCTTTCCCCTGTATGTGGAAGTGGATGAGATTTACAATCTCGCCTGTCCTGCATCTCCCATCCATTATCAGCATGATCCCGTGCAGACCACAAAGACCAGTGTTCATGGTGCCATTAATATGCTTGGTCTTGCCAAACGGGTGAATGCCAAAATATTTCAGGCCTCCACCAGTGAAGTGTACGGGGATCCTCAGGTTCATCCCCAGACGGAAGATTACTGGGGCCATGTGAATCCCATCGGCTACAGATCCTGTTACGACGAGGGAAAACGATGTGCAGAGACGCTTTTCTTCGATTATCGCAGGCAGCATAATCTACGGATTAAGGTGGCCAGGATTTTTAATACATACGGGCCTAAAATGCATCCCAATGATGGTCGGGTGGTTTCCAATTTTATTATGCAGGCTCTGCAGAATCAGGATATCACCATTTACGGAGATGGCCAGCAATCCAGGTCTTTTTGTTATGTGGACGACCTTGTTGAGGTCTTTGTCCGGTTTATGGCCAGTGATGATGATTTTACCGGTCCCATGAATACCGGTAATCCCGGAGAATTTACTATTAAAGAGTTGGCAGAAAAGGTGATTGATCTTATAGGATCTTCTTCAAAACTAGTGTACAAACCTCTGCCAATTGACGATCCCATTCAGCGGCAGCCGGATATCTCACTTGCCAAGAGTAAACTTGGCTGGGAGCCTGGTATTCAACTAGAAGAGGGTCTAAAGAAGACCATTCCTTATTTTGATGGTTTGCTGAAAGGGTAATTATAGTTCGGAGCACGATCTGTCTGGTCTTGCTCTGCTACTTTCATTTATGAAAATTGTTATAGATGTAGGTGTACTCGGGCTGGCTCAATTATTTGAGACGGCCCGAACTGGTATTTACCGGGTGGTTTCCAATCTGACCATGGAGTTGCTGGCACGTGAGAACCTTGATCTCAGCTTCAGCTCTCTTGCCTCCTTACAGGTAAATCAACTGACCATAAAGTATCTGGAAGACAGAGGTTTTTCCGGGAAGGTATTCCCCGCAAGTATTGTCGAAAAAATATTAACCGGTGCAGGGAATGTTGATTTAGAGGTACCGCAGAGCAGCCTTGCCACAAAAGTCTTATCACGTTTATGTCGTATTTCCCGTGCTCGAAGAATAGGCCAGGAAGCTGATTTGTTTCACTCCCACTACTTGCCTCTTCCTGAATTTAAAGCAGCTGACATTCCTGTGAAAATGTTGACTGTCTATGATATTATCCCACTGCTGCATCCGGAATATTTTGATGAGGGCTTTGTGGATGATTTTAAATCCATCATGGCTTCTTTTTCTCCGGAAAAGGACTTTTTGTTTGCTATTTCTGAGTGCACCAAGCGTGATCTGTGCTCCTGGTTTGATATGGATCCGGAGCGGATTTTTGTTACTCCGTTAGCAGCTGCACCTGATTTGTATTATCCCGTTGAAGACAAAGAAGAACTGGCAACGGTAAGGACTAAATTTTCGATTCCAGATGGCCGTTATTTTCTCACTCTGGCAACAGTTGAAAAAAGAAAGAATTTGCAGATGACCCTGGATTGTTTTCGCGCAGTCGCCAGTGAAGCTGGAAATGAGGACCTGTATTTTGTCCTTGTTGGTACCCGTGGCTGGAAAATCAAAGAAATGATTGAAGGGATTG
This sequence comes from Desulfocapsa sp., assembly GCA_029935315.1. Classification (GTDB taxonomy): domain Bacteria; phylum Desulfobacterota; class Desulfobulbia; order Desulfobulbales; family Desulfocapsaceae; genus Desulfocapsa. The sequence continues at coordinate 11,693 of JAOZKN010000047.1, read as the reverse complement.
AAAACGATCCGCTTTTACAAAACAGAGTCATTTTTACCGGTTTTGTGGCAGATAAATATTTGAGTGCCTTGTACAGTGGTGCAGAGGCCTTTCTCTATCCTTCCTTGTATGAAGGTTTTGGTTTACCACCGCTGGAAGCAATGCAGTGCGGTTTACCGGTTATAACATCGAATAGCAGTTCACTGCCTGAAGTTGTTGGCGATGCCGGTCTGCTGATCGATCCTACTGACAAAGACGGAATGTGTGAGGCAATGCTCAGCATCCTGAATGATGTTTCTATCCGTCAGGAATTTGTGAAAAAAGGGATTGCACGTGCCACTCAATTCTCCTGGAGTAAGTGTGCTGATGCAACTCTTGCAGGATACAGACAAGCCTGGAACCAGAGATAACTGAATTACTTTGTATGCAGATTTCTTACGACTATCAGATTTTTAGTTTGCAAAATGTTGGAGGTATCTCCAGATATTTTGTTGAGCTCGGGCAAAGGCTTCCCGCCTTGTTTCCTGATATGCAGACCACTGCAATTGCTCCCCTCCATATCAATGAATATCTGGCTGCCAGTTCGATGAATAAAATTGGTCGGAAAATCAATTCATTTCCCGGCAAACACCGTGTCCTTCCTCTTCTCAATGACCTCTTTTCCAATGTAATCCTGAAAAAAAATAAGCCGGATATTCTCCATGAAACCTATTATGCAATTCGATCCCTTCCTTTTAAAGGGCCTCGAGTTCTTACTGTTTTTGATATGATTCATGAGCGCTTCCCTGATCAGTTTCATGGGCCGGACAGAGATATCGCCAGGTTGAAGGCCAGGTCTGTTGCCCGTGCAGATCATCTTATTGCCATTTCCAAATCCACCCGGGATGATCTTGTCAGGTTTCTTCAAGTCGATGAGAAGAAGATAAGCGTTATTCCACTTGCTTCTTCCTTTGCAGGAGATTTGAACCTGAAAAAGCCGGGTATAAGCAGTGAGAGACCGTATCTGCTCTATGTGGGCTTACGCGAAGGGGTAAAAAATTTCAAAGCTCTGGTTACGGCTTATGCTCACTCATCAATATTACGCGCAGAATACGACCTTTTCTGTGTTGGTGGTGGAGAATTCACTCCGCATGAACTGGACTTTCTGCAGACAATGAACGTTCGTCAATCGGTGAAACAGCAAAATGCTGATGATGCAATGTTGGCTGATTTGTATGCCCGGGCAACGCTCTTTGTCTATCCATCCCTGTATGAAGGGTTTGGCATTCCTTTGTTGGAGGCAATGCACTGTGGTTGCCCGGTGGCATGCAGTGACTGCAGTTCAATGCCCGAAATTGCTGGAGATGCTGCTGTGTTTTTTAATCCGCAGGACACAGAAGAAATGGCAACTGTATTGGAGAAAACTGTACAGTCTGAAACCACTCTGGCTACCTTGCAAGAGCGTGGTCAGATGAGGGAGAAGTGTTATTCCTGGGATGCCTGTGTTACTCAAACTGCTGAAGTATATCGAAGTGTTTTGTGAATGTGATGGATGATAAGCAAGTCGTTCAGACGGGGGGAGAGGTCGCTGCCCCACTGGTTTCTATTATTACCATTGTGCTCAATGGAGAGAATTCCATCCGCAGAACCATTGAAAGTGTGCTGACACAGAGTTATCCGGGTATTGAATATATTGTTATCGATGGTGGCTCAACAGATGGCACTGTTGCCATAATCCAAGAGTATGAGAACAGGATAACACATTGGCAAAGTGGAAAGGATCATGGCATCAGTGATGCCTTTAACAAGGGTATTGCTCTGGCAAAGGGTGCTATTGTCGGGCTTATTAATGCCGGGGACTGGTATTGTGATGATGCTGTACAATGTGTGGTGGATACATTTCAAAAAAATACCGGACTTGGCGTGTTGTGTGGTGCCTTGCAATTTTACAGAGAAAGGGAAAAGGCATATTTGTGTTTTTCTGAACCCGATCTCTTAGAAAAAGAGATGAGCGTTACCCATCCGTCCTGTTTTGTCAGGTCTGAACTCTATGCCACTTGTGGTTCTTTTTCCAGAGAGTATCGCTTTGCCATGGACTATGAACTCCTGCTCCGGTTAAAAGTTCATGGAGCTCAATTTCTCTCGATTGATACAGCTCTTGCCAATATGGAGCATGATGGTGTGGCTGAAAAAAACTGGCAGAAGGCGCTTGCTGAAACCCATAGAGCACGAAATGAACTCCTGGAAAAATCTTTCTATACAAGTGGCTTTTATTATCATTTTCTTGTGTGTAAGCGTAGAATAAGGATTATTCTTGAAAGCCTGGGGTGTGACTCTTTGCTCTCATTTTATCGTGCCAGGCTGGCACTTGTTAAAAAACAAAAACCCTGAGAAACTCTCTGATGGCTCCTGCCGTTTTTCTTTCCATTCTGATCCCTGTGTACAATTGGGATATAAGAGAACTCCTGACTCGTTTGTCTGCTCAGGCTGAATCTTTACGTGATGGTGAGCGTGTGGAGATCATTGTTATCGATGATGCCTCTTCCTCGAAGTTTAGTAATAAAGAAACTGCAGGGGAAAAAGCATGGATCACCTACCGGGAACTCACAAAAAATATCGGACGTGCAGCCATTCGCAATGAACTTTTACAAGAAGCCAGCGGCAGATATGTACTGTTTCTTGACGCTGACATGCTGCCTGATAGTGATGATTTTGTGCAGCGTTATGTGAGTGAAGCCAGACAGGGGAAGAAAATACTTTGCGGTGGTATCAGTTATTTACAGTGCAAGGGCGACGATAAGCACTACTCGTTCTATCTGTATAAAAGCAGCAGGACCGAATCCCTGCCTGCATCTGTGAGACAAAAGGCCCCCTGGCGTTATCTTTTCACCTCCAATATTCTTCTGCTTCGTGAAATTATGGAGTCGGTCTCCTTTGATTCGCAGTTTTCCGGCTATGGCTTTGAAGATATCGAATGGGGGATTCGGCTGAGCCAGTCACACACCATCTCTCATATTGACAACAGTTGTTCCCATATGGGGCTTATGGGGAAATCTGAAGTCTACTCTAAGATGCGTGAATCAATTCCCAACTACGGACTGTTGCTTGCCTTGCACCCGGAATGCAGCAGTGGCGTGGGGGCGGAAGCCCTTGCCTCGCGCTTACGCTTTCTGCCTCGCTTTATTTTGAACCTTTCAGATAATCTGTTATCATTTTGTTTCCGGACATTGCAATGGAATAACCTTCTTTTCCTTCTGTTCCAACTGGATAAAGCAGTATTGCTGGCTTTGTTGTTGAAGACAACCCCAAAAAGTAACGTCACTGACACGGGCCCATGATCTCCATTATTATCCCGACATTGAACGGCGGTTCTCTCTTGC
>JAOZKN010000047.1:0-8255 GCA_029935315.1 Desulfocapsa sp. | reverse complement strand
CGGCAACTTCCCTGTAAAAATGCAACTCCAGCGGCCACCCACCTGCGATTATTCAATTACCCGAAAGCATCGCTACGGCGCAGTTATGATGATCGAAGAAAGTATGGGCTCAAGACAGTTTTTGTCTCCAATTCCTTTGCAGCATACAAAAAAGAGATGTTACAGAAGGTGGGATTCTTTGCGGATGGGCTTGTTTTTGGTGAAGACACATGTACGGTCGGCAGATTGCTGCTCAAGGGGTTTTCCATACAATATGTTGCTGAAGCAACGGTCTATCACTCCCACAACTACACCTTACGTGAAGAATTCAAACGCCATTTTGATATCGGTGTACTGCACAGTTCTGAAAACTGGCTTCTCCGGGAATATGGAAAGGCTGAGGGACATGGTGCCAGCTATGTAAAGTCGGCGGTCAGTTACTATTTGCAAAGCGGGGTCTGGTATCTTTTACCTGATTTGTTTATACGCTGTGGAGTGAAATATATGGCGTATAAATTGGGAAGGGGCTATAAACGTTTGCCAAATGCATTACAAAGAAATTTCAGCATGAATGCTTCCTGGTGGATGAAAAACAATAGTTGAATGACTGTGGAATGAAAAAGATATGATGTCCCTCAATCTGCGAGAGCAGAGCTCTTTTATTACCAAACTCTTAAATCTGGTTGATTGTGCCATTGTCTGTGTATTCCTCTGGGCGCTGGTTACGTGGTATCGAGTGCCCTGGAGTTATTTTTATACCGACCTTATCTGGTTGTCTTTTGGCCTGTCCATTGTAAGTTTTCAGTATTTTCAACTCTATCGCTCCTGGCGTGGCTGGAAATTTTACATGGAATTTTTTGTTATTGTAAAAGCCTGGTCGGTGGTTGTTGGTATCCTGCTCTTTTATTTCTTCGTTTTTAAAATTTCCCATGCCTATTCAAGACTTGTATTCCTGATCTGGTCAATAGGAACACCGGTACTGCTTTTTGCTGCCCATGTGATTGCCAGAAAGGTATTACGTTATTTCCGTTCCAAAGGGAAAAACATTCGTCGTGCCATTGTGGTCGGAGCTGGCGAGGTTGGAGTGAATCTGGCTAAGGAAGTGGAAGCCACACCCTGGGCAGGGATTGAGGTGCTGGGCTTTTTTGACGACAAGATAGCTCCGGAAGAGGCAGAAGCCAGGCTTGGAAAACCAATCATTGGTAATATCGCTGATATCAGGGATTTTTTACTGACAAATACCATTGATTATGTCTATATCGCCTTGCCCATGCGGGCAGAAAAAAAGATATTTGCCATTCTCCGTGAGTGCAGATCTCTCGGGGCGAGAATTTATCTTGTGCCGGATATCTACGTGTATGGTCTGCACCATGCCGAGATTCAATCCCTTGGTAATACCATCATTCTCAATTTCAATCCCAATACCGAATGGAAACGCAGTTTTGATCTCCTCTTTTCAAGCCTTGTACTGCTGTGCATTGCGCCATTACTTCTCCTTATTGGAGGACTGGTCAAATTTCAGGATGGAGGCCCGGTTTTTTACAAACATCGTCGCATTACCGCCACCGGCAGAGAATTCGGCTGTTTGAAGTTTCGTTCAATGGTGGTTAATGCTGAGGAACAGTTAGAGGGGATTCTGGCTGAGAATTCAGATAAACAAAGAGAATGGGCCGGAACGTACAAGCTGAAGAATGATCCACGGGTTACCAGGCTGGGCAGGTTTTTGCGTAAAACCAGTCTCGATGAATTACCACAATTCTTTAATGTTCTCAGGGGGGATATGAGTGTGGTTGGTGCCAGACCCATAGTCGGGCAGGAACTCACTGATTTTTACAAGGACAGTGCCGGGCGATACTGTTCCATGAAACCCGGCATTACAGGTCCATGGCAGGTGGAAAAGCGGTCAGACACCACAGACTACGATGAACGGGTTGATATGGATGACTGGTATATCCTGAATTATTCCCTGTGGACGGATATCAAGATCATTGCCAAAACTGTGAAGCGTGTCTTTGACGGGAAGGGTGCAGTATAAGCACACAGTCTGTCAGCGTACTATTGCTTGCAGAAGCGTTGCCGGTGCGTCCTCCGCAGCATTCGTCAGGGTTGTTACTGCAATTGCATCTCTTTCAGCTTTTCGAATAGCTTTTGAATCCGGGAAGAAGGCGATTGGCTCGTCCGGTAAGCCGTTTCTCAGAAACTCCCTGTCATCCTCATCTGTTACCAGATTTCCCACGAAACTGATTTTTGGTATTTTCACATCTTTTGCCAGTTTCAGCACCTTCAGGGCGGTGCGGATGGAAGATTTAGAGGGGATAACCACAATCAGTAACTGGTCAATCCCGGCTATTGTGCCACGTCCCAGGTGTTCGACACCCGCCTCCATATCAAGGAGAACCATCTGGTCCTTTGCCAGGAGCAGTTTGGTCAGCATTCTACGCAACACATTATTCTCGGGGCAGGCGCAACCCTTGTCACCCGTCTGGATGGCACCAAGAACCATAAGTTTCATGCCGTCATGTTCCAGCATAAAATCCTTCAGAAGATCATTTACTTCCGGGTTCATGTTATACATGGGAGAACCTTCTGTTTTTCCAGATCGCTCGACCAGCAGTTTTGTCATCTCAGCGATGGGACGAATTGCCTCAGGATTTGTAACACCAAGGGTCTCAGCCATGTGCGGGCTGGGATCCGCATCAATCACCAGTACATCTCGCCCCTGTTTTTTGAGTTCACCAGCGAGGAGTGCCATGATTGTGGTTTTTCCTACGCCGCCTTTTCCGCTGATTGCAATTTTCATGATTTTTTATTCTCTGTCCTCTTTTTCTTGCAAGGCTTCTGAAAGTGGTTATTCTACAATTGTTATTTAGCCTATTTACACCAAATCGTAAACTAAGAATGGGAGTTTTCCATGCAAACAACAGGTAATACTATGACGCTCACCGAGGCAAGACATGAAGCCTCAACAGTGTTTCTCGCGAAAGTTTTTAACTGGATGGCCATAGGGCTCGGTTTAACAGGTGTTGTCGCCTGGTTTGTCGCATCCAGTGGCCTGGTTGTGAAGCTGCAGCCTTTTTTCATGTTTATAATGATAGCAGAGCTGGGGCTTGTTTTTTTTCTGTCGGCTCGCATCAATAAAATTGAGGCGGCAACTGCCACCGGACTTTTTATTGGCTACGCCGCTTTGAATGGCGTGACGATGTCCATGATTTTTCTTATCTATACCAGTTCGTCCATTGCTGCCACCTTTATGATTACTGCAGGGATGTTTGGAGCCATGGCGGTCTATGGTCTGGTAACAAAGCGTGATCTTTCCGGAATGGGATCCTTTTTGTTTATGGGACTGATCGGAATTATCATTGCCTCCGTGGTAAATATTTTTCTCCAGAGTTCATCGCTCTACTGGGCAATTTCTCTCATCGGTGTTTTTGTCTTCGTAGGCCTTACAGCCTATGACGTACAAAAAATTAAAACCATGGGCGAGAAAGGCATTATGGAACAGGGTGAAGAGGCAATTAAAAAAGGTGCCATCATGGGCGCACTTGCTCTCTATCTGGATTTTATTAACCTCTTTCTTATGTTGCTTCGATTTTTTGGAGGAAGCAGAGATTGATGGGGCTGTCGAGGTTTTCCGGCAAAAGGATTGTTATTGGTATCACCGGTTCCATTGCCGCTTTTAAAGTTGCCGGCTGGGTGAGCACGCTGACGAAGGAGGGTGCAGATGTTTCTGTGGTTATGACAGAGTCTGCCTGCCGTTTTGTCGCTCCGCTCACCTTTTCTGCACTTTCCGGAAAGGCTGTTGTAACAGACATGTTTACAGCAGAGGAGACCCACTGTATTTCTCATATTGAATTAGGGCAGGGGGCGGATCTGTTGCTGATTGCACCCGCCACTGCCAATACCATCGCTAAACTTGCTCACGGCTTAGCTGATGATATCCTATCAACGACAGTCCTTGCCGCAGATTGTCCCGTTTTGATTGCACCTGCAATGAATTCCAGGATGTATGAAAATCCGCTTACCCAGAAAAACATTACTATCCTGCAGGAGCAAGGGTACACCGTTATAGATCCGGAATATGGAACAATGGCCTGCAAAACCGAAGGACCCGGGCGTCTTGCAAAATGGGATGACGTTCAGGAAGAGCTTCTTCAGGTACTCAGTACTCAGGATCTGGCCGGAGAGAAACTTCTTATAACAGCCGGCCCAACACGGGAAGCATTAGATCCGGCCCGTTTCTTAAGTAATCGCTCCTCCGGTAAGATGGGATATGCACTTGCCAGGACTGCAAGAAGACGTGGAGCTGAAGTTCACCTGGTAAGTGGCCCATCATGTGAGCGGGTTCCTTCCGGCGTGAAAATAACCCGTATAGAGACGGCAGAGGAGATGTACAATGTCGTTACGGCTTCCTGCCATGATTGTTCGGTTATTATTAAAGCCGCTGCGGTGAGTGATTTTCGGCCTGAGACCACAGCGTCCGAGAAAGTTAAAAAAGAAAATGCCGAGTGTGTTCTGCGCCTTGAACAGACAGATGATATTCTGAAGATGCTGGGCAGGCATAAGGAAGATAAACAGTACCTTCTTGTAGGATTTGCTGCAGAGAGTTGTGCGTTGCGTGAAGCTGGCAGGAAAAAACTGGAGACCAAAAATCTCGATCTTATCGCCATAAATGATATCAGTAACAGTAATACCGGTTTTGAATCAGAAACGAATCAGGTAATCCTTTGTGACCGGAAGGGTTTTACTGAACTCCCCCTTACCAGTAAGGAGCAGACTGCAGATCTTATTCTGGATCGGATCGTTCAGCTGCTGGAACCTCTGTCCTTTGAGATCCCCAGCTGTAAATGATCTCGCCCAGAGAACGCTCCATCCTGACAGTGGCCTGTTATGGCCACTTTATTAGTCATTTCAATATGCTGGTTTTCCCGGCAGTGCTTCTCCCGCTTTCTGCCCGGTTTGGCATGGATATGGTGCAGACCCTGGCACTTTCCTTCTGGATGTACCTTCTTTTTGGCATTACTGCCCTGCCATGGGGGCTGCTTGGCGACAAGTTCGGTGCCAGACCTTTATTTATTGTTTTTCATATAGGCGCTGGACTTTGTGGCTTTCTGGCGGCCACAAATGTATCTGATCCTTTTCTTTTCAGCCTCTCTTTAGCCGGTATTGGTTTGTTTTCCGGGATATATCATCCGGTTGGTCTTGGCTGGATAGCCAAAGAAGTAAAAAAAACCAGCAGGGGCATGGCAATAAATGGGATGTTTGGCAACCTTGGCCTGGCTGCTGCCCCGTTGCTTGCCGGGTCGTTAAATTATTTTTATGGTATCCAGGCAGTCTATATTGTAGTGGGAATGGTGAACTGTAGCGGACTGGTTTTTCTGTATTTTGTCCGTAATGGCCACGCTCAGGCAGTAACAACAGCCCAACCGCGAAGCAAAAATAACCTTGCCCCTTTTCTGGTGCTCCTGCTGGCAATGATGCTGGGTGGAATAATTTATCGATCCATCTCTCTTACCTTGCCGGCCTATTTTGAACTGCAGAATCAAAACTTATATGACAGTTTTATTGCCCTGGCAGGAAGGTTTGGTTCACCCAATGTATTCGCCACATGTATTACATCCACCATTTATCTTGTGGGGATGCTGGGCCAGTATTTTGGAGGATGGGTTGGGGAAAAAGTTGATCTGGGGCGCGGTTATCTTGTTTTTCATTTGATTACCATTCCCGCCGCTATTGGCATGGCTATGACCACTGATATGCCACTGATTGTTTTTGCGATGATTCACGCATTCTTTTTACTTGGTATGCAACCCCTTGAGAATACACTTGTTGCACGCTTGAGTCCGCCACAGTTACACAGTACTGCCTATGGTCTGAAGTTTGTTCTTACTTTTGGTGTGGGAGCCTTGAGTGTCGGTATGGTGGCTGGAGTTAAAGAGGGCTTTGGGTTTAGTGCGGTGTACATCGCTTTGGCCGGTGTTTCCAGTGTACTGGTGGCGATGATTGTTTTGCTGAATTACTATAGAAGAAAATACCAGAGCGCATAGGATGAAATATATTTACACCGCTATTGTCAAAAATTGCACTGTCTGGACAGTCGTGCTTGCTTAAGATATTGTGGCACTTTGAGAACGGATTCATGGCCTGCGTCTGTCCGTTTTGACCGAAAATTACTACGCAATTTTCGGGATGACGCTCCCACAAGCAGCCCATAAATCCTCGTGCTAAATTCAAACTGGCCATTGCTGATGTTTGGATAATATTTGGTAAAATATCGGTAGGTACCACCAAGAAGTATGTTGATTTTACTTTATCGTAGATGCACCCTGTTCCGTTTTTTACTGCTCTTGAATACAAATAATATATAATCAGAGAAGAAATATGCAAAGTAGTATTGTTTTGCTTGCTGCGGTATTGGTAGCAGCAGGTTTAGGAGAGCAGCCAGGACTGCCAATGGAGCCTGGTTTTGTCACGATTATGCAGGATGCATTTGATAATCAGAAAAGTGATTTTCAAATTCAAGGCGAAGGTGTGGTAACGCGTATCTTGTCAGATGACCTTGATGGATCCCGCCATCAAAGGTTTATTTTACAAATAAGCGAAAAACAAACAGTGCTTATCGCTCATAACATAGATATTGCGAGTCGGTTACCGGGCTTGACTGTGAACTCTATAGTAGAATTCTACGGTGAATATGAATGGAATGATCTCGGTGGGGTGATTCATTGGACACACCATGATCCAGAAGGCTATCATATCGATGGTTGGTTGAAGTATAATGGGGAAACATATCAGTAGTATTCTATTTGTCAGATAGAGCAGATTTGAAGATCAGGAAAAAGATAAACTTGTAACTCTTCTTGGGCGGTTAATATTACCACATCGAAGGCCTGCATATTTTACCAACGCTCCAACAATCCAAGACAGGAGGTTGCTATTGGCCAGATCACCCAAGACCATAAAGTCACGGTCTTTTTACATTTGTTTTATTAGCAAGTCTTTTAGCCAGGGGATTTGCAGAGATACCATGAGCAACCAGACTGAGAAACACTGTTAATACCACCACCGTTGCCAGGAATTTTGCGTGAGGCACGCCCTTGTTAAGCACAATAATTGCAAAAACGATACTGGCCAGGCCTCGCGGACCAAACCAGCCAAGAAATAATTTTTCTGCAGAGCTCTCCACAAGACCTGTCAGTGACAAGAAAATTGGGAGCATACGAATCACAGTGAGACTCAAAAAAGCATATCCCAGCATTGTCCAGGTAAAGTGCTGAACGGATTGACCGATGACAATGGCTCCGAAAAGCATCCATGTCATTAAGGCCATTGTTTCTCCAATCCCTTCTGCTGCCAATACCAGTTTATGGGTGGACTCCTTTGCTTTGAAACCAAAAAGCAAACCGCCGGAGAATGCCGCGATATAGCCACTGCCATGCAGACTTTGGGCAACTGCAAAACAGGCGATTGCCAGCCCCACAACGGTAAGTTGCTTCCATACCTCGGTTACCCAGCCACGGTCGTGACACCACTTGAGTAAGCGTGCGCCTATGGCGGTGAGCCCTACTCCTACAGCAAGGCCAATTCCAAGTTCTTCAGCTACGAGTGTCAGTGCATGTGTGGAACCACCACCTTCGGAGTCACCACCGATAGCCAGGGCTATAAAAACAAACAGAACAGGGACACATAAACCATCATTAAATCCGCTCTCTATATTTAACCCCTCACGAACTTGTACAGGTACTGCCTTGTTAGTTATGACAGCTTTACCGAGTGCAGCATCGGTTGCAGCAAGCATGGTACCAAGAATTGCTGCTTCGTAAATGGATAATGCATCAAAAAAGAAAGATGCGGCAATGGTGCCAAGGAAGATAGCACCGGGAAGCCCTAGAAGTAACATTCGCAGGGGGATACGATATTGCTGTTTAAGTATGTTAAAATCAGCATTCGCAGCATCAATAAAAAGAACCAGGGCAAGTGTCAAATCCGCAAGTACCCGTAATTCGATACTCGTTGAACCACCATCAAACCATCCAAGCCCAAGGGGTCCCATCAACAAGCCTGCAAAGACAAAAACAATCGGTCCGGATGCTGCGGCGCGTTCAACCCTGCCGGCAACCAGGCTGTAACAAAATACAAACAGAGCAAGAACAGCGAGTTCTGTATACATATTTCACCAATGATTTATTTGGTATTCGTTTTCTGTTTGCTGGACACAAACATTCCTACCAACCATGCAACAACAACTGCTGTAAAAAACTGGCCGACTATAGCCTCCA
>JAOZKN010000046.1:1293-19410 GCA_029935315.1 Desulfocapsa sp. | reverse complement strand
CGGATATGAATTGGTCCACTCATGGTTTGAAATCCTTTAAGAGGGGATGAAAGTCGGCATCTTCAGGTAAGAGCAGGGGAATAAGGTGCGGATGCCCTTCAAATTTGATACCAAAGAAATCGTGGGTTTCACGTTCATGCCAGTTGGCCCCGGGATATATTTTAGATATTGTGGGGATGCTGGGGGTATCACGTGGTGTGCGTGTTCGGATTACAACCCGGCACTGATCAAAATCGTAACGAGAAAAATCGTATACAGATTCGAGCTGCTTTTCTTTGATCCAGTCGACACCTGTGATGCTCTCAAGGAAGAATTCATTCTCATCGAGTATCATCACGGCAGCAAGAAGTTCACCCGGTTCAAGCTGGACATCAATATCATAACCAAATGCGGCATGATCACGTTCAAGTACTCCATTTACACGTGGAACTTCTTTTTTCTTGGCAGGCTTTTTCTTTTTGGTGTCATCGGCCGAATCATCTTCTGCAGCTTCAACCACTGGTTCTTCAATAACCGGCTCAGGATCAGGTAAAAGATCCAGGAAAGCCTGTTTAATCTTGTCTTTTATCATGTTTAGATACCTCTAAATATAATCAGGCTTTTTCAGGGTCTTTCCAGCGATTCCAGCCGGAAACCTTGTTTTCAAGATCCAGAATTCCCTGTAAAAGAGCCTCAGGACGAGGTGGACAACCTGGAATATAAACATCTACTGGAAGAAAAGTGTCAGCGCCAAGAACAATCGAGTATTGCCCTTCAAAGGCAAAAGGGCCGCCAGAAATTGCACAGTTACCAAGTGCCATGACCCATTTGGGTTCAGGCATCTGATCGTAAAGAACCTTGATACCAGGCATCATTTTTTTGGTAACAGTTCCGGCAACAATCATCAGATCAGATTGTCTGGGAGAAGGTCTGAAAACTTCAGCTCCAAATCGAGACATATCAAACCTGGCACAACCGGTTGCCATCATTTCAATAGCACAACAGGCAATACCGAAGGTGAGGGGCCAGAATGAGTTGACCCTTCCCAGATTGATAAGTTTGTCGGCAGCGGCAAACTGAACAACTGACGATGGTATTTCTTCTAACGGCGAAGGTACGTTCTGCGTTCCCACTTGAAGACTCCCTTGATCCATGCGTAGACGATTGCGAGTGATAAGATTCCAACAAAGATAACAACTTCAACGAAATCCCGATAAAGAATGCCCATATCCAGTAGTTCTTTTCCGTCATAGGCCAGAGCCACGGGAAAGAGAAAAAGGACATCCACATCAAATGCGAGGAAAATTAAGGCATAGAGAAAAAAGACAGAACCATAACGTATCCATGAATCCCCAATGGGCTGCATTCCACATTCAATGGCTTGTTCGTTTTTGTTTTCGAATTGTCTGGTGCCCCGTGGCATCAGCAGATACACAATAACAATGGGACCAATGGCAAATGCCAGTCCACCGAGTGTGAAAGCCGTGATCCATAAGATATTGTCACGGTAGAGAAAATCAGAAAATTGAAGCTCCATCAAAGGCTCCTTAAAGTTGAGTTTACAGGAATTCTTTCTGATATATGCACAACAAGCTACCTAAGTAGCTGGGACTTGTCAACTTAAAAAATGAATAGCCATTCACTCTCGACTGGCTGAGTGAAGGTTCATTCAGGGGCAGAGGGAAAGTGATTTATATTTAAGTTGTTCCCGTGAAAACCATTGAGAAAAAGTATATAAATGATATGGTAAAAAATCCCTAATTAATAAAAATGATACTTCTCATAAGATAAATTTGACAAGAGAGTCGTTTGATGTCTATCACCCTGAGACAACTAGAAATATTTATAGCAGTTGCCGAAACTGCACAGGTTACAAAGGCCAGTAAAAAGCTTTTTGTGACCCAGTCTGCTGTAAGTATGGCTCTTGCGGAACTGGAAAATCAGCTTGGTGGCTCCCTTTTTGATCGTCACGGAAGGAGTCTTTTGTTGAATGAACGAGGTCGTTATTTACTGCCTTTGTCCAAAGAAATAATTTGTCAGGTTGGAAATGTTGAAAATGTAATGTCCGAAAAGAACGATACCTTGAGCGGACAAATTAATGTTGTGGCGTCGACCACCATCGGAGATTATATTTTACCCTACCTCATTGGTGCCTTTAAACGAATGCACCCCCAGGTGCATATCAATATGCTGGTGCATCATACCCGCTATGCTGAAAGTCTGGTTCTTGAGGGGCGGGTGGATGTTGGTTTTGTCGAAGGGCAGGTGCGAAACCCCGATACTGTAGAACGGCTCTGGTTTGAAGATGAGCTGGTGGTTGTGGCTGGTCCCACCGACCCCCTTGCCCACAAGAAGATATTTGATGTGGAAACTGATTTCACCAATACCAGGTGGATTATGCGGGAAAAGGGTTCCGGGACAGTTGCGATTTTTCAGGAAAAAATGAAAGATTATCTTGATCAGATAAATGTGATCATGGAAATGGGGCATCCTGAAGCCATAAAGAAGGCTGTGGAATCAGGCGTTGGTCTTGCCTGTTTGTCATCCCTGACCGTGTGCAGGGAAGTTGAACATGGATGGCTGAAAACCCTGCAGATAGAAGCTGTTGACATGAAACGCAAGCTGCGTGTTATTTCCCGGAAAAATTTAAAGATCAATGATTCTCTGGCTGAATTTCTTGCATTCTGCGATGTTATGTCCACCTGCTCTCAGTCCAGGGCATGTCTGTCTTCGCCATGGAAACTCCAGTCATTACTTGCCAAGCAGTCGGTACGTCTTAAGAAAAAATAAGAAAAATAGCTGGTATCCCTTTTTCTCCTGTTTATAATTTATTTATAAACAGGTTTTTTTTTGTCATTTCAAAAAAAGCTTGCACAATGACAGTTATGCGCTATTTGATAATTCAGGATAATAAGTTCTCACTTAAAATATATTGGAAGGAAAAACGTCATGTGGAAAACTGTTCAGCCAGCACCTCCGGATTCAATTCTTGGCCTTACTGACGCGTTTAGAAAAGATCAGAATCCAAATAAAGTAAATCTTGGTGTCGGTGTATATAAAGACGAAAATAATAAAACTCCTGTTCTTCGCTGTGTAAAAGCAGCGGAAGAGGAGTTACTGGAAACAGAAGCCTCAAAGAGTTATCTGCCAATCTCAGGTGATCCTGCCTATGCTGCTGCTGTTCAGCAATTGATACTTGGTGAGGGGAGTAGTGTCATTGCCGACAAACGTGCAGCGACAGTCCAGGCTCCCGGGGGCACAGGTGCTTTGCGTGTTGGAGGGGATCTGATATATAAATTCAATCCTCAGGCCAGGCTTTGGGTCAGTTCCCCAACCTGGGCGAATCATAATGGGATTTTTGCAGCTGCCGGTTTTGAGATTAAGCAATATGGGTATTATAATCCAGAGAGCAGGGATCTTGATTTTGATCTTTTAATGCATGATCTTCACAACGTACCTGCTGGTGATGTAGTTGTGCTGCATGCCTGTTGCCATAATCCAAGTGGTGTTGATCTCAGTAATGACCAGTGGCAACAGCTTGCAAAGCTGGCTGCTGAAACCGGATGGATCCCATTCCTTGACTTTGCCTACCAGGGCTTTGGCGATGGAGTTAATGAAGACAGGTTCGCCGTTGAACAATTTGCTGCAGCAGGAGTTGATTGTTATGTGGCGAGTTCATTTTCAAAAAATTTCGGTTTGTACAATGAACGAACCGGTGCGATCACTGTGATTACTCCAAGTGCAGATGAGGCAAGTGTTGCCATGAGTCATCTGAAAACTGTGGTTCGTACCAATTATTCCAATCCTCCTGCCCATGGCGGTCTGGTAGCATCGCTTATTCTTAATAGTTCAGAGTTGCATACCATATGGCTGGAAGAGTTGGCGGGCATGCGGGATCGGATTAAAGATATGCGCAGAGCACTGGTCCAGGGGCTTGTCGCTCAGGGTGTTGACGGTGATTTTTCTTTTATAGAAAGACAGCGTGGTATGTTCTCTTTCAGTGGCTGGTCTGATGATGTTGTGGCCCGACTGAGAAAAGATGACAGTATTTATGTTGTTGGTGGCGGCCGGATTAATCTGGCAGGACTGACCACATCCAATATTGAATATGTCTGTGCTGCCGTTGCCAGAGCTATGAAGTAAAAGTTTCTTCTCAATGTTTCTCAGATAGCTGCTGCAGGTAATCCCGCCCTTGTTCCTTACTCTTCTGGAATGAGGGCGTCTTGTTCGTGGCTGCTGGAAATGCCTGTTTCACTTTGGTAGTAAATCTCTTTTAAAAATAAACCGTGTGCCGGAGCAGTCGTTCCTGCACGGGATCTGTCTCTTGCAGCCAGAATTGCCTTAAATTTCTTTACGCTTGTCCGTCTCGTTCCCACATCAAGTATTGTACCGACAATATTCCGCACCATATGTCGTAAAAAACCATCTCCGGAAAATTCAAACTGGTAGGTATCAGTCCCTGTATTCCTGATACTTGCATTATGCAGCGTTCGTACACTGCCGCGTCCTGTGGTAATGGATTTGTCCCGTGAACCACTTGCTTCAAAACTGGCAAAATCATGCGTTCCCTCAATCACTTCCAGGCATTGTTTCATGTCGTCCATGGAGAGCTGTTGCGGGACGTGTACACTGAAGAGTCGGGCAAACGGGGACTGGAGAGAAGATGTATCTATATTGTAGAGGTAGGTTTTGCAGAGAGCAGAAAAACGGGCGTGAAAATCTACTGGTACTTCTTCCATATTGAGGATGCGAATGGATAAGGGAAGGATGGAGTTGAGTCCGTGCTGGAATTCTGGCAGAGCAATGCTGGACGGTGTGGTGAAACTGGCAACCATGGCGATGGCGTGTACGCCAGCATCCGTCCTTCCAGCACCATGTAAGATCACAGGGCTGTTGGTAATTCTGGAGAGGGCACACTCCATCTCGCCCTGGATGGTATTGGCATTCGTTTGTCGCTGCCAGCCACTAAAGTCAGTGCCGTCGAAGGAGAGAGTTATCTTAATGGTACGCATAGAAGAGAGGGAAGGTTTTTCTCAAGCGTTAAGGTCGGCCGGTAATCAATCACAAAAAAAAAGGGAATAGCAGTAAATCTGCTATTCCCTTAGGGAAATAATGTAGGTCAGGATACTGCCTGTTACCAGGCAATCCCCAAAGCGAATTAACGTTTAGAGAACTGAAATTTCGCGCGGGCACCTTTCTGACCGTATTTCTTACGTTCTTTCATACGTGGGTCACGGGTAAGGAGTCCGGATTTTTTAAGGGTTCCACGATTTTCCCCATCAATTTCAAGCAGGGCACGGGAAATACCATGGGTCAGTGCTTCAATTTGAGCAGACTTACCACCACCGAGACAGGTGGCCATAACATCGAAGCTTTCAACAGTGTCAGTGACTTTGAAAGGCTTGTCAATTTTGTGAAGCTTAAAGGTTCCGCCAAAGTAAGCCTCTGGAGCCATCTTGTTGACTGAAATTTTTCCACTGCCGGGAGTAAGCCATACTTTTGCGATGGCGGTTTTGCGCTTGCCAGTGGCGTAAAATTTATCTTGAGCCATTATTGAATATCTCCGTTATTTCTTTATCTTCTTGGTAAATTATAATTCAAGATCCGCAGGCATCTGCGCTGCATGTGGATGGTCAGAACCCGCATAAAGCTTCAGTTTCTTCAACTGTGCACGACCGAGCTTGTTTTTTGGTAACATTCCCTTCACTGCCTTCATAAGAAGGTCGGTGGGATGCTTGACAAGCAATTCTTTTGCTGTGATTTCTTTCATCGCACCAATGTAACCGGTGTGGTGATAATATTTCTTCTTATCCCATTTTTTGCCAGTGAGGCGAATTTTGTCAGCATTGGTTACAACAACAAAATCACCGTTGTCCTGAAAATTTGAGAAGGTGGGTTTGTTCTTTCCACGCAGACAATCAGCGATCTCGGTAGCCAGGCGACCAAGAACCTTTCCTTCGGCATTCACGTGATGCCAATTTCTTTCGATCTCGTTGACCGGAGTAAGATAGGTTTTCATTATATTTTTAGCCTCAAAATGGGGTAATGCAAAACTTAATAAAAAAAGGTTCGAACAAGTCGAACCTTAATTGCTTGATCCCGGTTTTTTATGACAAACTGAGATAAGTATCTATAAAAAATGGAGCGGGAAACGAGATTCGAACTCGCGACGTCAACCTTGGCAAGGTTGCACTCTACCACTGAGTTATTCCCGCTCATCTGTGCCTCAAAACGGCTGACAAACTACCCTTGAATGGTATGTCTTGTCAATAAAAAAAAGACAACTTAACAGAGTTTTTGCAAAGTGTCCAGCGAGAAATGAAAAAAGTCATGGTTATGGAAGGCATAGCTGTGCTATAGTCTTTTTTCAGTTGATTTTTTTCGTCTTTTAAATGCGTGAGGCAATATATGGATGCAGGGAAGAAAATGCAGGGAACTGTTCAACGAAAGACCAGAGAAACTGAGATTGATCTTGTTCTTGTCGTAAACGGAAACGGCGAAACTGCCATCGATACTGGTGTTCCTTTTCTTGATCATATGCTGACACTCTTTGGTGTCCACGGTTTTTTCGATCTTCAGCTCAAGGCAAAGGGAGATACCGAAGTTGATGATCATCATACAGTCGAAGATGTGGGCATCTGTCTTGGCCAGGCTTTCTCGCAGGCCTTAGGCGATAAGGGAGGCATTTGTCGTTATGGCATGTGTTACCTGCCAATGGATGAAACGCTCTGTCGTGTTGTTGTTGATGTTTCCAATCGGCCGTATACCCATTATAAGGCTGATGTTCCTGACCAGAAACTTGGAACATTTGATACAGCCCTTGCACCGGAATTTATGCGGGCATTTTCTCAACATGCAGGTATTACTCTCCATGTTGATTTGATTCATGGGACGAATAGCCACCACATTATAGAGGCTGTTTTTAAAGGACTTGGCAGGGCTGTCAATCAGGCTACTACTCTACTTGATGGCTTGAGTGGCAGTTTGTCTTCCAAGGGGTCGTTATAAATATGAGGTTTGCTGTGAATAAAATAGTTTTCTGTCTATGTATTGGTTTTTTTCTTTGTTTGAATGCGTGTTCCACCCATAACAGTGATGAGACACAACAGGCTGCAGACTTACCCGAGCTCAGTTGTGTCGCCGTGCTGCCAGTGTCAATTCCTGTTTCTTCAAGTACTACAATGACAAAGAGCAGGGTCGTGGGACTGGAGCAGGGAGCGGTTTTTCTGGATTCTGTCCTGATGGAAAAACTGGGGAGGCAAAGTGAATTTAAAGTGTTGAGCGAGAACCAGCTGGATGCAATTTTGCAAGATCCATGGGGGGCCAGAAAAAATCAAATACAAGATATCGGTGCTGCAACCGGTTGTGGAGGCATTCTCGAGACCAGCATCAGTCGATATCGTCAACGGGTAGGTGGAGAAATGTCTGTTGATACATCTGCTGCTGCTGCATTCTCCATGGAACTTGTTGATGTCAAAAGTGGAGTTGTTCTCTGGTTGTCGTCTTTTAATGAAGAACAAAAGGCACTTTTTGATGATATATTTTCTTTTAATAATGCCCAGAGTCGTGGATTTAAGTGGCTGTCCGTGGAAGATTTGATTCGTGATGGGGTGAATCTTCGTTTGGCTGAATTTCCTTATTTTAAGAAAAGCGAAATTTGAGCAGAGCGAAAGAATCACTGTGTAATACAGTAAGCCTCTACCCTGTTTCTTCAGAGTAGAGGCTTTTTTTTGTTTAGCAGTAGGCCATGAAAGGAAGGACTGTGCTAAGAACGAACCTTGAATTATCTGAGAATGAATTATCGGTTTTTGCATTATGCTCCCTTCTCAAATAAATAAAAAAATTGGCCAGGCAATGCATGACTACTCCATGCTTGAAGATGGCGACCATGTTTTAGTGGCAGTCTCTGGCGGTGTTGACAGCCTGGTTCTCGCCTGGCTCCTGCATGACTGGCAGAGAAAAGCTCCCATCACCTACCATCTGCAGGCCGTTCATATTGATATGGATATCTGGGATGAAAACATGGATGTTGAAAATCCTGTGGACAGTGTTCTTGCGCAGATGCGGAAAACGGGACTTCCTCTACGCGTTGAAAAGAGTTTGCCTCTGGAAAATGATACGCGTGACTGCTTCAGCTGTTCAAAATTACGACGTAAACAGCTTTTTGATCTTGCCAGTCGACTCAAATGTAATAAGATTGCCTTTGGTCATCATAAGGATGATCTGCTGGAAACACTGTTTATTAACATGTTTTACAGTGGTAATATCTCCACCATGTTGCCGGCACAGCAGCTGTTCGATGGTCGCATAACCCTTATTCGTCCCCTTGCCTATATTGAAAAGACGGACGTTAAGAACATTGGAGAACAGGTTGGACTTCGGCCCGTTTTTAACTTATGCCCTCTGGCAGGAGATACAAAACGGGAGCAGGTACAAAAAATGTTGCAGAATATTTATGAGCAGATCCCCGGAGCCAAGGCTTCGCTTTTTGCCTCAATGAAAAATGTGCGTGAAGGATATATGTTGTGAAAACGGCCCTTGAATGTTTACCCTGTTACTTGCGTCAGGCCTTGCAGGTCGGTCGTATCAGCACAGATGATGTCGTTTTGCAGTTGCGGACGATGCGGCAGGTTGCGGCGCTGACAACAGGGATGGATATGGAGAAGACTCCTCCTGAGAATTCTGTCGCCGTGTATGAGGCAATTGCCGATATTACCGGTTGCGCAGATCCGTATCTTGAGATAAAAAAACAGTCCAATACGCAGGCCCTGGCTGTCCTGCCTGAGTTTGCAGCAATTGTTGCAAAGAGTAAAGATCCGCTGGCCACGGCTTTTCGTCTGGCCATTGGCGGAAATATAATTGACTATGGTGCCATGCATAGTTTTGATGTTGATTCGGCCATGGAGCGTTGCCTGCGGGCAGAGTATGTTGTCGACGGCAGTCCAGAACTTTTACGCCAGCTAAGAAGTTTTGAAGCCGGGGCGAAAGTTCTCTATCTTGCAGATAATGCCGGTGAAATCGTGTATGATTCTCTGGTTGTGGCAGAACTTTCCCGCATGGGACTTGAGGTCACCGTTGTCGTCAAGAGTGGGGCCATTATCAATGATGCACTTATTGCAGATGCGCTGGTTTGCGGCATGGATGGTCATGCAAAAATCCTTGAAAATGGAACGAATTGTCCGGGAACACCGCTGGAGAGCTGTTCCAGTGAATTATTGCTGGCCTTTCAGGGCGCAGATCTTATCATATCCAAGGGACAGGGGAATTTTGAAACCCTGTCAGAAGTGAATGCGGAGATATTCTTCCTGCTCACAGTGAAATGTTCTGTGGTGGGGGCCCATCTTGCTAAAATCAGTAAAACAGCAAAAGACGATTTGCCTGGTTTGGGTGAACTGGTTCTTTTTCATTATAATGGAAACTCCTGATGGCTGAACGTATACAAAAACTTCTTCACCAAAAGCAAACAACAGGGCAGGTCACTATAAAAGGCTGGGTACGTACCAGGCGTGACACCGGTTCATTTTCTTTTTTGGAAGTGAACGATGGCTCCTGTCTTGCCAATTTGCAGGTTATTGCCGACAAAAATCTCAGTAATTATGATGTGGATATTTTAAGACTCAGCGCTGGCTGCAGTGTTGTGATTCGCGGAGAGTTGCAGAAATCACCTGCCAAAGGGCAGGATGTCGAGTTACAGGCCGGATCTGTTGAGGTTCTGGGCTGGGCAGATCCTGAAACCTACCCCCTGCAGAAAAAACGACATTCCCTTGAATTCCTGCGCTCCATCAGTCACCTGCGGCCACGAACAAATGCACTGGGCGCTGTGACCCGGGTACGTTCACGGCTGGCCTTTGCGGTGAATGTCTTTTTTCAGGAGCGCGATTTTGTCCAGGTGCATACACCCATCATTACCACCAGTGATTGTGAAGGTGCCGGGGAAATGTTTCAGGTGAGTGCCACTGGAGAAAAGAAAGATGCACCGTTTTTTGGCTCTTCCGCAGGACTCACGGTAAGTGGTCAGCTACAGGCCGAAGTTTACGCCCTGGCACTTGGCCAGGTGTATACCTTTGGCCCCACATTCCGGGCAGAAAATTCCAACACCAGTCGTCACCTTGCAGAATTCTGGATGATAGAGCCGGAGATGTCTTTTTGTGATCTTGCCTGTAATATGGAACTGGCTTCTGACCTGCTCAAATATGTGCTGCAGGATGTATTAGACAACTGCAGTGAAGATCTGACCCTTTTTAATGCCTTTATCGAAAAAGGACTTATCCGGAAATTGAAAGACGTTGTGGAAAAAGATTTTGTCCACCTGACGTACACCGCGGCTGTGGAAGAGTTACAAAAGGCAAAAGCAGACTTTGAATATCCGGTGGAATGGGGGATTGACCTGCATTCAGAACACGAACGATATCTCACCGAAGAAGTACATAAGTGCCCGGTAATTGTCACCGATTATCCTGCAGCTATTAAACCGTTTTATATGCGGGTGAGCGATGACGGTAAGACCGTGGCCGCCATGGATATCCTGGTTCCGGGGATTGGTGAAATTGTGGGTGGATCGCAACGTGAAGAACGACTTGAGGTGCTGGAAAAACGCATGCAGGAAGCGGGTGTTGATAGTACAGAGTACGATTGGTATCTTGATCTCAGACGCTACGGCACGGTTCCCCATGCCGGGTTTGGTCTGGGATTTGAAAGACTTGTGCAGTTTGCCACCGGAATGAGTAATATCCGTGAGGTTATTCCTTTTCCCCGAACACCGGGGTCAGCTCCGTGTTGAAAATGTTTCTACCTGCAGGGATGAAAGAGTATGTCTAAAGGGCCCGCTGTACAAAAAATGTTTGACGGAATTGCTGGTGATTACGATCTGATGAACCGGGTTATGACCATGGGACAGGATCAGCGCTGGCGACGTTTCGTTGCTGTGAAAGCCGGTGATCCCAAAGGCGGCTGGGTACTTGATCTGGCCACCGGAACAGGCGACATAGCATCGTTAATGGAAAAGGAGCATCCGACTGCCCGTCATATTGGGGCTGACTTTTCCATTAATATGTTACTGGAGGCAAAAAAACGTTTTGTTTCCCAGGATATCGCCTGGCAGGCAAGTGATGCCAACACCCTGCCGTATAAAGATAATAGCTTTGAATCGGTCACCTTTGGCTATCTGCTGCGGAATGTTGATGACAGCCTGAAGGTCTTAGAGGAAATTTACAGAGTGTTAAAACCGGGGGGACGCGTGGTTTGTCTGGATACAACACCGCCGGCAAAAAATATACTCTATCCCTTCATACGCTTTTATTTTCGTTTTGGTATTCCAATCCTGGGACGTATGATTGCAAGTGATGAAGCTGCGTACAGTTATCTTACCGGCTCGACGATGGATTTCCACAAGGTGGAAGAGCTGGCGGATATATTCACAGAGGCGGGATTTACAGCCGTCGACTATAAAAAATTTATGATGGGCACCATTGCTGTGCACTGGGGTCAAAAAAACTGATTTGTTATGATAATTACACCACTTACAACACAAAGCACTGCCGGGGAAGAGTCTTTACAAAAACTTTTATCCCGTTTTCAGCCAGCGGATAATAATTGCCGCGATATGGTCACCGATATCCTCAAAGAGGTAAAAGAAAGAGGGGACGAAGCAGTTCTGGAATATGGCCGGAAATTTGATTCCCCGGATTTAGCAGTTGAGGCTCTGAAAGTTTCAAGCAAAGAGCTGAAAGAGGCATACGAACTGGTGGACGAGGATTTTCTCGTAACCCTTGCCAAGGCCATTGAGCGCATACAGGTTTTCCACGAGCGGGAAATGGAAGATTCCTGGATGCAGACCAGAGAGAACGGAACCATTGTCGGGCGTATGGTACGACCTGTTGATGCGGCCGGGCTGTACGTTCCCGGTGGCCAGGGTGGTTCTACTCCGCTGGTTTCCTCTGTGTTGATGAACGGCATTCCTGCAGGGATTGCAGGTGTCAGTCAGCGCGTCATGCTGACCCCTCCCAATAAAGAAGGAAAGGTCAGTCCGCATCTCCTGGTCGCTGCCCAGGAAATCGGGGTGGTTGATATCTATAAAGCCGGATCTGCCTGGGGCATTGCGGCATTGGCCTACGGAACGGAAACCATTCCGGCAGTTGATGTGATCGTCGGGCCTGGAAATCAGTTTGTCACTGAGGCCAAATCGCAGGTTTCTCATATGCTGCGCATTGATATGATTGCAGGCCCTTCCGAAGTATTGATTGTGGCGGATGAGAGTGCAAAAGCCAATCATGTGGCGGCCGATATGCTGGCACAGGCAGAACACGACCCCATGGCGTTGGCTGTTCTGCTAACCACGCAGGAGAGCCTTGCTGCAGAAGTTCTGACTGAGCTGGACAGACAACTGACAAATCTCAGTCGGGCTGATATTGCAAAAAAATCCCTGGCTGACAGAGGTGTGATCCTTATTGCCGAAAACCTGGAAGAGGCAATCAGCATTGCCAACGATATCGCCATTGAGCATCTGGAACTTATGGTGAAAGATCCATGGGGAGTTTTACCGCAAATCCGCCACGCAGGAGCGATTTTCCTGGGAAACCATACTCCGGAGGCAGCAGGTGATTATCTTGCCGGGCCCAATCATGTACTGCCAACCATGGGAACAGCCCGTTATTCTTCAGCCCTGGGTGTTGAAACATTTCTCAAAAAAAGTTCTATTATCAGCTATTCAAGGCAGGCTTTGGAAGAAGATGGGGATCATATTCGCCTGCTGGCAGGCCTTGAAGGGCTCACTGCACATGCCGCCTCCGTCACCGAACGATTGAAAGACAGGTAGAAAGTGCAAGGGGATTTTGATTTCAGAGAAAGACTGTGTGCGGGTTGTTCTGCCATGGAGTTGCCTGCGTTGAGTGATGATGCCCTGAGCAGGCTGTTTGTCTATTTTAAGGAACTGAAGCACTGGAGTAGAAGAGTTAACCTCATTGCCAAAGGGACAGGAGATGGAGAAATTCTGGAGAAACATTTCCTCGATTCATTAACCCTGCTGCCCCTGCTTGATGGAGAAAAACCCCATCTCCTTGATGTTGGAAGCGGTGCCGGTTTCCCCGGCCTGGTTTGTAAAGCGGTAAGGCCTGATTTGCAGGTGACCCTCGTGGAACCGCGTTTGAAACGGGTTTCGTTCCTTCGTCATGTGGCAAGGACAATGAAAGTGGATAACATCTCTATTCTGGAATGCCGGGTGGAAGATGAGAGCATGCTGCCTTCCGATACTGGTTTTACCCATATTAGCAGCAGGGCAGTCAATGAAATTAACCCGTTTCTGGAGATGTGCAGTCGTTTTAGAGGCTCTGCAGTACAGGTGATCTGTATGAAAGGGCCCAGGTGGAAAGAGGAGCTGGCAACCTGGCAAGAAAGTGGAAACAGTAAAGACTTTAGCCTGGTGTCGCAAAACAGCCATGTCCTGCCGGAGAGTGGTGGGCAACGGTATTTGCTTGTATTTGAAGCAGTTACCTGAATTAAAATAATGTATTCGTTATCATTTAAATAAATAAGAGAAGGAAATTTCATGAAAAAAATAGCAGTTCTGGCCGGAGACGGAATCGGCCCCGAAGTGATGGCAGAGGCAATCAAGGTGCTGGATGCAGCGCAGAAGAAATTTGATTTTTCGCTCAGTTACGAAGCTGCAGATGTGGGTGGCATAGCCATTGATAATCATGGTGAAGCACTGCCTGCAGCAACCATAAAATTATGTGAAGACAGCGATGCCATCCTCTTTGGTTCCGTTGGCGGTCCCAAGTGGGAAAGCCTGCCTCCGGAGCAACAGCCAGAGCGTGCGGCACTGCTCCCTTTACGTAAACACTTTGATCTGTTCTGCAATCTCCGTCCGGCCAAGGTCTTTAAATCTCTCACAGCAGCCTGTCCACTCCGTGCCGACATTGTAGGGGATGGCTTTGATATTCTCTGTGTACGTGAGCTGACTTCAGGTATTTATTTTGGTACTCCAAAAGGGCGCGAAGGAGAAGGGCCTGATGAACGTGCATTCGATACCATGGCCTATAAACGCTCGGAAATTGATCGTATTGCCCGTATGGCCTTCGATGCGGCCCGCCTTCGTGGCAACAAAGTAACATCAATCGATAAAGCCAATGTTCTCACCACCATGGTGCTGTGGCGTGAAGTTGTGATTGAAGTAGCCAAGGATTATCCGGATGTTCAACTTGATCATCTCTATGTGGACAATGCAACTATGCAGCTTGTTCGTGATCCTCACCAGTTTGATGTTATGCTCTGTGGCAATATGTTTGGTGATATTATCTCCGATGAATCCGCCATGCTCACCGGATCCATGGGACTGCTTGCCTCAGCCAGTTTAAACAAAGAGAAATTTGGCCTCTATGAGCCCGCTGGCGGTTCTGCTCCTGATATTGCAGGCCAGGGGATTGCCAACCCCATTGCGGAAGTTCTTTCTGCTGGCATGATGCTGCGATACAGCTTTGGACTCGATGCAGCGGCCGATGCCATTGAAAAAGCAGTGGAAGCGACCCTTGATAAGGGAATTTGCACTGCTGATATCGCAACAGGCTCAATTAAAGCGGTGAATACCGTTGCCATGGGTGATGCCATCGTGGCTGCACTCTAATACAGTGAAACGGAGAGTCCGGTAAGGGATATGAAAAACAATTCTGATTATATACTGGTTGCCAATCAGGCTTCAACCGATCTTGGGATGGAAATCGCGGCAGAACTGGGTGTGGCGTTCACCAGTATGATTCGGCAGCAATTTGCTGATGATGAGGTCTATCACGCCTTTCCGGAAGATATTTCCGGTAAAGATCTGGTTATTGTGGCCAGTACCCATAATCAGGAATCCCACCAGGAATTGATGGATCTTATTCAGGGAGGTCGCTATTACAATGCGGCCTCCGTGAATGTGCTTATTCCTTATCTTGGCTATTCCACCATGGAGCGGGCGAAAAGGGGGACATTTGAAATCCCCAAGGGCGTGACCAGAACCCGGCAGATTTACAGGGCACACCCCGATTTTGTGGCTTTTGTGGATCTGCATTCCGAAGCAGTACTCCATGCCCATGGTGGAGAAATTTCCACCACTCATATCTGGACCGGGGAGTTGATGGTAGAGCATCTGCAAAAAATGGATCTTGGTGATTTTGTTTTAGTCTCTCCCGATTACGGTTTTTCCAAACAGGTGGCAAAACTTGCCAGTTTACTGGGGTGTCCGCACACGGCCGCAGACAAAGATCGATACGACACGGATCAGACGATTGTTGGTCAGATTTCAAGCGTAGTAAAAGGAAAAACTGCGGTAATTTGTGATGATATGATTCGTACCGGTGGTTCAATCATTCAGACCGCAGAGCGTTGTCTCGATGCGGGTGCAAAAGACACAGCAGTACTTGCAACCCATCTGGTTATGGCCGGCAATGCAAGGCAGCGCTTTCTTGACAGCCCCATTAAAAAAGTGATGGGGGCTGATACCTATCCCGGAACCAAAAGTGATGATCTGCTGGAGGTTTATTCTGTGGCACCATTGCTCGCCAGGGTGTTACGTCGATTCCTGCAAGGGCAGTAAGCAGTGCTAATTGCGAATCCCGAACTGCAGCAGGCCCATGATTTTGTCCAGTACACTGGCAGCCATATCTTTCTCACAGGGAAGGCGGGTACAGGAAAAACCACCTTTCTCCACGAGTTAGCAGGCCAAACCGATAAGCGCATGATTATCACTGCACCCACCGGGGTTGCAGCCATGAATGCCGGCGGGGTCACCCTGCACTCCTTCTTCCAACTTCCCTTTGGCCCTTATGTGCCGGGAAGTGAAGCCTATGACCGAAACAGTCAGCGGCATTTTCGTTTTTCCAAAGAAAAAAAGCAGATTATTGCCAGCCTTGACCTGCTGGTGATTGATGAGATCAGTATGGTTCGGGCAGATCTGCTCGATGCAGTGGACGCAGTCCTGCGTCGTCATCGCCGTAATGAACAACCCTTTGGTGGTGTTCAGCTTTTGATGATCGGGGATTTACACCAGCTCTCTCCTGTTGCCAAACAGAGTGAGTGGAAACATCTGCAGGCCCATTATGAAACGGTTTATTTCTTCTCCAGTAAGGCCCTTGCAAAAACAGAGCTGCTCACCATTGAGCTGAAACATATTTATCGTCAGTCCGACAAAGTTTTTATTAATCTTCTCAACAAAGTACGGGAAAACAACCTTGATCCTGAAAGCCTTCAGCTGTTGAATACATGTCACCAGCAGGATTTCAGGCCGGAAGAAGATGAAGGCTTTATTACCCTCACCACCCACAATAACAGTGCCCACCATATAAACAGTGAACGACTGACAGAGCTTGCTGCCAAAGAATATTCTTTTCAGGCAGAGATTAAAGGCGATTTTCCTGAGCATATATTCCCGACTCCGGCACAACTGACCTTAAAGGAGGGGGCCCAGGTGATGTTTGTGCGCAATGATCCCTCCGCCGACAAGTTGTATTTTAACGGGAAAATTGGCCAGATTACCCGGATCATCGGCAAAACCATATTTGTACGCTGCCCGGAAGATGCAGTTGAGATAGAGGTGGATCCTGTCACCTGGGAAAATATCAAGTATATCATAAATGATGAGATTAAAGAGATTGAAGAGGATGTGGTTGGTAAATTTGAGCAGTACCCTTTAAAACTTGCCTGGGCCATAACCATCCACAAAAGTCAGGGACTGACTTTTGAAAAGGCTATTATTGATGCCGAGGCCGCATTTGCCCATGGTCAGGTGTATGTAGCACTCAGTCGTTGCAAAACACTGGAAGGTATGGTGCTTAGTTCACCCATTGCAAGCAGCGGCGTGGATACAGATGAGGCTGTGTTACATTTTGATAAACGCGCCCTGCAACATCCACCGTCAGATGAACTCCTGGAAAAAGCTAAACGGGGCTATCAGCAGCGGCTTCTTCTCGATTGTTTTGATTTCACCCTGCTCAGTAAACGACTGGGGTTTCTGCTCTATCTCTTGCAGAGAAACCCTGCAGTGATCCAGTTGTCAGCCGCCGGCAATGTGCAGGACGTTGAACAACAGGCAAGAGAATTTATTTTTGCAGTCAGTGAGAATTTTAGAAAACAACTGCGAGCACTGTTTGCACAATCAACAGCGCTGCCAGAACGGGATACACATATTCGGGAACGAAGTAGCAAGGCAAGTGACTGGTTCCAGGTAAAATTCAAAGAAATCTTTGCGGGTTCAGTACAGAGCCTCGAATTTGAAACAGATAATAAAGAGTTGCGCAAGAAAGTAAATAACGTCCTCAATAATACCAGAAAAGAGATACTGATATGTCTTGCCGGAGTGAAATCCTGCAGTGACGGCTTCTCTGTCTCCACGTATTTACGTGCGATTACCGCTGCTGAAATAGATTTTCAACCAGCAAAGGTGAAGAAAAAAAAAGCCCCTGTCTACGATGAAAAAGACATTGCCCATCCGGAATTATTTGAGACCTTAAGGGCCTGGCGTTCACGACTGGCGGAAGAACGCAGCGTGGGAGCATTTTTAATTATGCACCAGAAGGTACTTATTCAGATTGTAATGGAGCTTCCTGTTACACAAAAAGCGTTGCAGGAGATTTCGGGTGTGGGCAAGAAGACCATTGAAAACTATGGGGATGATATTCTGGAGATGGTGAAAAGTTACTGTGCAGCAATAAAAGAATAAAAAAAAGAGGAGCAACTGCATTGCAGTGCTCCTCTTTGTACAGCTCTTGACTACCTGTGCTAATCGTTAGTTGCTGGCAAGCTCTGGAAGAGCGTCCATGCAAAGTCCTTCGTTCATTGCGTGGTGCATGGAGAGGATCTGTGAATCACCCTTGAAATGGCGCTCAGCAGTTGCTTCAGGGAAAAAGTCAAACTCAGTCATGGATTTGGGGGCATTGACATTTGAGCTGTCGTATTTGTACTTTGTGTTGTCCTGCTCAACATTGAGAGACAATCCCTCTCCCATATCGTCAGCAACACTGAAGGCACACGCCTGACCAGCAGTAAACATAAGAATTGCAGCTCCAGCCATTATCAGTAACATTCCTTTTTTCATTTTCTTCTCCGTATACATTTTTTAAGTATTAAACTTCCTCGTTAAGTTGATGGGGCAATAAATACCAAAAAAAA
>JAOZKN010000046.1:0-1193 GCA_029935315.1 Desulfocapsa sp. | reverse complement strand
TTGACCGGGCTGCTGTTTCGCAAAAGCGATAGGAGGGATGCCTTATATTGTCTGAAGCATGCCATTTTCAAGGAGGCATGAGATGTCCATTTGCCGGGCAAGATCCTGATTGTGCGTGACCATGATGGCCGCTAAAGAAAGATCTTTACAGAGATCCTTGATCAGGTCAAAAACGAGGTTCCCTGAGCGGGTGTCCAGATTACCAGTGGGTTCATCGGCAAGGAGGAGGGCGGGTTGCATAATAAGAGCCCGGGCAAGGGCCGTGCGTTGCTGTTCACCGCCTGATAGTTCATTAACTCTGTGTTCGTGTCTGTGCCCAAGTTCCACCTGTTTAAGCAGGGTTATGGCCGCGGGAGCCATCTCTTCTTTGCTCTTTCCCGCAATAAGCCCCGGCATCATAACATTTTCAAGGGCTGTGAATTCCGGCAACAGGTGATGGAATTGAAAGATAAAACCCACAGATTTATTCCGAAAACCAGAGAGCTGTTTTTCGTTTTTAGCCGACAGGTCCTCATCATTAAAGAGTAGTTTGCCACTATCGGGGGTGTCCAGGGTGCCAAGAATTTGGAGCAGAGTGGTTTTGCCGGAACCGGATGCGCCAACGATGGCCATCATTTCTCCCTGGCGAATACTTAGATTTACCTTGCTAAGTATCTGAATCTTTTCAGTACCACTGTTGAAACTCTTACACAGATTTTCGGCACGAAACAGCATTTTTGTGCTTTCATTCACGAGAGCACCTCCGCCGGTTTAACCTGAGAGGCCTTCCAGGAAGGGTAGATGGTGGCAGAGAGGGTGATAACAATGGAACAGATCGCAATAATAGTCACATCCATGGGCAATACTTTAATGGGCAGGGTATTCATGGGATACACGTTGGAGGGCAATTCTATAAACTGGTAGCGTGAGAGTATCTCACATAAGGCAAGACCGCTGCAGACGCCGAGAATGGTACCGACAAATCCGATAACCAGCCCCTGGTAAAAGAAAATTTTCATAATGGAGCGTGATGTCGCTCCCATGGATTTGAGAATAGCGATATGCTGTTCTTTCTCCATAACCACCATGATCAGGGCTGAAACAATATTTAAGGCAGCCACCAGAATGATCAGGGCAACACAGATAAACATACCAATCTTTTCCAGCTTAAAGGCGGCAAAGAGGTTGCGGTTCATGGACATCCAGTCTTTGGC
>JAOZKN010000135.1 GCA_029935315.1 Desulfocapsa sp. | reverse complement strand
CAGCAATCTCAAAGCCTGAAATATGAAATTCGTGATGATCAGTTCCATACAACTGAGCAATCTCTTTTGCCTTTGGAAGCTCATTGACACCTTTGTCAAAATCAAAACCAACCGAATAAGTGGCTAACTGACCATGATAATGCCTCGAAGCAAACGCCGTGATCGCACTCGAATCAATACCGCCGGAAAGAAATACTCCAACAGGTACATCACTAACCAGTTGCCGTTGAACCGCCCGCTCCAACAGATGACGAGTTTGCAGTATTCTATCATCAATAGAACCAGTGTGTTTTTCACAGCCAACGTATTGAATTGGACTCCAGTAGCATTCGATTTTTGAGCTGAATGTTGCCAGATCCAGTTCCAAATAATGTCCTGGTAATAATTTTTTAATTCCCTGATACAGGGTTCGTTCGCCTAGGGTATTGCCATAATAAAGCCATTCATGCATTGATGAAACATCACACTGGGCCAATCGATCATCTAGAGCAAGAAGGGCCTTAATTTCCGACCCAAAGGACAAGCCATACTCATCTAACCGATAATATAGGGGCTTAATCCCAAGCCTATCTCGAACCAACCATAATTTCTCCGCTTGATTATCATAAATAGCAAAAGAAAACATACCGTTGAGTAATTTTATTGCATCAACACCAAGCTTAGCAAATAGACGAAGCACAACCTCAGTATCAGATTGGGAACGCAGCCCCGACAGGTATTGTGAGTGAGTCAACTCCTTGAAATTATAGACTTCACCATTGTAACAAATCACAAAACGACCATCTGAAGACGACATTGGCTGACGTGCCGCTTCTGACACATCTAAAACACTTAAACGTGCATGCCCCATCCACACTTGTCCGTTTTCATATTGACCAAGCATATCGGGTCCCCTGTGGCGGATTTCATCAACAATCTTAGCAGGGCTTTTAACTGAATGGCCACCATAGTGTGAAACTCGGCCAACAATACCACACATGTACTACTCCCCTAAACCCAGAAGGGGTTTATGTCCGACTGATTGCCTTGTTGAGAATCTGGACTTGATTTTATGAACAAGAACATCAGTATTTATCGAAAAATCAGTGGCGCGAGAGATCCAATACTGGCCCATAACCACGACAATTGTAATGGGAAAACTCATACGCGTAAAAAAGAATACTTCTTTAGAGTTAAGCAAAAAGATTGCGACCAGAAACCAAAGACCGAAGACTATGTTTTGAATTCCCATTGTCTTCCTCACGCATGGCCGTAAGATAAAGTACGCCATAAGCAAATAAAAAGCCACATGCCCTATGAGGCCGAGTATACCATACCCCCACAACAACCTGATATAACCAAGATCAGACTGATAAGCTCCAAGTGTATTATTATACAGCCTAGCATTACCAAAACTGAAAACTGCTAAATCCTGCGGAAAAACAACCATTTTACTTAGCGCTACAATTGTATCATCTGATAAATTTCCCGTCTCAATATAACTATTATACGTCCGGAAAGTTCGGTCCACCGCATACTGAAAGGTTCGGTTTCCCTCATAAACTGAGGGCATAAACACCACGACAACCGTAATGAAGACAGTAACAACAACCCCTAGCAACGCACCAGTAATTTTAAACTTAAATCTTGGAACATATAATTTTTGTGACATTCTCAACAGCACAAAAGTCGAGCAGTAAAGTGCGGCTACACCCACGAGTACAAACCCCGTACGACCAGTTAAGGAAAAAGTAACCATCAACAATATATTACAAAAGATAACGGGTAAATATCTCCCTTTAATAAGGGCAAGATGCACCCCAACTAAAAAGCCTAACCCTTGTACAGCCGCGACTTGCGCCCCCCCCGCACCAGCAAGGCCAGGCATCCGAAACCATTTGTTGTGTTGGGAGACATTAGAATCAAGTAATACAGCATAAGTTAGATCACGAAAAGGGGGATAAAAGAATTGGGCTATAATAAGAACTCCATGGGCTACAACAACGGCATAAACAATCAACAATAAAGTTTCATACGTTTTCCTCGGCCCAACTTTTCTTGTGAGGGGAATTAAAAGATACGTTACAGCATAAAACAACCCAAAAAATATAATTAAAGCTTTAAGTGGACGCACAATGACTCGTAAAGAATTTGAGTCAATCATACTGGCTAGCAATATCGAATTGCAGATTGCCAAGAAAGTGAGAAAAAATGCAAGAAAGCAAAATGGTAATAAACTCTTGCCGAAAGAACGCCCAGTCAAAACAAACCATGTCAAACACAAAGCAATTGACAAAAAACTCAAATCTCCAAGACCACCCAATGGAGAATTAACAACTGGTCCGAAAATAAAAACAAACCAAAGTAGAAATAACCAACCTTTACTTTTCACACTCAGCCTCTTTAGTAAAAAAAGCTCATTAAAAAGGGCGCAGGCCTAATTTAATTCTAAGATAATATTTGATTAAAATATTAATATGTTTTCCACCTTTCAATATTTTTCTTCCGATTACTTTTTCATTATAAATATCTCTTAGAATTTCAAACTCCCTGATTCTATACTCTATTGCTTTTTGATATACGCCTTCACTATATTGGTTAAATTCACGTAGTATGGCAACGTGTGAATTAACAGAACTGTTTAAGTTATTATGAGCTGGAGTTTTGGTTATACCATCAGGGTGCATTCTATAAACACTAAGAAATTCTTCTAAAAATTTTATTTTGTTACAATCTGGACGGGATTGAAAAAGCACAAAATGTTGATCTCGCTGCATTAGTTCATAATCAGGCGTGAGTATCCTTTTACTGTTATAATTACGACAACATATTGTTGATGTATGGAAAAACAATTTACAAATATAATCCTTCACATCGAAATCAGTTGTTTTCTTGTTCCATCTTGAATCAAAAGGAATCAAGTCATTTCCATTTCTTTTTAAGTTTTTTCCTGCGACAAGGTAATAATCTAAATTTTCATTTAAAAAACCTACCTGCTTTTGTAATTTCTCAGGGTCAATCCAGTAATCGTCACCTTCGCACAATGCAATATATTTCCCTTCTGCAACACCTAATACCCTATCAAAATTTTTATTCATTCCTCCATTATATTTACTAACAATCAAATTAACTATAGTTGGAAATTTCTTTTCATACTTTTTAATAATTTCTAACGTACCATCGCTGCTGCAATCCTCACATATAACAATTTCAAAAGGAAAAGAAGTTTCCTGCATCAAAAAACTATCCATAGCCTCTGAAATAAAATTTTCATGATTGTATGCTATGCAACAAATGCTAACAACAGGGGACGACAAAGAACCTTTCCAATATTTCTTGATTTCTTGTTCAGTCCTAGCAAGCATAACTAATTCTCGTAAAACAACAGCCAAGTATAATTATGGTGATTTTCACCCTTATTAACATCATCGACTTAACCTTAGTCTTGAAATGAAATTATGGGCATCTGATGACATTAGCAATGCCAACAAGATCATCATTCCGCCAAAAGACATTATATAAAACATATTACTTAAACGACTGGATAAACCTATCGGTACAAATGAAATAGCAGCACCCATAGCCACCATCGGCACAACAATCATCAACACATCATTGAAAAGCCACTTACGATGCAAGCCAGGTTCAAGTTTCAGGTGCACAACAGCTACCCACACCAACAGATAAAACGCGTTAACAGTCACCCATGCATAACCTGCACCAATAGCACCATAATAAGTAGCTGACAACACAATAGAAGGGATCAGAATAAACAGGAGCAACAAGTGCCCAATAAAATGTAGCCTCAGGTTACCTCTTGCATATTGTAAGTAGTATGGAAAGGCTGCAATAGCCAAGATGCCATTGCCAATGGCATACAAAACCAGAATTGGAGATGATTTATCTGCCAGAACGATATCTCCAGTCCAAGCCAACAGTAACGGTTCTGCACAGTAAGCCAGGGTTACTGCGGCCGATCCAGCAATAATTGTCACCAATTGCGTGGATTGTCGATAAATCTGAATTACTTCTTTTGTGCTACCTTCGGCTTCCAATTTTGCCATACGTGGCATAATTGCGCCGCTTATTGGACCACCAATAATCATGACACCATTGGCGACAAGTACGGCCAAAGTAAAGTAACCATATTCAGCCAAAGGTAAAATATTCGACAAAACCAACTTGTCTGTTTGCGTAACCATAACCCATACCGAAGCCGTAAACGCGATTGTCATAGAAAATTTGAGAACCGGTCTGACCGGTGCAAATGACCAACCAATAGATTTGCGCCCAGCCAAAGTCAGACGGGGCAACAAACGTATAGCTTTCTGCCACAGACCTGTAATCTCAATTACTGCAATTAAAAACTGATAAGAAAAAAATACCATTGGGGTGAAACCAAAGTACCACATTACCAACAATACCCCGACAAAGCGTAGAGTGGCAATAATTGCGTTAAAGCCCCCTAACCAAACTAATTTCTCTGAACCAGTAATAACACCACGATAAAGACCACACATCCAACGCAGAGCAACACTAATGGCCATAATCTGGACAACAATCTTAATTTCATTCAATGACAACATTTCAGCGTTAAGCCAATCTGTAGCAATCACTGATGACAAAAAGAATAACAGACTACCTCCGATTAAGGCAATCGCAAAAAATATAGTGCTGAGCGCCCTGAACAACCGGCGAAAGTTCAAGGGTTCTAGTGTGCCTGCTCTGAATCGTGCTGTTTCACGTCCTATCGTGGGCGTAAGGCCAAGATCCAATAGGTTGAATCCCGCCTGTAACAAAGAAAAAAAACCGACTAGGCCATAAGCTTCTGCTCCCATGTATTTGATATACATCGGAAGTATTATGATACCTACCAACGTAACATATATTTGGCTAGCATAATTGGCGGTAATGTTATGTTTAAGAGTTGGCACTAATTATCTTGTTCTTTCAGTGTTACGCAAATAAAAATTTTCTTCCCCTTCTCGTCAAAAAAATAAGCATTATTAAATTCACCATGTGACAAAGCACGTAACAAATCAATATGTTCACTCAGGGTACCTGTCCTATCAAGCTTTAATTGACACAAAGATTTAAAATCACTAATCGAATTATAATTTCCTTCAGACTCAGGAACAGTCGTTGAAAATTTACCATTAACAATTTCTAGCAAGTTTTTCCTGATTAACATTTTTTCAGCCTCTACGACTCTTTCGTATACATCTAGAGACGTATCACTTGACAGTATATCCACAGTAACTTGATCTACGATTCCACCATGATCAACAGCTTCATCAATCACATGAATGGTTGCTCCGATGGGCTTTCGGTTAATAATTGAAAAAACCTGAGGATACCAACCTCGATTGTGAGGGTTCAAACCTGGGTGGACATTAATGCAAGTAACAAAAGTAACCAATTCAGCCGGAAAGATTTGCTTGCAATGAAGAGAGAATATTAACTCATACTCATCCTTCGCAAAGGCAACAAATTGTGGATCTTTAATATCTACTGGAGTTGCGCCTAAATTGATCATTTCATTTGGTGATTTATTCACCGTAGAATACCGATAGTCAATACGGTGCAATTCAGATACCCCTTGCATAGCACATTCTTTTCGAAAAAATGACACCAATTCCGGATTATCCGAAACTACCAGTATACTTTGGATATCACACATCACAACAACCTCCCTCTTTAATCAAGTCCACAATAAAGATAATATCCTGGGCACTTAGAGAAGGATAGATCGGTAAGCACAGCACCTTTCGTGTTAACTCAGTTGCCGCCGGTAGATTTCCCTTGTTTGCTGAAGGCAAACCTCTATACATCGAAAACTCGGTAATCAACGGATAAAAATAGCGTCGTGAAAAAATCCCCAAACTTTTCAATTTTTCATACAACTCATCTCTTGATAGAGGATAGCTGGATTCAACTAAAATTGGAAAATACGAAAAATTGTGTCGTACCACAATAGGCTTTTCAGGGATATAAATACCATCCACCCCCTCCAAACCTTGCCGATACAGGCGATCTACCTCTTGACGACAAGCTATGGCCTCGTCGATATGTTTCAATTGCAGCATACCCATAGCCGCTTGAATCTCATTCATTTTTGCGTTAATTCCAGGTGCTATAACTGTGACTTCATCAGCGATTCCGAAATTTTTCAAATAATCAAGCCGCTGTTTGGTTTTCGCATCAGGACAAATAATAGCACCGCCTTCAAAAGTGCTAAACACCTTAGTTGCATGAAAACTCAAAATCGACAAGTCACCATACTGTAGAACACTTCCCCCCTGCACTTGTACACCAAAAGCATGGGCTGCGTCGTAAACAACCTTAAGCCCATAAGTATCGGCAATATCCTGTATACGACGCACGTCACAGGGATACCCATAACAGTGGACAGGGAGGATAGCTGTAGTTTGAGGAGAGATTGCAGCCTCAATCTTATCCGGATCCATATTAAAGGTATTTGGATCAATATCAACAAAGACAGGTTTGATACCATTCCAGAGTAGAGAATGCGCCGTTGCAATAAATGAATATGGGGTAGTAATCACCTCGCCTGTTACGCGCAAAGATTGCAATGCTGTGATAAGCGCAAGAGTTCCATTTGCAAGTAAAG
>JAOZKN010000045.1 GCA_029935315.1 Desulfocapsa sp. | reverse complement strand
TTGAAATAACTGGTCGGAACGAGAGGATTTGAACCTCCGACCACTTGTCCCCCAGACAAGTGCGCTACCAGGCTGCGCTACGTTCCGAAATTTTGTTCTTATTACCATGTCCCCCACTGTCTGTCAATATGTGCAGGGCAGGGAACGCTACTTTTGCAAAAGAAGTTTTTTTACTGCTAGCAGTTCTTTTTTTATCTTTTCCAGACAGGATGGCGAGGGAGGTTTTATTTCTGCAGTGTCTCCCTTTTGTCCATCAGTTTTGAGGAACTTTTTTGCTCCGGATATGGTAAACCCCTGTTCATGCAACAGGGTCTTTATCTGCAGAATTTTTTCAACATCAACCCTTCTGTACAGGCGTTGATTGGAGTTTGCTCTTTTGGGCTGAATTTCTTTGAATTCAGTTTCCCAGTATCTGAGCACATGTGTTTCCACACAGGCCAGTTTACTGACCTCACCGATTTTAAAATAGAGCTTATCTGGAATTTCTGCTCTCATTCGGTGTCTATTCTCCGTGTGTTTTACTCGTTAACCTGTTCGCGCATTTTTTTACTTGGACGAAAACTTATCATCTGTCGTGGCTTGATAGTGATGGTTTCTCCAGTTCTGGGATTACGTCCTCTGCGTGGCTTTTTGTCGCGCACATTGAAGGTTCCAAAGTGAACAAACTTAATGGATTCTCCTTCCAGTAGTCTTCCTTTCATGCGATCAAGGAATGTGTCAATCAGTTCAGAGCATGTGCTCTGGGAGTATCCTAGCTGATTAGTCAGTGCCTCAGCCAGTTCTTTACGTGTGAGATTACCTTTGTTCATTTATATCAACCTTCTCTTAGACTTCCGTTAAACCTGGAAGTTAGTAAATTAATTAATTTGTTGTGGGATTTGTTCACGTTCTTTTCCGTCAATGTTTTTGTCGGTGAACGATAAGTAACAGAGACAGCGACACTTTTCATCCCTTTTTCAAGGGGTTTACCTTGATAAATGTCAAAAATCTCAGTGGCTTCGATGAATTTTTCTTTGCTTTTGTTAATCGTTTCAAGCATGTCACCGGCTTTTGTGGACACAGGAACGAGAAGGGCAATATCTCTTTTTATTGCTGGAAAAACAGGCAGGGAACTAAAATGTTTCTTTGCTCCCAGCAAGCTGGAGAGTAATTCAAAATCCAGATCAATAAAATACACTTCAGTTTTTATGCCAAAGTTTTTAGCAATAGCCGGTTGAACCTTTGCAAGCTGACCAACTACACCTTCTTTTGTATCAAGAATCAAGCATTGGGATGGCTCTGCAAAAACTTCACTTTCGTTTTCTTCTGGATAGCGAAAGAAAACGGTATCTACAGCGTCACAGCCTTGCAGGCGAAGTGTCTCGAGTAACAACTCTGCAACGCCTTTAGCATCAAAAATATCAACAACAGCGTCGTCTGCGTAGAGCGAAGATGATGTGCCTGCTCGCCTTCCACTCAAGATACAGGTTAAACGTTCCTTTTCCACAGGCTGCTCGTCTTCTCCCTGGGGAGTAAACACCTTGCCGAGTTCGAAGAATTTAACAGCTGATTGCTGGAAATTGATGTTTCGTTTCAGGTTTTCGAGGAGCCCGGGCAGGAGCATACTTCTCATTACAGATTGCTCTTCGCTGAGTGGGTTCAACAGCTGAACCAACTGACGTCTTGAGTCATCTTCTTTTAGTTGCATCATGTCCTGATGCTTTTCTGTAACAAAACTGTAGTTGATGGCCTCAGTAAAACCGGTATCTGCGAGAAGGCTGGAAACAGATGTTCGTAATTCCCGTTTAGGATCTTTTTCTGGATAGCTGAGATGTACAGTGGGAAGACTTGTTGGAATATTATTATATCCCACAAGGCGGGCGACTTCTTCTACAAGGTCAACTTCTCTCTCTATATCAACACGAAAGGTTGGAGGGTTAACCCATAAGGTATTGTCATCCTTTGGCTTGCAGCGCATGCCGATGGATTGCAGGTGATTAGCAATTTTATCATAATCAAGATCAATACCAAGAAGTGATGCTGTTCGTGAAATACGAAGTGTTTGAGAATTAAGTGGTCTTACTCCACCATAATAATCAACGCCACCTTCAGCTGCAGTGCCTCCAGCAATTTCACATAAAAGAGATGCCGCACGTTCAAGAACAACAAGGCAGCCACCAGGATCAACACCGCGTTCAAAACGATAGGATGCTTCGCTGCCAAGATTTAATTTTCGAGCAGTTTTGCGTATGGAGACAGGATTAAAACATGCACTTTCAAGGAGAATATTTATGGTATCCCCTGTGACTTCAGAGTTTAATCCTCCCATGACTCCGGCAACGGCTATGGGCTTTTCTGCATCACAAATCATGAGCATATGGTTGTCGATGTTGCGTTCTTCTCCATCGAGGGTGGTAAATGTTGTTTCACTATTCCGTGGATTGCGGACTATGATCTGTTTGCCGGAGATCTTGTCATAATCAAAGGCATGCAAGGGCTGGCCATATTCCATCATCACAAAATTCGTGATATCAACAACATTATTAATGGGACGGAGCCCTACAGAGAGGAGTCGTTTTCGCAGCCACCAGGGTGATGGACCAATTTTAACATTTCGAATAAGTCTTGCGGAATAACGGGGACAAAATTCGATATTCTCAACATCAACTTTGAAATCATTGTAATTGGGTTCAAGTGTTGTTTCTTCAACAGGACGGGTCAGAGGAGTTCTTGTTACTCCTGCAACTTCCCGGGCAATGCCGATGACTGAGGCGCAGTCGGGACGGTTTGGAGTGAGATCAACTTCTACAACAAGATCATCGATGCCAAGGGCCTTTCGCAGTGTCTGGCCATGGGCAGTACCTGCTGGCAGTTCCATGATTCCATCGTGGGATTCACTAAGGCCGAGTTCTGCCTCAGAACAAAGCATACCAAAGGATTTAACACCACGAACCTTGGAGGCTTTAATTTTCATACCACCAGGCATAACCGTGCCGACAGGGGCAAAGGCAGTGATCATTCCTTCGAAGACGTTGGGCGCACCACAGACAACAGAAAGTACTTCCTCACCATTATCAACCTGACAGAGATTGAGTTTGTCAGCATTCGGGTGAGATTCAACCTGTACTATTTTGGCGGTCTGTAGTTTTGTAAGTTCGGGGAAGATTGGCTCTACGCTGTCAACTTCAAGCCCTAACATGGTCAGATGCTCAGCCAGAATTTCAGGGCTGAGATCGCCGGTGTCAACATATTCTTGTAACCATTCGATGCTAAACTTCATGATATATCTCTGTCTATGGTAACAGCTGCGTTAAAATTGAGAAAGAAAACGAAGATCGTTTTCATAATAAAGTCGAATATCATCAATACCATATTTGAGCATGGCGATACGTTCGATTCCAAGGCCAAAGGCAAAACCACTATAGACCTCAGGGTCATAACCAACCATTTTGAAGACCTCTGGATCCACCATCCCGGCACCAAGAATTTCAAGCCAGCCAGTACGTTTACAGACTCGACACCCTTTGCCGTTGCAGATAACGCATGCGATATCAACTTCTGCGCTTGGTTCAGTAAAAGGGAAGAAACTTGGACGGAAACGTAACTCGAGATCTTTATCAAACATCTTCTGGGTGAAGATGGTGAGTACCCCTTTTAAATCAGCAAAAGAGATATTCTTATCCACGAGAAAACCTTCAACCTGATGAAACATGGGAGTATGAGTGATGTCAGAGTCACAGCGATACACTTTTCCAGGGGCAATAACCCGAAGTGGCGGCTGCTGTGTCTCCATGATTCTTGCCTGCATGGGAGAGGTGTGTGTGCGCAGGAGAATGGAATCACTAACATAGAAAGTGTCATGCATATCCCTGGCCGGATGATGAGCAGGGATATTCAGTGCTTCAAAATTATAATGATCGTGCTCAACATCAGGCCCTTCTGCCACAGAAAAGCCAAGGCCTTCAAAGATGGAGCAGACTTCATTCATGATCTGTGTGACAGGATGTAATTTGCCGGTTTCAGGCTTGCGTCCGGGCAGGGTGAGATCGATTGAAGACTCTCCGGTGTTGCCTGCACTGCCAGCTGAGAGCTTGGCATGCAGGTCGCGGTAAAGGGCTTCAATATCCTTTTTTGCCTTATTGGCCATTTGACCAAGTTTTGGCTTGTCTTCCTTTGGTACCTGAGCCAGGCCCTTCATAATGGAAGTAAATTCTCCCTTTCTGCCAAGGAATTCTATTCTGAACTCTTCAAGCAGTTCACTGCTGGAAATAGTGGCCAGTTTTTCTTTGGCAAGGGTCAGTAGCGTATTTAGTTGCTGCTCCATGATCTTCTGATAGTCTACTCTTTAAAACAATATGCCGGTTTCAATAATCGAAACCGGCATCAAAATGGCTACATGCGATAGAGGTGCTTACAAGCTGACTTTACGCATTGGCCTCTTTGGCAATATTCACTACCTGAGTGAAAGCGGGTGCGTCAAGAATTGCCATGTTCGCAAGAATCTTACGATCAATGTCAACGCTGGCTTTTTTCAGCCCGCTAATCAGTCTTGAGTAGTTGATTCCGTTCATTTTGGCACCAGCACTTATGCGGGTTATCCAAATGCGACGGAAGTCACGCTTCTTTGTGCGCCGATCACGGTAAGCATACTGAAGGGCTTTATCAACGGCTTCAGTTGCTGTACGGTATAATCTGGACTTTCCACCCCTGTAACCTTTGGCAAGTTTCAGGACTCTATTTCTTC
Organism: Desulfocapsa sp.; assembly: GCA_029935315.1. GTDB lineage: Bacteria > Desulfobacterota > Desulfobulbia > Desulfobulbales > Desulfocapsaceae > Desulfocapsa. Next base: position 15,023 of record JAOZKN010000045.1, on the reverse strand, counting down.
TTCTGCGGGCTTTAAAGCCCCTAGTCACGCGTGGCATTTTCTTGCTCCTTATGTGTTCCGGAAACTGCTTCCGGGAAAATAGCTTTACTTAATAGGTAAAAAAGAAAGTCCTACAGGTAGGGAAGGATCTTTCTGATTGTCTTAGCATTTGATGGATCAACAAGACCGGATTTACGTAAGTTACGTTTACGTTTGGTGGACTTTTTGGTCAGTATATGACTGGTAAAAGCCTTCGCACGTTTGATCTTTCCGGATCCTGTTTTTTTGAAACGCTTGGCTGCGCCTCTTTTTGTTTTCATTTTTGGCATCGTGTACTCCTTATGGTTGGCCTTTGGAGTGAACTGTACTCACTGGCCGCTGTATTATCGATTGATTTAATATTTGGTCGTTATCTATTCGTTTTTGGGTCCTACAAACATTACCAGTTGTCGGCCTTCCATTTTAGGTTGTTGCAAAATAATCGCATCATCCTCAAGGGAGGCAGCAATGTTTTTCATCGCTTCCATTCCAACGGTCTGGCAGTAGACAATTTCTCGCCCACGAAAACGCATTGTAAGCTTAACTTTGTTCTTCTTGCTCAGGAATTTTTTAACATTTTTTATCTTGAAATTCAGGTCATGCTCTTCAGTCTTCGGCCGGAATTTAATCTCTTTTGTTTCAACAGTAGTCTGCTTTTTCTTGGCTTCCTGCTGCTTCTTGGCCGTTTCGTACCGGAATTTGTCGTAATTCATAATACGACATACCGGTGGTTTGGCATTTGCTGAAATTTCTACGAGATCAAGATCTTCATCGTAGGCGCGTTCAAGGGCATCCTCGGCGCTGAATATTCCTAACTGTTCGCTATTGCTACCTATGAGGCGAACCTCTGGGTGACGAATGTCTTCATTTGTTTTTGCTCTTACTTCTCGCTGAACTGGTGCCCTTTTTCCTCGACGTTTAATGTTACTTCCTCCTGAAAAATATGTATAAAATTATTGAAATAAAGAAGTTGCCAGGGGATAAACGTATACCCTGTTTTACATTCCTCTTCCTTCAATACACTCATCTGCAACTTTTGCTGTAAACTCATCAATCTGCATATCAGCTATGTTTTTTCCATCACGCAACCTGACAGTTACAGTATTGCTTTCTTTTTCTTTGTCACCAATGATCAGCATATAGGGGATCTTCGCCATTTGAGCTTCTCTGATCTTATAGTTCAACTTTTCATTGCGCAAATCTTTTTCTATGCGAACACCGGCTTGACGCAGTTTTGCGTACACTTCTTCACAGTAATCTGCCTGTGCATCGGTGATGTTCATGATTCTTGCCTGAACAGGGGCAAACCAGAGAGGGAAAACTCCGGCGTAATGTTCGATCAGTATACCAATAAAACGCTCCAGTGATCCCATAAGAGCCCTGTGAATCATGATGGGTTGGTGTTCACTGTTGTCTGCACCTACATATTTGATGTTAAAGCGTTCCGGCAGGTTAAAGTCAACCTGAATGGTTGAACATTGCCAGGAACGTCCTAACTGATCTTTTATCTTGATGTCAATCTTGGGCCCGTAGAACACACCTTCACCTGGATCGAGTTTATATTCTAAACCCTTTTTCTCCAGTGCCAGCTTTAAGGCTTCGGTGGATTGCTCCCAGCTCTCGTCAGATCCGACAGATTTTTCTGGTCTGGTGGACAGGTAAAGATCGTACTGGTCAAAGCCAAATGTTTTCAGAATCTCAAGATTTAAGTCGAGAATGTTGAAAATTTCATCTTCAAGTTGTTCGGGCATGCAGAATATATGGGCATCGTCCTGGGTAAAACCACGCACGCGAAGGAGTCCATGCAGGGCACCGGCACGTTCATAGCGATATACCGTTCCAAGCTCGCACCAACGGATGGGAAATTCCCGGTAGCTTCTTTTTCGACTGTTAAAAATACCGATATGGAACGGGCAGTTCATCGGCTTGAGCTGGTAGGCTACATCGTCGATATCCATGGGCGAGTACATATTTTCGCCGTAGAAATCCAGGTGGCCTGAGGTTTTCCACAAATCCTGACGGGCAATATGAGGAGTGTAGAGCAGCTCGTAGTCATTCCGGTAATGCGCATCCTTCCAGTAATCTTCAATGAGTTTACGAAGCAGTGCGCCTTTTGGCTGCCATAAAATCAGGCCAGGGCCGATTTCATCCTGCATGGTAAACAACTCAAGTTCTTTGCCAAGTTTACGATGGTCACGTTTCTTGGCTTCTTCCAGGGCAAACAGGTGTTTCTTGAGTGCCTTCTTGTCAAAAAAAGCAGTGCCGTAGATTCGCTGCAGCATTTTTTTGCTTTCATCACCGCGCCAGTAGGCACCTGCAACACGTAGAAGTTTGAACGCATTTATCCAGGATGTATTTGGCAGATGGGGGCCACGACACAGATCGGTAAATGCACCTTGCTCGTAGAGTGTAACGCTGTCTGCGCCAAGATCCTGTATAAGCTCGACCTTGTAAGATTCCCCTTCTGCTTCAAAACGTTTAATGGCATCAGCAGATGAAATTGAACGTTTGGTAAATGGCTGAGCAGAACGGGCGATCTCTGTCATTTTGGCTTCGATTTTTTCAAAGTCGTCAGGAGTAAAAGGCTGGTCACGATCAAAGTCGTAATAAAAACCATCGTCAATGGCTGGGCCGATGGCTACCTTAACCTCATCTCCATATAATTCACGCACAGCCTCTGCCATAACATGAGCCGTTGAGTGTCTGAGGATGGCAAGGCTTTCGTCACTCCCAGTCTGGACAGGAACGAGGGTTGCGTTCTCAGTGAGCCTGGTGCAAAGGTCAAGGGTCTCGCCATTAAGGGTCACGGCCACAGTTTTCTTGCGCTGTTTGTTGGACATCAGCTCAGAAATGGCATCTTGAACGGTTGTATTGACGGGCATTGCTGCCTCGTTCCCGTTTTCTATGGCGATTGTAATATCGGTCATCAGTTTAAATTCTATTAATATAAGACAAGGGCTAAATACAATGTGGTTTTCATGATCCCCATTGTGTTAGCCCATTCAATTTGGTAGGCGCGGGCGGTTTCGAACCGCCGACTTCCACCATGTCAAGGTGACACTCTCCCGCTGAGTTACGCGCCTGTTTTGCTATTCGTTTTTGGAACTTGTTCAGCTTCCTCGGAAAAGGAACAGCCCAAACAGTCTCAATTACCAATATATGGGACTTCTGTCAAGAAAAATTAAGAATGATTAAAAGCTAAATGTACAGGGAATTTATCTGCTTTCAGACCGGCTCTCAATGGCCCTTGCCAGGGTGTGTTTGTCGGCGTATTTTATATCCATCCCCATGGGGATACCGCAGGCAAGGCGGGTTATACGAATTGCTCTGTGTTGCAGTCTGTCCAAAAGAAAACTTGCAGTTGCTTCTCCGGGGACAGTTGAACTTGTGGCTATAAAAACTTCTTTAATTGTACCGCTGTTTATCCGGGCTTCCAGTTCTTTGACTTTGATCTCTGCAGGGCCGATTCCATCCATGGGAGAAAGCACACCGTGGAGAATGTGGTAATGACCTCTGTAATTACCGGCATTTTCTATGGCCAGAAGATCTCCAGGTTGTTCAACCACACAGACAAGAGCTTGATCTCGCTTGTGATCGGCACAGATTGCGCAGGGGTCATTTTGAGAGAAAGTAAAACAGCAGGAACAGAGTTGAATGGAGCTATGCAGTTCTGCAAGTGCGTTTGCAAGTTCTCTTGCCTCTCCTGCAGGACGTCTCAGGATATTGAGAGCAAGACGAGAGGCGGTTTTTTGTCCAATTCCTGGAAGCTTGCACAGATCCTGAATAAGGCGTTCCAGCGCCTGAGGTATAACCTGGGATGTCATGTTCATACAGTCGGGAGCAATGTTTTTATGAAAAGATGTTGGAAACGCCGGGAATATTCATGCCCCCGGTGAGTTTTGCCATCTCCTCTTTACCAATCTCTTTCACCTTGCGTAGAGCATCATTGGTGGCCGCGATGATCAGATCCTGGAGCATAACTTTTTCGTCAACGGTGATCATGGCATCCTCAATGGTGATTGAGATAATCTCGTTACTTCCATTGACAACAACGGTTACCATACCACCACCAGCACTGCCAGTTGCAGTTTGCTTTTTTAATGCTTCCTGGATACCTGCCATTTTTTCCTGCATCTGCCGTGCTTGCTGCATGATGGAATTCATGTCCATGGGCTAACCTTTTTTTATTGAATGTGATGTTGATTATCTGCTTCGCGGGCCGACCCGAATATCACCAATCTGGCCACTGAATATTTCGGTGGCCATAAGTACCAATGGATCGTTGGCCAGTTTTTGTCGTAACTTATGAGGTGATTCTGCTGTATCGTCTTCTTTTTCATCTTTTTTGTCAGGAGTGATGAAACAAAGGGTTAAATCTTTTTGGAAAAAATCGAGAACAAATTCGGTGAGGAGCTTTATGTTCTCTTTTTGTCTGAGTACTGCACAGTTCGCCTTGTCTGCGTAATGAAGTTGCAGCTTGTTGTCAACTTCTCTTGCCTTGTTTGCTCGTTGGAGATCTTGTGCCATCCACACCTTTCTGTCTTTGACGTGAGCGATAAAGCCTGGCCAGTCTTTTCTCACATCATGAATGTGCGGGTGGGGAACAAGTTTGTCTTTTTTTGGGGATTCGGGTTCCTGAGGTAAAGGAGGCTCTTCAGTTTTTACCGGTAACGCTTCGGCTTGTGTCTTGATTGCTTGCCTTATGGACTTTTCGTCAGGAATTTTTTTTTTACTGGAGGCTGCAGCCTTAATTTTCTGTTCTGGCTGCGCACTGTTTACTAACAGCTTGTCTAATTTATCAAGCAGGCTGCTCACAGGAACCACATCGTCTGCACTGATAATTTTTAGGAATGTACTTTCCAGGCTGAGCCTTGGCTGTGTGGCGTAACCCATATCTTCAACGCCCTGCATCAGGAGATTCAGTTTCATATGCAACGTATTATGGCTGTAGTTCTTTGCAAGTTCCTGAAAGAATGTCAGTTCCTGTTGCGGAATATCAATCAGCTCCTGGCAACCATCTATTCGGCACAGAATTAGTGTGCGAAAGGCCGTGAGAAGGTCTGCCTTAAAACGTTTTAAATCAACACCAAAATCAAAAGTTTGTTCAAGGGCCTGAAACGCTGAACCGGGGTCGTTCTCAAGAAGAGCCTGGGTAAGCGTATGGATAACGTCCCGGGAGACAAGTCCTAAAACTTCTATAACCTCATGAACCCCGATCTTCTTTTCACCGTACGAAAAAACCTGATCAAGAAGACTGAGTCCATCGCGAACCGATCCTTCTGATTCACGGACAATAAGATCAAGGGCAGTCTTCTCAAGCTCAACACCTTCTTCCTCGCAGAGTCTTTGCAGGTGTTTGCCGAGCTCCCGGGCAGCAATTCTTTTGAGTTCGTAACGCTGGCAGCGGGAAAGGATGGTTATGGGGATTTTATGCAGCTCTGTTGTTGCAAACATAAAGTAGACATGAGCCGGGGGTTCTTCAAGGGTTTTCAGTAAGGCATTGAAGGCCTCGGTGGTAAGCATGTGCACTTCATCGATGATGATGATTTTAAACTTGGAACTTGTGGGCAGGAACTTTATTTTTTCTTTCAGCTCACGGATTTCCTGAATGCCGCGATTGGATGCGCCATCAATCTCGTACAGATCAAGGGAGGATCCTGCGGTAATTGCGGTGCATGAAGAACATTTGTTGCAGGGATTACCGTTTTCCAGGTTTTCACAGTTGATGGCTTTGGCCATGATTCGGGCAAGGGTGGTTTTACCAACACCACGGACGCCTGAAAAGAGAATGGCATGGGCAACTCTATCCCGAACAAGACTGTTTTGCAGGGTTTTAACAACTGGAATTTGCCCGACAACCTGTGTGAAATCCTGAGGACGGGATTTTCTGGCAAGAACCAAATAGGACATAAAAGAGAGTCTACCTGTTGAGGGCTTGGTGACGAACTGTTACGTAAAAAGATGATAGCCGGACCCCATAACACATCAAGAGGTTCATTACCGTTGCTTCCTTCCGGACCTGGCGGAGTTCATGATTCTCAATTGTACAGAATCCGACTATCAAATCGAATTTATAGGCTGGCGGGAAGATATTTTCTAAAGAGAGCATCTTCCGAAAAACTTTTATACACAACCCGTCAGGTGTCGTCAAGACTATTCCCGGAGGAAATCGGATGCCATAAAAATTTAATCAATCACTTCTGCACAAGAGCTCTGAGAATAAAAAACGGCTAGAGCAACAAAATTGCAATAGCCGTTTTGTGATTTTGGCGGAGAAGGAGAGATTCGAACTCTCGGTACTTGCGTACACACGCTTTCCAGGCGTGCACCTTAAGCCACTCGGTCACCTCTCCAATCAGAGCAGTTGCGCAGCGATTGAGAGCCTTTCTAGCCTGTGTTTGAAAATTACGCAATCAAAAAATTAAGAAAAGCCAGCAAAAATTAAAAAGGCAGCAGAGGAGTCAGGTTTTTTTTCGTCTGTTTCGGAAAAAATCTTTAAGCAGCGTAGCACATTCTGTTTCACATATCCCCCCGGTAATATCCAGTTGGTGGTTGAGGATATTGTCGGAACCGATGGCATAACATGAGACAGCTGCACCGGTTTTGGGGTCGTAGGCACCGAAAACAAGTCGTTGAATACGGGCGTGGATTATTGCTCCCATGCACATGATGCACGGTTCAAGCGTTACATAAAGGGTTGTACCGGGCAATCGATAATTTTGCAATTGTTCACCGGCATTTCGTAATGCAATGATTTCTCCATGAGCAGTGGGGTCATGGTCAGTAATCGATCGGTTTGCCCCTCTTGCAATAATAGTATCATCTTTAACAAGCAATGAAGCCACAGGGACTTCACCCATTTCTGCGGCAGCTTGAGCGAGTTTCACTGCTCTTCGCATATATTCAATATCTTTTTGCTGTTGTGTCATGAGTTGTTGAGTTGAGCGACTAACTGCCAGTAATAGAAAAATTATAAATTCATTTGTATAGGTAAAATTATGGGGGATGCAGGTACTGTTCTACTCTGTCAAGAGAATGTCACGGACCATGGCTGCAACTTGAGGATCTGGATCATTGTCCATCATTTTGATGATGGCTATGGCTTCATCAGTGCCGATAATCGACAAGACACTCACTGCTTCACCGCGAACCCAGGGCGTTTCGTGACTTAAGGCTGCAGCAAGGGACGGGATGGCAAGATGTACCTCGTCTGGTCGCTCTTCGAGCAGATATTCAAAGAGTACAGAAACACCAAGGCGGACAGCAAATCGTTCGTCTTCAAGTAAAGTACCGACCCATTGATAATAACGGGTTTTCTGCTTAAACATGGCAACAATGTTTTCCACATGCCCCATTTCCAGAAAATCGGCTATGACCTTATGCAGTTCTTCGTCGCTTACTTCTGTTCCTTTTTTCTGCTGTTTAATATTATTGGCCATGGGGAGTCTCCCGGATATGTCTCAGGCAGGGGATGTCTCTTAGAACCATCATCGTAATCCGGCAATAAAAGGCCCCACAGCCTCGGCGCCTTCAGATTCGACGAGTTTTATGGTACGTGAACCAATCACAGCCATATCCGCTTTCCCTCTGAGGGCGTCTATATCTTCTTTACTCTGAATGCCGAAGCCCACGGCCAGAGGCAGTGTGGTGGAAGCTCTGCAGCGTTCAAGATACTCTGCGAAATCGTCTCCAAACTCTGATTTTTTTCCTGTGACGCCACGTCTTGCCACGCAGTAAATAAAACCGCGACCGTGGGTGGCTAGTTCCTGCATACGGTTGTCTGTGGATGTCGGAGCAAAAATCAAGATGGGTGCGATGTTATACTTATCTGCAAGGGCGAGAAATGTCTCACCCATTTCCGGCGGCAGATCAGGAATGATAAAACCTTTCATGCCAATGTCAGCAGCCCGCTTGAAGAATGCCTCCTCACCGTATTTAAAGATGATATTGTAGTAGGTCATAAAGAGGAAGGGGATATTGTGCTGACGGATAATTTCTTCAGCAAAGCTAAAGCAATCAGCAACCCTGGTGCCATTAGCCAATGCGTCCTGATTGGCCTTCAGGATTACGGGGCCATCGGCCATGGGTTCTGAAAAGGGGATCTGCATTTCAATACAGTCCACCCCGTTGGCTACCATCTGTTCTATCACTTCGCGGTTGACATCAAAAGATGGATAGCCAAGGACAATATGGGTCATCAGAAGGATATCTTTTTTCGCTAATCTTTCTCGTAGTTGTTGTTCCATAATTCTATCCTGAATATTTTTTGCTGTATTCCTTGCCCCTGTCGATAATAAATTTCTCCCAGGAGGGATCCTCAAAGGCGTGGGCTATGGTGAAAATATCTTTGTCTCCGCGGCCGGATTGATTGATGATAATCGCATCATCCGTTGATAAATCACCAACTTCTCTAAAGGCTCCGGCAAAGGCGTGGGCAGATTCAAGGGCCGGGATAATCCCTTCGGTTTTCATGGTGAGATCAAGTGCCTGCATGACCTCATCATCGGTGGCCGATTCAAAACGTACCCGTTTGTCTTCCCAGAGTGATGTCAGGATAGGTGACACGCCGACATAGTCAAGGCCGGCAGCAACGGAGTGGGTCTGGTTCATCTGTCCGTCATCGTCCTGCAGAAACATAGTCTTATACCCCTGGGCAACTCCAGGGGTTGCGTCAGGGCTTGAAAGTCGTATGGCATGTGCTCCGCTGTCTGCACCATGTCCACCAGCCTCGACGCCCACAAGCTCAATGTCTTCCTTGTCATCGAGGAAGCGTTTGAAAATACCCATGGCATTTGAACCTCCACCTACACAGGCATATACTTTTGCCGGCATTTTTCCATGGTATTTTACGATCTGCCCGGCGGCTTCAATGCCTATAATTGATTGAAACCAGGCAACCATTTCCGGGAACGGGGCAGGGCCACAGGCGGTACCAAACACGTAATGGGTATCATCCACATTGGTGACCCAGTCGCGAAAGGCCTCGTTGATGGCATCTTTTAAGGTTCTGGAACCGTCTTTCACAGGAACAACTGTTGCCCCCATTTTTTCCATCCAGAAAACGTTAGGACGCTGGCGCAACACATCTTCCTCGCCCATATAAATCGTGCAGTCAAGACCGAATTTAGCGGCCATGGTGGCTGTGGCCATACCGTGCTGGCCAGCTCCGGTTTCTGCAATAACTCTCTTTTTGCCCATACGTTTTACAAGCAGTCCCTGACCCATGACGTTGTTGGCTTTATGGGCCCCTGTGTGGTTCAAATCTTCACGTTTGATGTAGATTTGCGCTCCGCCAAAATGTCTGGTCAGATTTTCAGCGTAAGTAAGGGGGGTGGGGCGGCAGGAGTAAGTTGACATGAGTTCAAGATACTCTTCCCAGAACGCCGGATCTCTACGACAGCGTGAATACTCAGCTTTCAGATCCTGAAAGGTTTGATATAAGACTTCAGGGATGTAAGCACCACCCCATTGTCCATAAAATCCGTTTGCGTCCATATTTTAACTCCAGTAAAAAAAAGTAAAACTAACTTGTTTAAAAAGGTCGTCGCATTTCCACATGCTGTTGCCAGGGGCTGAAGAATACACTACTTTCAGGATTTTTCACATGGATGATGGGAAAATCTCGTTATATTTTGAAGGTGACTTATTCACCCCCCTGCGATTTGCATATATACTATTCATCTTTACCGACAAGGAACAAGAGTTGATTAAAGTCTGTGATCCTTATTGGATAACGTCTTTTCCTGAGCTTGAAAAGAGATGAGGAAAAATGCAGATGAAAGATTCAGGGGAACTCTCAGCAATTCATTTTGTCTAGCTGTAGCCTGCAGACAGATGCAAAGTCTTCAGGGTAATGCCCGTTGATATAACGCAGTTGTGCTTCGCTGAAAGCCCCTGGAGATTCAGGCAGCCTGGGAAGAAAGCTGTAGAGCAGATGTTGACCATCCGGCTCTTGATTTGTCATCCGCTTTGGGTATTCGATGGAGGTGACCATTCTGGCACCCAGTCCTGCAAGTGCTTTCTGGGCGAGGAGGATTCCATGATCGAGGGATGCTCTGGTCTCTGTATCTGCTTCGACTATATTTCCCACTACTTTCTTTTCTGTATTCTCAAGGGCCATAAGCTGTAACTCCCATTGGGATGTCTGTGCCTTGGGGACGAAAAGGATGGCGTGTTTGTCCTGCCAGAGAATCAGGCTGGATTCGAGCTTTGAGTTAATTACAGCGTCCATGCGAACATTGTTTCTGATACAGGCCAGATAATCTGTAAAGAAATCGCTGCCCGTTTCTGTATTATAGGCCAGCATAACTTCTGCCACCATATCACCGCAGCCAAAAGATGGCATATCGCCCCGGGAATGAAGTGGGGAATCGGTAAACTGGGCAACGGTCTGTGGCAGCATGGCATATTGTTGGTGGATCTGCTGATGGGAAGCATGGAGCCTGTATTGAGTCGGTGCATAATCGAAACCAAAATTCCAGCCCCAGAGGCTTGCGTTGAATTCTGGTGTGATACCTGCAGAAATTTTCCTGCTGATTTCGATTCGTAATACTTCAAGAGTTTGCGCTGAATTTTGCCCATGCCTGAAATCAAAATCAATGTCCAAAAGGCCAGCCAGGCGGATAAATGTTCGCTGGTAATAGAGGTGCCTGAGTCCGCTGATATCAGATTTTGTCAAATGGTCAATGGAGTAGCGAATGGAATCGTCACTCATATTGGCGGCATAATGGCCATTTGCAATGTATGAGTTACGCCTGAGATATTCATATATGTGGCTGCTTCCCTGGTCATATTCACCTATTATTTCACTGTTTCCCTGAGCTCCTGGACGGAGCACCATGGCCAGTTGATAAGCAGTGGGCAGGTGAGGGTTGTTTGCTACAGCTTCAAAAAGTGGGTGGTTGCTGATAACTGCGCGTACCCGCTGGTTTACATCTGTTGTATAGACAAGTCCGGTGGGATTATTATGCGGGTCTTTTATGAATTCACACGAAAGTTCAGCCAGTTGTTTCAGGTCTTCAGGGTCTGTAGAAGTGGTGGCAAGAGCTAAAAGCAATGGAGAGGGGAGTTTGCCCAGTAAAGTTCCTGAAATATCCTCTTCATTAAATAAGGCGGTCAGAGAAAGGTCCTCTTTTTGAGGAAGAGATATTCGCTCGGGATTTTTTGCACTGGCATCGGCCCACTCTTTATCAATATAGGTTGAACCGCGAAAAGAGAGAGGGTTGGGGATTTCAAATATCCAGTCGGCATCTTCGACAGTAACATTCCCTTGCGGATAATTTGCAGAATTTAAGTAAATTTCACCGGATTGAAAACGGCCAAGTTCTTTAATATTTTTCTTATTGCGAGCATTATGGACGCAATAGCTGGGCTTGTGGATGCCGTAGACAAATTGCTGGTTGGGGCGAACGCAGGTTCTGAGTTTCATGACTTTTTTTTGTAGACGATAAGAGCTTCCTGGTAGACCGCGGATCTGGAAAGGCCAAGATCAGAGGCAAGTTTTTTACTTACATCTTTTAGTGATATGGAAGTATTGTCCCGATACCAGTTGAGAAGTTCCTGGACATTTTCTCCATCGGCCTGAACAGTTTCACCGGGATGGACGATAAGGACAAATTCACCACGATTCTTGTTGGCGCTTGCACGTTCAAGTAATTCACGGATACTCCCTCCTTGCAGATCTTCATGGCTTTTCGTCAGTTCACGGGCCCAGAAAGCAGATCGGTTTCCCAAAATTGCTAACATATCACTTAACAACCCTTGAATACGGCGAGGGGATTCATAGAAAATGATGGGATGATGAGTGTCTTTAAGTGAGGTAAGCAGACTTTTGCGCTGTGATTTTTTTGAGGGTGCAAAACCAAGAAACAAAAAATTCGAGTCAGTAATGCCGGATACTGAAAGTGCGGTACTCAGGGCAGAGGCCCCAGGCAGGGGAGTGATGGTAATGCCGGCTTCACGGGCATGCTGGACGAGTATTGCGCCAGGGTCTGAAATTCCCGGGGTTCCAGCATCGGAAACAAGAGCAATGGAATCACCGGCAAGGAGTCTTGTCACTAATTGTTTTGAACGTTCCCTTTCCTTTTCACGATAATAGCTGATCAGTGGTGTCGTGATGTTAAAGTGGGTGAGAAGCTTACGGCTGTGCCGGGTATCTTCAGCGGCGATAAGATCAACCTCCTGTAAGATACGCAAGGCACGTAAGGTTATATCCTCAAGATTACCAATGGGCGTTGCTGTGATATACAGTGTACCCGGTTCTTTCTGTTCAGCTTTATCCATAGATTTGAATGTATCCTGTGTATTGCAATTAAGCAGACCTTATGCCTTCTCTTCTGTCTTCTTTTTTCCAGGTAGAACAAGATGAAGCAATACTCCTAAAATACCAGCAAGGCCAATGCCTTTAACGGTGAAGGCACCGGCAGAAAAACTCATTCCACCAATTCCCATCACCATGATAAGAGAAACAATGGCCAGGTTTCGGGGTTCAGTAAGATCTTCATTGGCACGAACCAGTGTATTTAAACCGACAACTGTAATGGCTCCAAAGAGAAGAAGCATGATTCCACCCATAACAGGGGAGGGGATCGTTTGCAGAAAAGCACCAACTTTGCCAACAAAGGCGAGAAGGATGGCAGCGATGGCGGCCCAGGTCATAACAGCGGGGTTGAAAATTTTGGTGAGAGTGACGGCACCGGTTACCTCAGAATAGGTTGTGTTTGGCGGGCCACCGAAAAAAGCAGCAAAACTTGTAGCAATGCCGTCACCAAGCATTGTGCGATGTATTCCGGGGTCTTCAATATAATCTTTGCCGGTTACCGATCCTATGGCCAGTATATCTCCAAAATGTTCAATGGCAGGGGCAATGGCAACGGGAACAATAAAGAGTATGGCTTCCAGATTCCACTCGGGATAGGTAAAGGATGGAATTGCAAACCAGGCAGCCTCGTGCACCGGGGCAAGATTCACCAGCCCAAAGGGAATGGAGATAAGATAGCCTGCAATCACTCCGCAGAGGATGGGGATAAGCTTTAACATACCACGGCCAAGAAGAGATACCGCAAGAGTGACAGCAAGGGACGTCATGGAAACAATAAGTGCCGTGTTTCGGGGTACAAGTTCCGCTGATCCGTCTCCTGTCATTCCTGTGGCCATAAAGACAGCAACTGGGGCAAGGATAAGTCCAATAACCATAATAACAGGACCTGTAACAATTGGAGGCAGAATTTTATGAATTATCTGGCTTCCTTGAAAATAGATAAGGATGGAAAGCAAAACATAAAAAAGACCAGCCGCCATAAGACCACACATGGTGCCGGCAATTCCCCAGGTTTGTACGCCGTAAATTATGGGGGCAATAAAAGCAAAAGAAGATGCAAGAAAAATTGGGACTTTACCTTTGGTAACGATTTGAAAAAGCAGGGTTCCTGCTCCGGCGGTAAAAAGGGCAACATTTGGGTTGAGGCCGGTGAGCAGGGGAACAAGCACCAGTGCTCCCAGGGCAACAAAGAGCATCTGAGCACCAAGAATAATATCTTTGGCTCTTAGCTTGTAATCGGTTTCATACTGTTGAATTTCCATTTAAAACGTCCTGATTTTTTATTTAGTACCAAAGAGTTTATCGCCGGCATCACCAAGACCTGGAAGGATATATCCGTCATCGTTTAAATGATCATCAAGGGCAGCGGTGTAGATATCAACATCCGGGTGGGCGTCTTGAATTCGTTTAACACCTTCAGGGGCCGAGACCAGAAACAGACCCTTGATGGAGGAACATCCTGCTTCTTTTAACAGGTCAATGGTTGCTTCAAGTGTACCACCGGTGGCAAGCATAGGGTCAAGGATTAATGCGGTACGTTCCTGAATATTATTGGCAAGTTTTACATAATATTGAACGGGTTGCAGTGTTTTCTCATCACGGTAAAAACCAACTGTAGAGACTTTTGCTGATGGAATAAGATCAAAAACCCCATCCATCATTCCCAGGCCTGCACGTAAAATAGGAACAAATGTGATTTTTTTTCCTTTAATCTGTTCAATGGTGGTTTTCCCGGCCCAGGTTTCTATGGTTCTTGTTTCTGTGGGGATATCTTTCGTTGCTTCATAGCCTAGTAAGCGTGCGATTTCAGAAGAGAGCGCGCGGAAATCTTTAGTAGAGATGTTTTTCTCTCTTAACAGGCCTATTTTGTGACGAATGAGCGGATGATCGACAACATGAATAGTCATAAAGTTCTCCTTAGTTGAAAGCAAATGATAATGGATGATGGAAATATAAACAGATACATACAAAAAATAGTATTGAAACTCAATAAAAGGATGTGGTAATGAGAAAGAAAACGTAAGAACGAATAAGTTGCTGACAATAGATGAATGAATAATTGTAAAAACACTGTAAGTTCGGAAGAAATGTGTTACCTTGTGATACATTATTTGGGCGATAATTCGTGAACTATACGAAATTACGATAATTAAAAGAATCAGGGTTATAATTGTGGAAAAAGAATCGTTTGTATTAATTCGAAAAAAAATGAATAGAACGCAGAAGCAACTAGCTGAATTGCTGGGTGTTTCTTTGAAGGCAATCCATAGTTATGAACAGGGCTGGAGAAAAATTCCCCTGCATATTGAACGGCAACTCTGGTTTTTGATTTACCAGAAGAAGACCAAAGGTGGAAAAAAGAAGACCCAACCCTGTTGGGAGAGAAAATCCTGCGAAATGAAAAATGAATGTTCAGCCTATGAATTTCAATGTGGTGATATGTGCTGGTTCGTTTGCGGTACAAAGTGTGATTGTACCCGCGATGTTGATGTTCGGGAGAAGATGCAGGTCTGCAGAAAATGTAAGATATTGAAGTCCTTATTGAAGTAATTTACTTGCCACAAGGGACGATCGGACACCATAAATGACTTGTAGATGAGGCAAAGAATTTTTGCCCGTTAGTCACCCTTGCCATCAGTGAAACAACTGAAGTTCTAATACAAAGAAAAGCCCCAGTCAGAGAAAT
>JAOZKN010000044.1 GCA_029935315.1 Desulfocapsa sp. | reverse complement strand
CCAGAAATTAGACACTTCCGACAAACAGGTACAAAAAGAATCTATCTATCATTCAGCAAAGATGCTTTTTCCTGCATATATTCCAAAAACGCAGATATAACAGGAGACAGTTCCCGATTCTTTCGCTGTATAAGATAAAAGGGCCGCTTGAGTTTTTGATCTTTAATGGCAATGCTGATCAATCTTCCACATTGAATCTCATCGCTAACTGCTCTTCTGGAAACTATCGCCACTCCAATCCCTGCCTTCACAGCTTCTTTAACCGCTGCAGTACTGCCAATCTCCGCTACTTCCTGAAGATCCTGTTCCCTGAAACCCTTTTCCACAAGTATCCTTGAAAATACTTTTCTGGTTCCCGACCCTCGCTCCCTGACAATAATCGGCTCCCTGACGATTTCAGCAAGGGAGACGGCCACTTTAGCTGACCACCGGTGACCCGGATAAGCAGCCAGTATGAGTTCATCAGAGAACATCCTGTTCCATGACAACCCTGGCTCATTCCATTTCGCACCCACCACTCCAATCTCCAGATTGCCTCCCAGAACCTCTTCTGCTATAAGTCGTGAACTATTGATACGAAGGGTCGTTTTAATTGCCGGGTATTTTTTATGGAAGCTCCCCACCAACTCCGGCAAAATATAGGTTCCCGGAATGGTACCACAACCTATGGCAATTCTGCCTGCCAGCCTGCCGCTGAACTGCTCAACTGCCTGTATCGCCTCACGTCGTGTCTGTAAAATTTTCCTGGCATAGCCATATAACACAGCACCAACTGGTGTCGGTTCTACTTCCCGCCCCTGTCGTTCCAGCAGTTTTTCACCCAACTCATTCTCCAGGAAGCGGATATGTTCACTGACAGTTGGCTGAGACAAAAGCATTGCCTTCGCTGCCCGGGTAAAGCTCTTGAATTCTATCACCTTGCAAAAGGCATCCAGTTTTCTCATTTCCACGGAATATTCTCTGTTTTTCAGATACGCATTCTTTTCTCATTCAGGTCTTCCTATACAAGCCCATCTTACCATAGATATTTCCTATTTGCATTATCGTACTATTCGATCTACCTTCACTCCGGTCAGGAACTATTGACAAACTTGTAAAAAGTAAAACTTCAGGGAGAAAAAATTGAAACAGATCAAGAACAGTATACTCATATTCGCGGTACTCCTTATGCCACTTCCATCTTTTGCAACATCTGAAAGTAGTGGGAGCATCACCATGGAATTTGACCTGTCCGCCCACGACAGATCACAAGAAGCACAACTATGGATCCCCTACCCTTTATCAGACAGAGATCAGGTGATCAGTAAAATAAGAATCAGCGGTGACTTCAGTGAGTCTGCTGTCTATAGCGATCAAACCTACTCCACACCAATGCTTTACGCACGTTGGGATAAAAACGCCTCAAGCCGCAAGCTGAGCCTCTCCTTTGATGTTGTGCGCCAGGAAGTCAGGCGCAGGGATTTTCCAGAGAAAGAAGCCGCCTGGAATCCTGTTGATTACGCAAGGTACCTTGGCCCCACAAGCCTAGGCCCCATTGATGGGCAGGTGAAGATCCTGGCTGACCAGATTACTCAAGGGAAGACAACGGTGCTTGCAAAAGCCAGAGCCATATACGACTGGATATGTGACAACATGTACCGTGATCCGGGCACCAAAGGTTGCGGCCCCGGCAACGTCTGCTTACTCCTTGAGCAACCCGGGGGGAAATGCACCGATATCCATTCTGTTTTTGTATCCCTCAGCAGAGCCGCAGGCGTCCCGGCGCGAGAAATTTTTGGTATTCGCCAGGGAAAGGAGAGCACTCAGGATATTACGACATGGCAACATTGCTGGGCGGAATTTTACTTACCGGGATATGACTGGGTACCAGTGGATCCTGCAGATGTACAAAAGAAAATGCTCAAAGAGAATCTTCAGCTGGGAGATGCAAAAACTCAAGGATATCGAGACTATTTCTGGGGAGGATGGGATCAATACCGGGTAAAACTTGCCATGGGAAGGGATCTGCAACTTAACCCACCTCAGCACGGCGCGACCCTGAATACATTTGGTTACCCCTACGCTCAGATCGGCAACACAACCCTGAACTGGCTGGATCCCAAAACCTTTCACTACAGCATCACTTTCCGTCAGTAGGAATTACGCGGGGCAATGCAACAGTATCATTTTTTGTTTGCATTGCCCTGTCCACAACCCGGCGGACATCTGACAGGCATCACCTGCCTTTGGGATTTTTAACAGCGCACTGACAATGCCCATCTTTGGACTCGCGCATGATCTGTTCCATTATTGTGGAACGTCCGTTACGCATCACATCCTGTTCAAGATCGGCATCTGTGTGCTGGAAACAGTAACAAACAAGGGTTGTTTTCATAGGAGGAGAAGGGAGGAATTGTCTATAGCTCAGCCATTTTTTGGTCAAGAATTTCAACCTGCCGCTGAACAGAAGTGTCACGCCGGCATAATTCAGAAACCACTTTTACAGAGTGGAGTACAGTTGCATGATTTCTGTTAAAGGTACGGCCAATATCCCCAAGTGATTCTTTTGTATGCTTACGGCCAAGATACATGGCAACCTGACGGGGAAAAGTAATTACTTTTTTCCGTGATCGGGATTGCAGGTCCTGGAGACTCACATTAAATTCACAGCTGATCAATTCGCCAATCAAGGCCGTGGTAATATTCCTGGGGACACCGGCAATATCGGCCACAACTTCACGAACCATATCCATACCCACAAGACCTCCTGCCAGGGAAGCTTTGGCACGAAGGGCGAGAAGCGCTGATTCTATACGACGCACATCACCACGAATCTGCTGGCTGATGTAAGCGACGGCGTCTTCATCCAGAGAAACACCGTTTATTGCAGCCTTATGTTCAACAATTCGCTGACGGGTTGCCAGATCAGGGGCCTGGATAGTGGTTACAAGCCCTGCTCCCATGCGCGATTTAAGCTCGCTATCGATTCCTTTGAGTTCCCTGGGGTTGTTGTGGGCCGTGAGGATCACCCGTTTTCCGCTTTTAATCAGCGCATCCAGCAACTCGTTGAGTTCTTCCTGTGTCTTTTTCTTGCCCCGAAGGGTGTGAATATCTTCCACCAGCAGAAAATCACACTGGTCATGATACCCCTCCTTGAACTGATCCATGGTACCGGCCTGAATACCACGCACCATTTCAGAGGCAAACTGCTGCGCAGTCACGTAGCGAATACGGGTTGCAGGCGATTCGGCAAGGAGAGTATGGGCAACGGCATGGGTCAGATGACTTTTACCCAGTCCCGTTGAACTATTAATATAGATACAAGATCCCACAGTATCGATGCCGTTGACCAGGGACTTGCAGGCGGATTGCGCCAGCAGATTCGATTCCCCAAGCATAAATGCATCAAATGTATAGCGAGGATGCAGAGAGCGGACTACAGAACGTCTGACAGGCATATGCGGCAGGCGAAGCTGGCCTTTTGGCTTTGCAGCGGGAAGGGCTTCTACTCCTTTATCGCAAAGTCTTACTGTGCAGGATGAGCCACTGACTTCATTGATTGTTGTCTGGATCAGGGACAGATGTGTACGCTCAAGATGGGCCCGATAAAATCTGTCGGGACAGACCAGCTGAATTTCCGCTTCGTCAGCACAAAGCAATTCAAGGGGAGCAACCCAGAGGGAATATACTGATTCCCCAAGACTTTCTTTCAACGCTGCTTTAGCCTTTGTCCACACCATTATTTCCCCTCGACGCACCAATACTGACAACGAAATTTCACCAAAATCGCCAATTACAGCGTGTTACACTATTGGATATTATTTATTGGACCCCAGTGAAAAACGGGCTCCCAGCAAGAAGAACAAGATTATATTTCTTCTTTTTTACTGGAGTACGGGGAGAACTTCACCACCGTCACTCATGGGGGAAAATAAACTGTATTTCGGGCTTAAGGTCAAAGGCGATTAGAGCAGGTTTTACTTAGAGTACCACAGATTAACAACCCTCATCTCTATTCCCCTGCAGGCAAGAGATAGCGCTAACGACGTACTCAAGACGCCCTCCCCGCGGGCAGGAACGCCACCCTTATTGAATCCTCGATAATTTCACAACTTAAGAGATCTTTTAAAGACTTATTAACAATTTTCCCTTTTCCTTTAACTCTGGATATCTATAAATTACTGTCAAAAACACCAACTAACTCAACATCCCTCAACAGAAACACCAAGGTGTCCGTAATATCACCGAATACCGCCGGTTTTTAAAAATAAAAATTTTTGTATCTTTTTTTAGCGGTATCCGGCACAGAAATTGCCAGACTTACATTCCGTCAATAATCGCATTAAAGGTAGCACTCGGACGCATGGCCGCGGATATTTTTTCAAACGCAGGCATAAAATATCCGCCAAGATCAACTGGCTGCCCCTGACAACTCAGCATCTCTTCAACAATCACAGCTTCCTTTTCACCCAGTGCGGCAGCAAGGTCGCTGAATTTACTCTGCAGGGCAGTATCTTTCTCCTGGCTTGCCAGAACCCTTGCCCAGCTGAGAGCCAGGTAAAAATGACTACCTCGGGTATCAAGTTCTCCCACTTTACGTGAGGGCGACTTCTCGTATTCCAGGAAATCACCAATGGCCTGATCGAGGGTCTCAGCAAAAAGAGCCGCTTTTTCGTTACCATAGGTTGCCGCAATATGTTCAAAAGATGGCACCATGGCACAAAATTCTCCCAGGGAATCCCAACGCAGATGTCCTTCTTCCACAAATTGCTGCACATGTTTGGGAGCAGACCCGCCAGCTCCGGTCTCAAACAAACCACCACCATTCATAAGAGGGACAATGGAGAGCATCTTGGCACTGGTACCGAGTTCCAGGATGGGAAACAGGTCTGTTAAATAATCGCGCAGCACGTTGCCGGTTACAGAAATAGTATCCTGCCCCTGGCGGATACGCTGTAGAGACTCCCGCATTCCGGCAACAGGTGTCAGCACACGAACATCAAGACCACTTAAATCATGGCCGGGAAGATAGGATTCCACCTTGGCTATAAGCTCAGTATCATGGGCACGATCCGGATCAAGCCAGAACAGGGCAGGAGTGCCGGCGGCACGGGCACGGGTCACCGCAAGTTTCACCCAGTCCTGGATGGGGGCATCTTTTGTCTGGCACATCCTGAAGATATCGTCTTTCTCAACCGGCTGCTCAAGAAGCACATTACCTGCTGCATCCACAACCCTCATCAGACCATTTGCAGGTGCTTCAAAGGTTTTATCATGGGAGCCGTACTCCTCAGCCTTTTGCGCCATCAGGCCGACATTGGCGACACTGCCCATGGTGGCAGGATCAAAGGCACCATTTTTCTGACAATCGAGTACGACCTCCTGATAAATCGTCGCGTAACAACGATCCGGAATCATAGCGTTGGTATCATGGAGGGCATCATCAGGTCCCCACATCTTTCCGCCGTCACGAATCACCACAGGAACCGAAGCGTCAACAATGATATTATTGGGGACATGCAGATTGGTAATGCCCTTGCTCGAATCCACCATAGCAAGCTCACAGTTGCTCGTATAACATGCCATAATATCTTGCATGATCGCTTCCTGCTCAGCTGCCGGCAAGCTCTCTATGCGTTCATAGACATCGGCCAGCCCGTTATTGACATTGACGCCAAGCCCGGTAAAAAGCTCACCGTGCTTCTCAAAAACGTCCTTGTAAAAAACAGAGACACAATGGCCAAACATTATGGGGTCAGACACCTTCATCATGGTGGCTTTTAAATGGAGTGAAAGCAAAACACCATCAGCCTTTGCACTTTGTATCTGGGCGGCAAAAAAAGCGCGAAGCTTACGTACATTCATAACAGATGCGTCAATCACTTCCCCTGCAAGGAGTGGAATCTTTGCATTTAAGACGGTGAGGGTGCCATCATCTGCCACACATTCGATCCGTACTTCACAAGGATCTGCAACGGTGATTGACTTTTCACTGCCATAGAAATCCCCATCATCCATATGACTCACCCGACACCGTGACACTTCCGGCCAGACCTTCATCATACGATGGGGCTTTTTCTGGCCAAAACGCTTCACCGAGGCCGCTGCCCGTCTGTCTGAGTTCCCTTCACGCAAGACCGGGTTCACTGCAGAGCCAAGTACTTTGGCGTAGCGGCTGTGCACCTTCTTTTCTTCATCACTGGCTGGCTCAGCCGGATAATCCGGAATATCATAGCCCTTTGCCTGTAACTCCTTAATTGCCGCAATGAGTTGCGGGATTGAAGCACTGATATTAGGCAGTTTCACAATATTCGTTTGCGCCTCTTTGGCCATTCTACCAAGTTCACTTAAATCATCCGCAATCTGCTGCTCCGCACTGAGATTTTCGGGGAAATTAGCAATAATACGCCCCGCCAGAGAAATATCCTTTTCCACCAGAGAAAATCCTGATCCCCTGGTAAAAGCCTGCAGGACTGGCAACAACGAGTAAGACGCCAAGGCTGGTGCTTCGTCAATTTTAGTGTAAATAATTTCCTGGGTGCTCATAAAAACTCCTGAATGATATTGAATATATTTCCGAAAACGCGGTGGACAACGAATTGTATATGGCAATCAGTTCCACAAGACATTTTACCCTCTACCTGAAAGCAAAGTATCATATCCTACTTATCGCTTCAAAGCCATATGGAAACAACAGGGGAGCAGAGTCATGGGATCATGACAGTGAGGGAACGAAGCTGACAATAAATCGCCTGCAAACAACTTGGGCGGAGTCAGCCAGCACCGGGACAGAATATCCACGTCCTGACAAAACAGTTGACCAACCAGACGCTGGGTAAAGGCTCTTTCTGATACCCAGCAAAGAAAGAAAAAAGATTTTCAAATAAATTGCACGTAAATCTGCATACGGCACAGGTGCATTAACGATGCAACATTCAGGGCATCACGCCCCTGTAGAAACGCATCGTGCCAGCATCAGCCTTCATATCAAGATAGAGCTCACCTTTCTTCAGGAACCAGCCAACAGCACCTCCCAGATCTCTTAGAAACAGGTGATCCTGAGTTCCGGGTGCACAGGCCATGCGGGTGCTTGGCCCAAGGGTAATTGCAAGTGACCTCCCCTCTGCGCTGTACTGCCCAAAAACCCTGTTACAATCTGCCATAATTTTCACAGAACCATCGCCCTGAAAAATAAGTGTGTACTGCCTGCCATCTACTGCTCTGCTTTCTGTGTCATTATTATAACGTGAGCCATCCCAAGCCCAGAAGACATCCAGCAGAGCATGGTCATCGTACGATCCCACTTCCTCGCCAAAAAGGGCCGCGGACAAGAGTTTGCTCATTGTATTTCCTTCATAACAGGCCTTTTCGAGGGTGTGACACGATATCCCCTCGACCGGGTTAAAATTGTTGCGATCAAAGTACTTTTCGTCCACACTGGAGAGTTTACGGGTGAGTTTTTCTGCTGCATGTTCTCCCATCACCTCTTTTGTAATGCCGATGCTGACGCCGAATGTGTCGTAACAGATCTTCACCCGTTCATTACATATTGTTCCGCTTTCAGGTGAAATAAGGCCAGCAGGCAATTGTGTTTCCTCTGCTGACACACTTGAGATCAGCCCTATTTGCGACAGGATAAACATACAGACAACAGTGTATAAAAAAGGGGCCTGCGAATTATTCATTTTCAACTCCTTTTAATCATTAATGTTTACGACTTCCTCACGTGTTTGAATCAGTACCCAGATTGCATATATAGCAATTCCGGTTCCCACGGGAACATTACCAAGATTAAGTATCGACAAAATCCAGAGGGCAATTCTTGACCAGCCCTTACCTGCACGAAAGGCCTTTGCTGTAATAATGTGCAGGCTTCCCAGCAACACAAGGGGGAGCAAGATAACTCCTCCCGTGAGTATTGCCGGCAACACAGCAACATCTCCTGCCTGCATTTGATTGTTGCCTGCCATAAGTCCAAGAACAGTAATACCCACCGCAGCCAGGAGATAAAACCCACCCATCACTATAAGAATGGTACTTACAATACGGACATGCTTACGCATATTTTCATCCATTTTTCTCTCCAATAAAATTGACTAACAGGCAGCGCAATTGCAGAGTCAAATATCCCTGAGACCAGTTTTTCTTGTCCCCTGTCTTTGTTGTAGCACGGATCTTCCTGCAAACCAAGAGAAGACTGTATGCTCGCAATCGCACTGACTTACACACCGGGAACACATCACTCAAACGGCGTCATCGCGGTGCATAGCACCTTGAGCGTTCTCCATTATCCGGGAGACTCTCTGTCCATCTCCCAAATGACCTGAAAACTTGTCTGTATTGTTGAACAGATTCCTTCATCTGCAACGTGTCCGATGAACGACCTCACATTCCAGGCCACCATAAATGGCGCAAAGTGCCCAATACTTGGCGCGCAGAGCCAAGCAATCCTCCTGTCGTCCAGTTACATTCATCGTCAGCAACACAACAGACAACCATAAAACTACTTTAAACAGGAAACAACGCCACATGCAGACACACAACATTACGGACGCCCTCAATAGTCAGCAAGTCGTCAGCGCCACATTCATCTTTGTGAGCGAGCTCCTTGGAGATGCCATGAATACTGAAGATCACGAACTCATTATCGAAAGCAGACCCAGTGGATTTTTGTATGACCCTAAAGCACACATTGCGACCGAACCACTACACAAAGTTACAGTTGCCTACGAAGAAGTCATTGACACAAAAGAGCAAATAATCGTTAACTTATTTGGGACTGTGGAAGGATTACAAGGGGAACAAACCGAATTCACCCTTTATTTCTGGATGTGGAGGAACAATGAAGCAAATCCGTTGGGCAAGGATCATTACGATAATACCTTAATGCGATCGAATATCAGCAAAAGAGATTTGAATAAATGCCTGCATGGCTTCACAAACACAGTTTTTGAGTTGGAACTGTATCGAAAGGATCACACGGGTACACCAGGCTCTCTTGGCAGGGGCAAAGGATTTTTAATTTTTGACGAACCCACATGTTAGAGGACTTACATTTCTTTGCACTCCCTCTCAAATTTCATACCATTGCACGCCATGAGTTATGCTGCATCTCAAAACTGTCAGGCCAAGCGGGAAGCACTACACGGAAACTACAAACCATCAGGCCCCGGATTTATCCAATCCATCGCTTCCGTACAAGCCGCTTTGCCATCGGCTTCCAGATTCTCAGTAAAAAGCCATTCAAAGGGTACAGTCACCACACTGGTCACCAGTTGAGCGGCAGTGCCTAAAACAGCACCGGCAGTCACGCCTATACGGTAGTCAGTGATGGTACCAGAAACGGTTACAGGGGTTGCCAGACTGAAAAAATGGGCCGCTTTGGGTGTCGGGCTAAGATAAAAGTCAATGGCATTTGTTTTGAAATTCACCTCCCCCTCTCCCTGCACACGCATTTTGCTGGTATCAAGTAAGAAAACCTCCGGACGCATAATTCCATCGTCCAGGAGAAACTTCCCCGCCAGGCAATTTGCCTTAGAAGGAGTACCTTTAAGAAGTGCCGGCAAGACAGCGGTAACAATATTAACTGCCCACAGGTCAACTGTTCCAGCCTCATACTCTTCAGGCAATACTCCGAAACGAAATGTCCCCCCCATATGTTCTTTGAGTTGAGAAAGCGCCTGTGCCTCGGAGTGAAGGGCAAAATTTACATTTAGTTTTCCTTTCAGATCACTCTCGGGTGTAGTGCGCCTGACGAGAATCCCGTAATCCAGATTTTCAATCTGCATGGACAATTGTGCTCTGTTCCAGTTCGTCTCAGGCCTGAACGATCCCTGCATAACAACGTCACCACCAGGAATGTTAAGTTTCAGAGTATCCAGAGAATAGAGGCCATCCTTAAGCGTGGCACTCAATAGCCCACTACCCAACTTATCGGTCCCTGAAAGGACCTCATCCACCTGGAGCTTCATGCTTCCTCTGAATTTTGCAGCCAGTTCAGGACTTAACAAATTGTGCATCGTGCCTTCGCTCTGCTTATCCTCTTCGGGGGTGACCTGGTCGGCCTCTGCTTCTTCCTCTTCCGCGACAGGAGACCAGTCACCAAATTGAAAGTCATTCAGCTGAATACTTTTTGCCTGCAATACAACATCCCAGTTCACTGGATAGTCAAACGTATTTCCCTCAGTCTTTGTACCTGTTATTATCATTTGCCCAAGTAAGGTGGATTCACCGACCTGCAGCACTAAATCGTAAAAAGACAATGTACCATCTTCCGCATAAAAAGAGCCTTCAGCAGCGTATGGGCCAAGGGGCGGCAAATTGACCCCAATCAACCAGTTCAAGTTATCCATACGTGTCCCCGACAATGAGTAGACACAGTCAATAATGCTCTCATCTTTCGTTTTACGATCAATTTTTCCATCGAACACGAATTTCGTATCTCCTATCGACAGCATTGCAGTGCCAATAACCGGTTTCAAGGTGTCTTCCTGGAGAAGACCGATTTCTTCGACGTTGACACTGAATGGCTCAGCGTTAATATGACCTGACATTAACAAGTTGGTTTTTTTCCCGGGGACATTGAAAGCCGTTGTCTCTTGAATATCTATCACCAAGTTTTCCCCAAATTCTTTTTCTATTCGGTAGGTACCCCGCTTAATCGTTAATTTCTGCGAACTTTTCTTCATTAAATCTTCAACGGTCCTGCCCTTGAGCAACACATTCAAGTGAATGTTATCGGCCTGTAATTCCTGAGCCTTACCCAGCCCGAATTCTTTATAGAGAGCTGGCAGGTCAAAGCTCTCCGCGGTCAAATCAAACTGGACGACGGGATCCTCGTCAGTAAGATCAATCTGTACATCCCCGCCAAACGACTGTTCAGCGACAGTGGCATGAAAAGGGGCGCCAGTCAACTTCCCGTCCTTAAACAGTACTGACAACAAAATATCAGATGCTGCGCCTCGTCCTGTTTCCAACCTGTCAATATGCAATTCAATTTTGGCATCCACCGAGAGCAGGCTTTTTTGCGGCAATAACCTGCTCAGCTTTTTATTGACTGCAGCGGTGCTTTCCTTCGGGGCAGTAGCTTTTGCTGCTGTTTCAACCTCCGGATTTGTTTGTACAGGTTCGTCCTGTTTATCCCCTTGAGCTGCATCGTTCATTGCTGGTTCAGGTACATACGCACTGATATCCAGCTCGTGGCTATGCACCGAAGCCGTAAAGAACGGTTTGCCAGGAGCAGTCTTTTGCTGCTCAACCACGGCATCAAAGAGAAAGTTGTCCAGTTGAATAGCTTCCAGATTCACCGACCAGTTGTCCTGCGATATTTTGCCCCTTCCCTTCGTAGAGAAGCCTATCTCTTTTCCCATAATCTGGCTTAGAGGAGCAAGATATCCGCAAAGTTTTTTACCCGTTACTGAAAAATGAAAATCGGATGTATAATCTTCCCTGAGCATTGCCTCAAGCAAGAGCTCTGTATCACAGGCATGGAGCGTTAGGTTCAGGGACAATGCGTTGCTTATCTCAGCCGTATCTGCTCCCGCTGCCAAGGCCACGAAGGTGAAGGGACTCCCGAGGGCATCTCCTTTTCCCGAAAGAGTAAATTCTTTGCCCGCTCTTCTTTGCAGGGAAATTTCATTGCTTGAAATGGCAACTCCAGATTCCGCATGAAAGGATGTCGATCCAATCTTCACATCCACATCCAACTGCTCTTTTAGCTTTTCAAGGCTTTCTCCCCGACTAGTGGCTACAAGTGCCAGAGCACCAAACTCGCCACCAAATTTCCCGGGAACGGCAAGAGACTCCAGAAACGGAGCAAGCTTTACGCTTTCTGTATTGGCTGTAACTTCAATAAACGGGGTGGGACCACTGCTCATAATATCCACCTGACCACCAGCTGCAACATCCATGGCAACAAATGAAAATGGTAACACCAGATCGCCATCAACGAGGGCAACAACCATTTTTATATCGCGAGCAGTAAAACGATCATGATTGATTTTATCTATTTGTACATGAAGATCTGTATCGAGTAATTGCAGCATGTCCCATGGCAGCGTTGCGTTCTGTTTCTCTGCCTGAACCTCTGCTATACTGTTTTCAGGCACGCCTCCGTCGAAAACAGAAAAAATGGCCTGCTTAATAAATGGAGCCACAATGCTTCCTTCCAAAGTCGGGCGTGTACCCTGCAAGCTAAGGACAAGATCGCCCTGCAGGGAACTCTCCAGTACATCCAGACGAAGGTTCAAAAAATGAAAGGCACCGGGAAGCAGACTCAGTCGACCAGCAATTGAGATTTTCCCGGTTGCAGGCAGTTTAGTCTCAAACAGTGATCCAATAGCATCCAGATTCGGCCCCTGAAGTGCTACCTCTAGATACTCTGTCAGTTCTTCTTCTGTTCTAACCAGGGAACCGGAGATATCAAGCACTGTACCAGCAATTTCCAATGTACCTTTTGAAAGAGGCCAGGGTTGTTTACCATAGAGCAGGTCATGCAACGAGCCCGCGCTAATATCGAGGACACAATCCTGCCCCGACAGTTTCCCCCGCAAAAAAAATCGCAGCGAACTTCCCGGCATGCCCTGCCCGTGTGCTTCATCAATTGTGAGGGAATATTCTTTACCGCTCATCTCGTCGAGGTAACTAAGCCGTATATCTCTGAGCTTCACCGCATCAAGGCCCGTCAATTCATGAACTGTTTTTTCTTTATCTGGTTCCGGGGACGAAGTACCAAAGTTGAAATTATTTGTGTGGTTCGTGCGGGTGACCAGGCGTAAATCGACACCGTCAAATTCAAGGTCTTTGATATGAATATCCCCTTTAATAAGAGGGAAAAGATCCAGCTGGGCCCGTCCATGGTTGACAGTAAGAAAGACATTCTCTTCGGGCCAACCGGGAGGATTGGCAATGGTGACCCCGCCAAGTTCAAGAACAGGCTGCAGGGAGAGTGTGAGTTGTACAGGGCCGTGGATGGTTACTTTTCGATCAAGGATGTGACCAAGGAGCGATTCAAAACGACCGTCAAAACTATCGAGGGAGATGCTTATCCCGGAAAAAAGGAGAACAAACAACAACAGAGAAGACAAGGCAAGGAGGATGCTTTTTTTGCCCATTGCTCTCATATCTAACAGCATGGGCCTTCAATACCCAGCAACTCATTTATAATTCCACGTACACAACCCTCACCGGCTTCCACAGTAATTGCACCTGCCGGGCAGTTGCGCATGCATGCGCCGCATTCCATGCACAGATTACGAGCAAGCAGAAACGCTTTTTTTGCCTCCATACGAAAGACTTCATGGGGGCAGACGATGGTACACATGGTGCAGCCGACACACTTTTCCTGGTCATATTCCAGGGTCACCACATCTTCCAGATATTTAAATTTTGACATTCCCCCTCCTCCTATCCCAGCCACAGGGACGTCGCCCAGAGGCCAAGTCCTGTAAGTATAGTGACAAACTGGCCAGGCATCGCCAGAAGCATCTCCTTGCGTACACCGTTCAGTGAAGTATAGGTCGATGACCCGGTAAAGGCCATACCAAGCCAGGATGATATGGCCAGAGTGATTAGCAGGCAGGCAAACCTTAGGTACAGGGAAGAGTCCATAACGAAAGCACCAGAGAATGTATACAGGAGGCCAAAAAGAAATAAACCGCAAAGCGCTCCTTTACAACTGAAGGCTCTGCCGGGTATCCAGGGAAGGAGCAGAGGAGTAACAATGGTACCGGCTACAATCCCCACCAGAACAGCAAGGGTCGGCGGAAGACCATGGACGAGCATTGCCTGCAAAAATGTCCCTTCTCCAAAAAAACCAGCCACCAGGAGCAGAACAAATATCAGTGGAAGCCACTGCTTTAAGGCCAGCATAATCTCAACCGGCACCAGAACCAGCCGCTCTTGCAAGGGAAAAAGCTTGATCCGCATATCAGGAGTTGCCTTGCAGCCATTTGCAAGAAACAGAGGTAGATCCTGAACCATTACCGGGCCATAGGTCACAGCAAAGCCGCTATACTTTTTTACCTCAAAGGCTGCCACACCGGTTGCTCCCAGTTGCGGCACAATCAGACGACGATGGCTCACTACCTCATCCAATCGTGATGCCTGGATACGATCCACCAGCTCACCTGTTCCAAACGTGCCCTCGCCGGCAGCACACCAGACGTTAATTCCCTTGGTGTCCAGAACCAGTATCCAGGCATCATACCCGCCCAGGGTCTGGCGCAGGATATCAAAACTCATTTTATAGTTCGCCGACACCAGCACCGCACTGTCGCTCCCGGGTTCACCTATTGCATACAGACCAGGCTCCACCGTAAAACTCTTGCGACCAACATTCCAACGCACAAGATAATGCCCCCGCAGATCCTGCCAGACCAGCTCCCCCCCGACAATGGGTACATCACCAACGGCAGTTGCCAGTGTGCCAAGGACAAAGGGCTGACTGGCTGAAGGCAGACGGAATTCCCCTGCCCCTTCAGGGACAGGCGTTGCCATGGGCAATGAAACCAGCGCCTGGTTATTTTTCATAATTGGATTCTTCTGTCAATCATTCACCCAGGTAAGCCTTCACTATACTTTCATCCTGGCGCAGGGTTTCGGCATCACCTTTTATTACAATCTTTCCGGTTTCCAGTACATAGCCATGACTTGCAAGCTGCAGAGCAACCCGGGCGTTTTGTTCCACCAACAGGATGGTCACCCCCTCCTTATTCAGCCGCACAATGATGCGCATGATTTCTTTGACCAGAAAGGGGGCAAGGCCCATGGAAGGTTCATCGAGGAGCAGCAATTCGGGTTTGGTCATCATGGCCCGGCCCATGGCCAGCATCTGCTGTTCCCCCCCGGATAACATGGCTGAATCCCGACTTCTCCGTTCGTGAAGAACCGGGAAAATTTCAAAAACATGATCCATTCGTCTCTTGCGTTCGACATCATCACGCAGGGTAAAAGAACCAAGCTCCAGATTTTCCTCAATGGTCATTCCCTTAAAAATTCTACGTCCTTCCGGCACATGGATAAGTCCCATATTCACAATCTCATGGGGCTGTTTAGAGGTAATATCTTCGCCCATAAAGGTGATCTTTCCGGCGGTCGCGCGATTCAGAGCAGAAATAGTACGAAGAGTAGTACTTTTACCGGCACCATTTGCACCAAGCAGGGTAACAATCTCGCCTTTGTTCACCGTACAGGAGATATTACGCAGGGCATGGATCTTCCCGTAATAGGTTTCCACATTCTGCAGTTCAAGGATTATATTACTGTTCGTCATACTTACAGAGCCTCGTCTTCACTGCCGAGATAAGCCTCAATAACTTTGGGATTATTTTGCACCTCTTCCGCACTTCCTTCGGCAATTTTCTTCCCGTAATCAATGACAGTGATTTTCTCTGACACCTTCATGACCAGCCCCATATCATGTTCAATGAGAAGGATAGTGATCCCCAGCTCATTACGAATATGGAGAATCAGCTCAATCAGTTCCTGCTTCTCATCGTGGTTGAGTCCGGCAGCGGGTTCGTCGAGGAGCAACAGTTTCGGTTTGGTGGCAAGGGCTCTTGCCCATTCCACCCGTCGCTGATCTCCATAGGGCAGATTGCCGGCATGACGATCTTTTTTATCAAGCAATCCAACAAAAGAGAGGCATTCTTCGCTGACCAGTCTGATCAGCTCCTCTTCACGTCGCTGGGACTGCGTGTGAAAAACTGCACCCATTGCCCCGACTGAGGTGCGGCAATGCATTCCGGACATGACATTTTCCAGAACGGTCATGGATTTAAAGAGTCGTAAATTCTGGAAAGTTCGCGCCATCCCTGCCTGGGTTATCTTATGGGGTTTTAGTCGGCGGATGGAGCGTTTGTTGAAAGTAATTTGTCCGGAATCAGGCCTGTAGAAACCGGTTAAACAGTTGAAGACAGAGGTCTTCCCGGCACCATTGGGCCCGATCAGGCTGGCAATGGTCCCTGTCTCAACGCTAAACCCAAGCTTGCGGATAACCTCCAACCCGGAAAAACTCAACACCATGTCCTCTACTTCAAGAAGTGCCATCAGTCAGCCCTCATGATTTCCCACGAGGCCAGATGCCTTCAGGCCGATAGAGCATGATAACCAGCATGACGATGGCAAAGACCAGCATCCGCATGGAACCAAGATCACGGAAGACTTCGGGAAAGAGGACAAGGGCAAAGGCGCCGATGATAACACCCGGGATTTTCCCCATGCCACCCAGTACCACGCCAAGAAGGATCAGTACCGATTGGGAAAAGGTAAAGGTCTCCGGTGAAATGGCAGTCATTTTGACTGCAAAAAAAGCTCCTGCCACACCGCCAAACATGGCACCGATAACATAGGCGTAGAGTTTTACCCCTACCCTGTTAATACCCATGGCCTCGGCTGCATCCTCATCTTCCCGTACATACTGCCAGGCCCTTCCCAGTCGTGAATTCTGCAGGCGATAACTGACAAAACAGGCAATGATCGCCAGAATAAGAAAAACATAATAAAAATGGATGCCCTGGCTCAGTTCAATGCCGAAAAAGTAGGGACGGTCAATGCCAATCAACCCCGATGCCCCGCCGGTGATCTCAAGATTTCTGGCAATAATACGAACAATCTCTCCAAAGCCCAGGGTCACAATAGCCAGATAATCACTGCGCAGTCTGAGTGTTGGGCCTCCGATAATAATACCGGCCACCATGGAGCAGAAAACAGCCGCGGGGATGGTCAGCCAGAAGTTGACCCCAAATTGTGAGGTCAGGATACCGGTGGTATAAGCACCCACCGCAAAAAAAGCGGCATAGCCAAGATCCAGTAAACCGGCATAGCCAACGACGATATTGAGCCCCAGACAGAGGATGGTATAGAACCAGGCATTGGTTAATACCTCCAGCATATAATTATTGGCAATCAGGGGGAAAAACATGGCCAGTGCAGCCATCACCAACAATACAACAAGGCGGTTATGCTGATGCTGCAACCAGTTTGCAATATTGGCAACCATGGAGGTGTTAGAAGATGTATTCATTTCACATCCTCTCAATCTCGGTCTTTCCGAGTATACCGGTGGGTTTTAAAATAAGGAGCAGGATAAGCAGACCAAAAGAAAAGACATCCTTCCATTCCGAGCCGATAAAGGGGATCTGGGTGCCAAAGGCTTCCAGCAAACCCAGGAGCAATCCACCAAGCATGGCACCGGGAATGGAACCGATACCGCCAATCACAGCAGCAGTAAAGGCCTTGAGTCCAATGACAAAGCCCATGGAAAAATGCAATGATCCATAATAAACACCTGCCATAACACCTGCGGCAGCAGCCAGCGACGAACCAATGAAAAAAGTAAGCGCGATAATCTTATTGACGTTAATGCCCATCAGTTTACAGGCATCCTGGTCAATGGCAATGGCCCGCATGGCCTTTCCGTACAGGGTCTTATTGACGAAAAGATAGAGAATCACCATGAGTACAGAAGCGGATATAACAAGGGCCAGCTGCGTGTAGGAGATAAAAACATTCCCGAAATCCAGTCCATCAAAGCCAAGGTCCGTATTAAAAGCCATATACTCACCATCTGTGATGGTCATCACACCATTGGAGAGAATCATGGACACGGCAAGGGCAGTGATCAGGATGGAGAGACGTGGAGCTGTCAGCATTGGCCTGTAAGCAACCCGCTGGATAATAACACCAAGCATCCCCACAGCCAGCATGCTGAGAACCATGGAACAGACAATGGCTGTCCAGCTTTCCCCAAGCAGACTACTGATGGCTGAAAGGATCAGAAAACCGACAAAGCCACCCACCATATAGAGGTCACCGTGGGCAAAGTTGAGCAGCTTAATAATACCATAAACCATGGTATAGCCAAGGGCCACCATGGCATAGAAGGATCCCATGATCAGGCCGTTGGCCAGCTGCTGGAGAATAATATCAGTGGTTGACATAAAGAACGAATTGGCTGGTTATTAAAGGCAGGTCGGGCTCCCGCAAGGTACAGGAGCCCGACTTTTCACAGGTGCTTTACTTGTTTAAAGCCCACTTGCCACCTTTAGCGACAAGCACAACAAAGTTACTCTTGGCCAGGGTGTTTTGATCAGTAAAAGAAACAGCACCAGTGATACCGTTAAATGCCTTTGTCTCTTTCAAAGCTTTAACAATGGCAGCCTTGTCAGTGGATCCGGCACGGGTAATAGCATCTGCCATCAGTTTCATACCATCATAGGCCAGTGGTCCGTACGCATCTGGAGCCTGGTTATAATTGCTCTTGTAGCTGGCGGTATACGCCTTGGCGGCGGGCAGATAATCGGCTGTGGGGTTAGAGAAGCAGAACACGCCTTCAGCAGCTTTTCCTGCAATCTCAAGGAGTTTTGGAGAGTTGGAACCGTCTCCCACGGCGATCAGCTTACGAAAGCCAGCCTGACGGAGTTGTTTGATGAGCAGTGCTCCATCCGAATAGTAAGCAGTCCAGAAAACAGCATCAGGGGCCTTGGATTTAATCTTGGTAACCAGTGAAGACTGATCCTGCTCACCTTTATTTACAACTTCGTAAGCCACAACTTCAAGACCCATGGCTGTCCATTTTTCTTTGGTCAGTTTGGCAAGATCCTCAGAATAGCCGTCGCCCTGATGCACGATGGCCAGTTTTTTGATTCCCTTGCTCTGAAACAGATTTACTGCGGTATTCACCTGATCAAAACCGGTGGAGTTGATCTGAAAAGAAGTACCGGGATTGGCATCAATAAGCTTGGTGGAGTTAGCAGCAGCAACAACAAAAGGAGTACCGGCATCACCATAAATCTTCAGGGTTGGCAGAGTTGCGCCGGAACAATATCCACCAACGACACCAACGACATCACTGGAAACCAGCTTGGAAGCAGCTGAAGTTGCCATCTGGGGATCACAACCATCATCACCGGTTATGGTAACAACGTTCATACCCAGAACACCACCAGCCTTATTAATTTCGTTCACAGCAAGCTTAATGGAATTCTCCATATCCTTTCCGGCAGTAGCCTCGGAACCTGTGGTGGGTACCATGATACCGATCTTCAGATCAGCAGCATTGGCCTGGCTCAGCATAAGCAGACCGGCGAGGGCTCCACCGACAAGAGCTGTCATTTTTTTTGTTTGCATCAGTTACTCCAATTTTTAGTTATTCCGTATTTCCCAACGGATATTAACAACACACGCACAACCTGACGTACACACACAGCAGGAAGCACAATTATTTAAAACACCTATTATTTCCATTTACTCATTGAGTCTTATGAAGAACAGAGTCAATATAACAATGAAGCAAATTAGCAGGACAAGGTAAAGAGGAATCGACATCATCTGATAATAAATTTTATCCATGGAGCGATTTTGATCACGTGCATCAGACGTATTCGCCATGCGGCACCTGACCGGGTACCGGATATGGTTTTTCAGGCAGCTGTAAAAAGCGGTTTTTTTATTTTCGAAAGCCCGGTATATATTTACTTAGCCATCCTAAATTTGACATTTTAACAAACTCGTAACTTCAAAGGGTTTTTGATTTTTCACGTGACAAAGCAGACAAAGGCATACATTCTCACCCTAATGGTCGTTACTTTCTGGGCAACAGCGGCATCTGCCTTTAAGATTGCCCTCCGGGATGTCACACCCTCCACACTGCTCTTTTATTCCACACTCTTCTCCACCCTTTCGCTGTTTATCATCCTTTGCGGCCAAGGCAAAGTTGGATTGCTGCTGCAAAGCAAGCGCAAATCCCTGAGCAGGGCTGCGCTGCTCGGTTTTCTCAACCCCTTCCT
>JAOZKN010000134.1:5140-6684 GCA_029935315.1 Desulfocapsa sp. | reverse complement strand
GCTGATAAACCGAGTGATGTGTACGATACGGCATGCGCCATAGAACGTTGCCATCACGATCAAGGCGTACCAACCCCAGATGTTCGAAGTTAAATACCAAGTCACCATTGTTCAATACGACTGCACCGTGGATATGAGTACCGGGTTTTGTCTTTGGCCGCCTCTTCTCAGGCACATGTTTCGCATCTGGCCATATGTCAAACCAGTTGATATTCCAATGATGAATTGTACGGTTCTGCATATCGATGATATCAGCAGATAACTCTCTGTCTGCAGCAATCCTTGTTACAAGATTGAGTCCTTTGAATGTTTGCTGTTCATCAGGAGAAAACGGTAGTGTTTCTTCCTGTTCACGGTAATAATACCATTTATCTTTTATGCGTACCGTTGAGTAAATAGACTGAAATCCTGCAACTGCCTGCTCCAGAAAAGCATATGGAAATAGATGGTATTTGCCGACACCCATCCCGTAAGCAAAAAACAGGGCTAGTACTGAAACAATAAAAAGTACACGTGCCACCAAGTCCATGGTGTTTTTTCTAGGCATTGTATTATTCATCTTTCAATACACTGTATCATCCAGCAAGCGAGTGGATATTGTATTTGGTTTTTTGATGCCCTAAAATAAAAAGCAACATCTTGTTATTACTATACAAGGAAAACGTACTAATTTTTGGTTATGAATTTTTCAAGAAACCCTTCAGTGAACAGCCAAATCGCCACCCTGCGGTAAGAATTTGTTTATCAATCTCACTTTCTACAAGTGTTACATCATTCTCGTGCAGCGTTAAAAAAAACAAAAACCATAACAGTATCGTCATATGAGGACAATTAAAAACTAAGCCCCAAACTTAGGGGATTGACGTGGTTAAGATAAATCGGACACTTTTTAGGAAATTTTCTTTTTGGCCTTATAATTAAGACGATTCCAGCGTGAATATTGCTTTTTTAGTTGTTTTCGTACGCTGAGCTTGATACTCTTGTGATACATGAAAGTTTCTGTTTTGATTGAAACGTCTTTAGTAGAAATTTTCAACTATTATAGGTGGTTTTGTGTTTTATGTCATTGCTTTTACTTAGTTGTTGTGGAATCTTTTTAACGCTTTTTATAGAGTGATTCAAAAGATTTCGGTTGGAAATATTGAGAGTAATAGTATTCCACAAACAAGGGTGACTCGTTCAAAACCAAAACTGGCATCTGCACAATCCCCCCCCCAGAAGAATTCTCTGATCAATAATAGTGAATGAACATTACCACGTTAACACACTACAGCACTGCTTCACAAGGGATCTTATGAGTAGCAAGACTATTGAAATGATGATTTATGCAATCTTGCTGATCTGCATGGAATACATAGCTCTCTATGCCATTTTCTTCGATCAGCTAGTACTGGTGTCGTCATTTGAAGATGATTTCTTTTATTACATTAAAATTGCAAATAATATTGTTACCGGTGCTGGCTCAACATTTAATGGTATCGTGCAAACCAACGGGTACCACCCCTTATGGCTTCTTATTCTTTCCATTGTCGTAAAGGGAGCAG
>JAOZKN010000134.1:1703-5130 GCA_029935315.1 Desulfocapsa sp. | reverse complement strand
GCCTGATCCTTGTAAAAATTTTACTAGCACTGATTATTCCCTGCACATTTTACCTGATTCAAAAATATGCAAACACATGTATAACTCACATTTTTCTCCGTATTCCCGTTGTTCTCTTTTCCTTTTACTGGTATGCACGTTACGCTACCTATGGCATGGAAATTGCTATAACAATTCCTTTGTTTCTCTTGTTTTTGTTAGAATACCACCGACAAGGAAACCCTTATCTTCTGGGATTATTGGCCTCACTAACGATCCTTTCCAGATTAGACTCCATCATTATTTTCATAACTTTTTTGGGCGCTGACCTTATATACAAAAAAATAAATACAAAACGATTAACACAAATACTACTCGGTACTGCTCCAGTAGCACTCTATCTTCTGTCAAACCTGTACTATTTTGATCTTCTTTTTCCTGTTAGCGGTCTTGCCAAGAGTGTGCTGGATATAAATATGCTTCATATGCAATCCCTAGAATGTCTTTTCGCATACGAGCCTGTTAAACTTATATTTCTCCTGTCCTACCTTTTTGTTATTTGCAACTACTCTATCATTAAAAAATCATCCACAGAAATTAAGGTGGTATGTCTGACTGCTATACTTTGCGTACCTCTATTCTACATACAGACCAGCCTCAGGAGTGATTGGGCACTTTGGCGATGGTATTTCTATCCGTTAATATTGTCCTTCATTATGTTTTTTGCTCCTTTAAATACAATAGCAGACTCCATTAAGTTTAAAATATCACAAAAAGCCCAGATAGCTGCCCTTTATGTTATCTTGGCAGGGACATTTATTCTACCCATTATCGCATACAACAAAATTGTATACAAAACACACTTCTCCCCTCCACTATTTCAGGCCGGGATGCAAATTGCAAATTTTGCAAAAACCCACCCTGGAACCTATGCTATGGGAGACCGTGCAGGAGTCGTTGGGTATCTCCTCGAAAGTCCAATAGTACAACTGGAAGGACTCGTAATGGACAAACATTACCTGAAATTATTAGAAAACAGTAAACATATTGTAGATATCCTCGATCATTATCAAGTTGATTATTATATTGGTTACAATCTGAGATTGTTTGGTTATGATTTGAGGCAATCGCCAAACAATTGTTTCACAATTGTTGAGCCATCCCAATCCGGGGGATATTCAAGACAAATTGAATCACAGTTATGTTGGGAAGAGATATTTTACTGTAAATTTGGAAATGAAACCAACCGTATTTTTCAGCGACAGCATCAATGACAAATATCGCATTCCAGTATCATTGCATAGGCAACGGACGTCTGGAGTCCAGTTGATACTAAATTTCTGAATGCACTTGGAGCTGATCACGTAATTTCCCTGCTGTTTAACTTTTTGACGAAGAATCAGGTGGGAATACCAGAATCCAGCTAAGGGAAAATGCATTAATTGGCGAAAAATCCTTACCTTTTCAACACCCTTTTCTAAGGCAGCTAGCTACGAAAAGGTTTGTAAAAACGCTTAGACGCTATCTCCAACAGCTCTTTGTCTCCTCGACTATCACCATAAGCATGGATTACATCGTATTGGTTCAACTTGTATATTTCCTTAATTCTGTAGACCTTCTCCGGGCCGTAACAATTTTTAGTGGCGAATTTTCCGGTGAGTCGCTTATTCTTTATTTCAAGACGTGTTGCAATCAGTTCAATATTATGCTTCTCGCACCAGGGGTGGAGCCAGCATTCCATGGACGCAGAAACAATCACCACCCTGTCTCCTTTCGTCAAATACTGACGAATCCTTTTCATGGCTAACGGACGAATAATCTTGTCAATGCGCTGCAAGGCATAAGCCTCAGCCACTCTGTGAAATCGTGTAGCCTCCCACCCCTTGAAGAAATGAGCAAGCATTTGTTCTTTAGCGTCTTGATTGGGGATAAGTTTAAGGCTGTATGCTGCAAGCATTGGGCTTATACGGATCAACCCGGTATAATAAGTGATCTTCCCGACAGCATGCTGAATAAAGTCAGGTAAGCTATCCCTGGTTGTGATGGTACCGTCGAAGTCAAAAAATGCTATTTTCATTTGTCGTATGAGATTAATTTGTACAGGGGGGCAGCGTTAGTTCTGACTTTTCACGACACCATCAAATACTCATTTTTTTAAACATCCATTCCGGTATGCTTGTTATTATAGCCATAACATAGCGCCACACCCACTTCGTGTAGAGAATATCCTTCCCCTTCTGTTGTGCGGCATAGACATCCTTTGCAACCTCTTCTGGTTGTGCTGTCAGCTTGCCTGGGAGATCCATTCCTTCTGTCATTTTTGTTCGTACAAAACCGGGTTTAACGGTTAATACCTGCACCCCACTGTCAAAAAGTCTGTTTCTTAAGCCCGAGAGGTATGCAGTTAATGCTGCCTTGGCTGACCCGTAGAGATAGTTACTCTTACGCCCACGATCGCCAGCCACAGAACTGATACCTGTAATAAACCCACTCCCTCTTCTTTCAAAATCATTGGCAATAATGTTAAGCAGATTCACCACCGCCGTGTAATTGGTTGCAAGGATCAACCCGCATTCTCCTTGAGACTTTTGCGCTTTTAGCTGATCTCCGAGATAACCCACAGCCGAAATAACACCTTCCGGTTTTTCTTCCAGAGATGCATAAAAGTTTTGCTGTTTGTCAAGATCAAGGATATCAAATTCTTTGAGGACAACCTTCTTTTGAGTTTTAATCTGAAGATCAGTTGCAAAATCAGCTAATGCTTCAACATTTCTGGCCGCAAGGTACAGGTCATGGCCATGGGTGGCATATTCTATGGCTATGGCTTTGGCAATATCACTCTTGGCACCGAGTATCAATATACTACTCATATTTTGACCCTTTTAGATTGAAGTGACTGGAAGCAATTTGTCATGTTGTTTGCTTTCCGAAAATTCCTGAATTTCTCTATCTCCGGATAGCCCTGCTCAAAGATTTTCTCACTGACACGCACATCTTTGGTCAGATAGATGCGACCAGCGTACTTGACGACAATCCGGTCAAGTGCGTCCAGAAGGGGAAAGAGATCAGGTTCTATTTTAAAATCCAGAGCCAGGCTATAGCCTTCCAGCGGAAAGGAGAGGTAGTTCTCATTGGCAGGGCCATAAAGCTTAAGAACAGCCAGAAACGATCCCTTCCCTGAATCACCAATAGTCTGGAGTATCTCCTGCAAACCAGTAAAACCCTGTGCTTTAGGGAGGATAAACTGATATTGGGTGAAGCCTTTGTTTCCATAAATACGATTCCAGTGGCCAATAGCATCAAGGGGGTAGAAAAAAGTATTGATGTTGACTTTCTGCTTTGAAACCTGACTTCTCACCTTGTTATAATACAACCAGTTAAAGGCCTTTACTGTCAATTTATTTAGGGCGAAACCGGGGAAATTAAAAGGAATACTTTTCTGTTTTCC
>JAOZKN010000134.1:0-1693 GCA_029935315.1 Desulfocapsa sp. | reverse complement strand
GATGAGATCTCCGTCATCCATAAAATCCCCAACCATTAGCAGACATTTCCCGATTGCATCTCCTTTGGCAAGACAGTCGATCCAGGCAACGGAGTAAGGCATATGACCATATTCCTCAAAGGCCGCAAAGGTCTCTTTCAGGTTTCTGGTTTTAATAGTTGTCTGATCAAGGTGGACAGAATTGATCTTTTTTAAGGTGATAACTGCATCCAGAATGATTCCGGTAAGCCCCATTCCACCACAGGTGGCCTTAAAAAATGTAACATTTTCATCTTTGGAACAGGTAATAATTGTACCATCAGCAAGCAGAAGTCTGAACTCTTGCACACATTCACTGAAACACCCCTCTACGTGGTGGTTTTTGCCGTGAACGTCGCTGGCGATTGCGCCACCAATTGTGATAAGTCTCGTACCCGGGGTAATCTTCAAAAACCATCCCCGTGGAACAAAGGTTTCAAGAATATCGGAGAGCATTGCCCCGGCCTGGACACGTAAAACGCCTTTCTCGCCGTCAAAACCGAGAAAGTAGCAGTGGGGTTTGACATCAATTACATTCACACTCAGGGCGCTGTCACCGTAGCTTCTGCGGTTTCCACAGGCAATCAAATCACGAGAATTCTGCACAGCTGTCTTTGCAGTTTGTTGCGTAAAAGGGCTATAATTGCAATTAATTCTGGGGAACATTCCCCAGCTTGTTAGATTCGTCATATTAGTAAATAATCAAAGCAAATGAAATTACCCAACCCAATAACACTATCTGCATAAAACTATCTTGAAAAACAATTTTGGTGGGAGAGCCACTTTCGTGCAGGACAAAAGCAAGTTGCAGGTAGCGCATTATTCCCATGATGACGAAAATTGCCGTCAGATACAGGTATTCTGTACTGAATCTCTCTGTGACCTCAACTGAGGTGGTATATATGGTATAGGCAACAATCACCACAGAAGCCATAATCGCCATGGCCGTATCGAGGAACTGGAGATTGTAGCCATTAATAACCTTGCGCATTTTTTGGCCTGTCTCCAGAAAAATAAGAACGTCATCACGTCGTTTAGCCAGTGCCAGAAACATAGCCAGCAAAAACGTCATTACTACAATCCACATGGAGAGGGGGATACCCGTAGCATCAGAACCGATAAAAAGCCGCAACACAAAACCAATGGCAATAATCGTTACATCAAGGATGGCAATATGCTTTAGACGGAAACTATATGCAATATTCATCAGCATATATATGGTCAGGAAGAGAAGGGCATGGGGATCTACTGTATACATCAGCCAGAAACCGACGATAGCCATAATTCCAGCGATACTGATTGCCTTGGGCTTGGAAATCGTACCTGAAGCAAGGGGACGCTTTGATTTTTGCGGGTGTCTTCTGTCTTCCTCAATATCCCTGTAATCGTTGATTATATAAATAGTACTGGCGATAAAAGAAAATGCGACAAAGGCGAGAGCACCTTGAAGTAGTAGTGCTGTCTCGGTGATACGCCCCGCAAAAAAGAGAGGCATAAAGATAAAGAGGTTTTTGATGTACTGGTGTGGCCTGATGAGATGCAAGATTTGTTTCATAATAGGATATACAGTCCAGTAGTTCTTCTTGGAAAAATATTTGCGTCGGAGAAGATAATATCAAAAAAGTGAGGTTACGACAATACGAGAGACTTATTTCTCCCTATACAACATCTACCA
>JAOZKN010000043.1 GCA_029935315.1 Desulfocapsa sp. | reverse complement strand
GTATTCAATACGGGAAATATTTTTCCTTCTTCGTGCCTCGCTTCTTAACTATGTAAAAATCCATGAGGAACAAGGGTTTCACGTAATACTAAACGAATGGCGAAAGCGTGATGTTTTGTATGGGAAGGAAATGGAGTGGCTGACCACAGATAAGAGAGTCATTACTGGAATTGGTCTTGGTCCAGATGACACTGGTAAGTTGTTAGCAAGAGACAGAGACGGTCGGCTTCATGAAATCCTTTCTGGTGATGTACGATTGAAAGAATTATAGCTGAGTAATGGAAGATGAGGGACAGAATAAATTCTACCCCTCATTCGTGTAGTGGAATACTACTTATTAGTAGCGGTAATATTCTGGCTTGTACGGGCCCTCAACAGGAACACCAATATAGTCAGCCTGTTCTTTGCTCAAGGTTGTTAAATGCGCACCAATTTTATCAAGATGGAGTAATGCTACCTTCTCGTCAAGATGTTTCGGCAGGAAATATACTTGATTTTCATATTTATCACCTCGTTCCCATAACTCAATTTGCGCAAGTACCTGATTGGCAAAAGAGTTACTCATAACAAAGCTTGGATGGCCGGTAGCGCAACCAAGGTTGACCAAGCGTCCTTCAGCAAGGACAATGATCTTTTTGCCATCAGGGAATACTACGTGGTCGACTTGGGGCTTGATATTTTCCCAAACAAGATCTTTTATACCAGCGATATCAATTTCAGAGTCAAAGTGACCAATATTACAGACAATGGCCTCATTGGGCATTGCTTCCATATGGGTACGGGTGATAACATTCAGGTTCCCGGTACAGGTAACGTAAATATTACCAACTGAGGCAATTTCATCCATGGTGACCACACGGTAACCTTCCATGCCGGCCTGCAGGGCGCAAATAGGATCGACTTCAGTGACATATACGGTTGCTCCCATACCACGAAGGGCCTGGGCACAGCCTTTACCAACATCACCGTAACCAACAACTACAGCATTTTTGCCGGCAATCATCACATCAGTTGCACGCTTAATCCCATCAATGAGTGACTCACGACAGCCATAGAGGTTGTCGAATTTTGATTTTGTAACGGAGTCATTTACATTGAAAGCAGGGCACATAAGCTTGCCGTCACGGGCCATTTCATTTAAACGGTGAACGCCTGTGGTGGTTTCTTCGCTGATTCCTTTAACGTCAGCCATTTCATCTTTGTACTTGTCATGCATAATCAGGGTAAGATCACCACCGTCATCAAGGATCATATTGGGTCGCCATCCATCAGGGCCGAAAATTGTCTGATCGATACACCACCAGAATTCTTCTTCAGATTCGCCTTTCCAGGCGAAAGTAGGTATTCCGGCCTCAGCCATGGCGGCTGCAGCGTGATCTTGTGTGGAGAAGATATTACATGAAGACCAGCGAATGTCGGCGCCAAGGTCAACAAGTGTTTCCATAAGGACAGCAGTCTGGATTGTCATATGAAGACAACCAGCAATGCGTGCACCTTTTAAGGGTTGTGCTTCACGGTACTCCGCACGAATTGACATCAATCCGGGCATCTCAGTTTCAGCAATTTTTATTTCTTCACGTCCCCATTTGGCAAGGGACATATCAGCAACTTTGTAATCACTCATTTACATAACCTCGGTTTAAACGTTAGCCCTGGATGAAAATGTTTTTCCAGGGTTCTAAAAAAGAAATACCCACCTGCTAAAAAAGAAGGTGGGTGGAAAATTAACCAGTCGGAAAGCCGTTAGATTCCGGCATCAGCCTTTAAGATTTCTGCCATATCGGTGTGTTCCCAGGTGAAGTCGTCATATTCACGACCAAAGTGACCGTAGGCAGCGGTCTGTTTATAAATAGGTCTGAGGAGATTTAGATTCTGGATAATTGCCTTAGGGCGCATATCGAAATGCTGAATAACCAGGGCGCTGATTTTCTCGTCAGGGATAACACCGGTTCCGTATGTTTCAACATTCACAGATACGGGTTGGGAAATACCAATAGCGTAGGCAACCTGTACCTGGGCCTTAGCGGCAAGGCCGGCGGCTACAATGTTTTTAGCAACATATCGACCCATATAGGCGGCAGAACGATCAACCTTGGAAGGATCCTTCCCGGAAAATGCACCTCCTCCAT
This sequence comes from Desulfocapsa sp., assembly GCA_029935315.1. Classification (GTDB taxonomy): domain Bacteria; phylum Desulfobacterota; class Desulfobulbia; order Desulfobulbales; family Desulfocapsaceae; genus Desulfocapsa. Next base: position 17,723 of record JAOZKN010000043.1, on the reverse strand, counting down.
GGGAGCCAACACCACCATAGGTATCAACAATAATTTTTCTACCAGTAACACCACAGTCTCCGACAGGTCCGCCTATAACAAAACGACCAGTGGGATTGATGTAGTATTTCGTGTTCTCGTCAAGCATATGTGCGGGCAGAATAGGTTTTATGACTTCTTCCATGACACCTTCTTTCAGGTCTTCGTAGGAGACGTCAGGAGAATGCTGGGTGGAGAGAACAATAGCTTCAATTCGTGAGGGTTTTCCATCGATATACTCGATGGTTACCTGACTTTTAGCGTCGGGTCGCAGCCATGGCAATATGTGAGCTTTGCGCACTTCTGATTGTCTTTTAACCAGGCGGTGGGCATAGGTGATGGGCATGGGCATAAGCACTTTGGTTTCATTGCTTGCATAGCCAAACATTAAGCCCTGATCGCCAGCACCCTGATCCAGGTCGATTCCACTTCCTTCATCGACGCCTTGGGCAATATCGGAAGATTGTTTGTCGATACAGGTGAGTACCGCGCAGGATTTTGCGTCAAATCCCATATCTGAAGAGGTGTAGCCAATTTCCTCAATGGTGTCCCGTACGACTTGAGGCATATCCACCCAGGCAGAAGTTGTGATCTCTCCTGAGATAACAACCATCCCGGTATTAATCATGGTCTCACAGGCAACACGAGCCAAGGGGTCCTGCTCAAAAATAGAATCTAAAACAGCATCGGATATCTGATCGGCAACTTTGTCTGGATGCCCCTCTGAAACAGATTCAGAGGTGAAAAGATAATTGGACATGAAATGTTCTCCAGTAAATTTATAATCATCAAGAAGGTAGTTAGTGCTTCTTGAATTGTAGGCAAAAAGGTCGCAATAATTTCTCGCGAAAATAACCAAACAGTATGACGTTGAATTGTGGAAATTGTCAAGAAAAAAGCAGATTATCTGCCGGTTTCTGAGTAATAATTGATTGAGTCTCTTTTGAGACCTTGCTGATTAAAAAAACCGTGATTACAGTGCAATTCTGGAGTTTTTAAATATGAAGGTTTGTTTTGTAGAGGAGTTTTAAATGTCAGTTGAAGAAGCTCGGGAAGTTCTCAAAATTGAAGAGCAGGGACTGGCAGCAGTCCGGGCCAGGATTGGAGAAGAATTCGATCTGGCGGTTGATGCGATATTTAATTGTTCCAGTCGCCTGGTTATTACAGGGATTGGTAAGTCCGGGATTATTGGCCAAAAAATATCTGCAACCCTCAATTCCACAGGAACGCCTTCATTTTTCCTGCACCCCGTTGAGGCCATGCATGGTGATCTTGGGATGGTTGCTCCATCTGATGTGATCATTGCGATATCCTATTCAGGTGAAACAACGGAACTAAATGCTCTGCTCATAAGTTTAAAAAAGAGGGGGAACACGATCATTGCCATGACAGGCGGCAGGGCATCTACCCTGGCAAAGGCCAGTGATATTGTCCTTGATATTAAGATTCCTCAAGAGGCATGTCCACTGGGCCTTGCTCCAACTGCGTCAACTACTGCAACCCTTGCCATGGGTGATGCCCTTGCCGTTGTCCTCTTGAAACGGAAACAGTTTCGTGCCACTGACTTTCGTAAAAACCATCCTGGTGGTAGTCTTGGAGAGCGTTTGAAAGTAAATGTTGGTGAAGTGATGCGCAAGGGCGATTCTATTCCCGCTGTTCTTGCGGGAACACCTGCAATAGCAGCTGTAACAGTCTTAAACGATAAGAATCTTGGCGCTGTTTTGATTGTTGATACGCATCATATGCTGCTCGGTATTGTTACTGACGGTGATGTTCGACGTGCAGTGGCAGAGGCCAGTGATCTTTCCAGTACTTCCGTTGAATATTTTATGACTGAAAATCCAGTTGCAATTGATACGACAATGCAGGCTGTCGATGCATTAAGTATTTTGCAGCAACATGAAATAACGATTCTTCCCATTGTTGGAGAAAAAAATGAATTGCTTGGGATATTACATCTCCATGATTTACTTGGGAAAGGTGAATTCCGCTTTCTGGTATAGGTGAAACCATGTGTCAAATAAGTGTTGTGAAAACAGAAAATGATAAAGAAGAAATGGTGATGGAAAGTGTGACTAGGCTGGTTGTGAGGGATAATGGGGTCGAGGTGAGTACTTTTTTTGAAGATCCGAAGTTTGTCCCTGATGTGGTTGTGCAGTCCATCGATTTTCTGGGTGGGAAGGTCTTTTTAGGCCGATAGGATTATAAGGAGAAGAAGATGGACGAACTTGAAAAGTTACAGGTATTGTTGCCCCACTGGATTGAGCATAATCGTGGACATGCAGAAGAATGTGGGAAGTGGGCAGATTTGGCCGGGCAGGAAGGAGGTCCGGCTGATGTGGAGCTAAACCTGAAGGCTGCACTTGCAGCCATGGACGTGGTGAGTGAGCATCTTGAAAAGGCCCTTGTGGCAGCAGGTGGGGCTAAGGCTCACGCTGAACATGGCCACCATCACCATTAGCGTTGAGGTCTGTGAGTTCTTTCTAGTCTTCGCTGTAAAAGATCCAGGATCCATCCGCTGGTGAAAAAAGATAATCCATTTGCAATCTGAGGGGACGTCCCCCTGATTTTTCTGTGCATTGCATCCTGAATAGCAGTTTTTCGCCAATATTTTTCAGATATTCAACTTTTGGTGAGCTGAGTATGGAACCTGCTGCTGTCGGATAGTGTTTGAGGAAAAGTTTCTCGAAATTATCAGTCAGATATGTGGTCTTCTGACGCATCAGTAATTTGTTTGTGATGTCAAATGTCTGTTTTGATATTTCTTCCAGGATGATTTTAAATTCCGGACGATCAGCAAAACGACTCCCAGTAATGGTTTGCTGAATTTCCCGTAATTTGTTCATGGCGGGTTGGTAATCATCACTCTTTAACAACTTGGCCAGATCTTGCTTGCCCTTGATAATTTCGGCGTGGAGCATGATTCGGGAGAGCTTTTCGCCACTCTCCTCGATATTGATACCGCTCAGGAGCTTGGAATTTTCCCGCAGAAGGATAATAGCTTTTTCATACTGAGAAATAACTTCGTCCCACCGCGAGTCTGTAAAGGCAGCTTTCCCTTTTTCGATGGCGATATATATTTCTGTTCTGGCAATATTCTCGTGGAGGCCGGTAATGGTATCAGACTTTGCAAGGTTGAGTTTCCTGGCAAGAGTAAGGGCTCGTTGGTAGTTACTGAGAGCAGCATCCCACTGACCATTGTTGAAATCCTGATGGCCGGTCTCACGCAGGACATTGAATTCGGCCTGATTCGAGAGTAATTCGATTTGAGTAATATCTTCAGAGGAAACGTTCGGGTTGCCTTGAGCAAGTTGCAGGGCCTTAGCCAAATCGTCGGTTGCTGTTTTCCAATCTGATTCAGCCAGAGCCTGTTCACCCGATTGCATCATTTTGTTCAGTTGCGCAAGCCGTACAAGCTTCCCGGTTTCGGCAATCAGGGCATCTTCTATGACAGTCGTTTGTTTTGCTGCCTTTAATGCTTTGTTGTAGCTGAGCGATGCCTGATGCCATCGTTTTTGTTCAAAAAACTTGTCGCCATCCTGCTTTGCCGCCTGAAATGTCAAAATAAATTCTTTGGCGGAGAGAGGGACATATTTCCCGTCAACAAGGACATTCCCTGTCAGGCCCTGTTGGAATTTAGGGGTCTGCACAAGTGATTTTATTTTGGAAATAAGCTCATTTTTTTCTTTCTGTTTCACGATCCGAACTTCGGAGGTGAGGAGCAGGGCCTTTTCACATTTTTGCTCAGCAGCACGAAAATCATTTTTGTAGAGCAGGGTCTGACATTCTGAATAATTGAGTTTTGCGCTGTTGAGACTCGAACTCAGTGAAAAATAGCCAAAAACAAGGGTTGCAACCAGGGCAAGGCTTCCAAAGGAGATGGCTGAAACAATCGTTTTTTTGCTGACCGCCTGTTGGTCATCAAAAAATTTCCGCCGTGCTTCTTGCGCTTCGGCAGCAACGGGTCCAGGTTCACCCCCGTCCGGGCCAGTTGCTTGGGCGGTCTTGGCTGAGGCCTTATGGTCACCATCCACCCAGTCTCCGAGCAGGTCAAAGGCCTGTTGTACCCGACCTATTGCGTCTTGCAATTTTGGATAATCTGACACCAGATCATTAATTGCGTGGTATTTTCCAAGGGCGTCTTTCTGTTTTCCCTGGTGCTCGAATTTTTCAGCTTCACGAAAAAGATCAGCGGCACCGTTAAGGGCATTGTGCGTCTCTGTCTCCAGTGGTATGCGCTCATCGAACAGTTCGGTGATCAGTTTGAGCTCTCGAGCCAGTGCGTGAAAACGTTTCTGCTCTGCCATAAGCTGAAGGCGAGGGATATCAAGCGCTGTCTCCTCGGTGTCTCCCTGCTCAAGGGAAAATGATTCACCAAAATCGTTGTCATCCAGGGTGTCGATGGAATCAAAATTGTCAAACTCTTCTTCTATGACAGGTGCGACCGGTTTCTCCTGCTCAAAAGCAGTGTTGGAAAAAGGGAGCTTCTCACTGTTGTTTGCATACCATTCAGCAGCGTCTTCATTAAATACATTCGTTTCTGAGTATATCTCTCCGGCGATCATCCGTCCGATATGAAGAATCAGTTGGACGATAGATTTATTTTCTTCCCAGGCGTCTCCAATGCATATAGCTGATAAATCAAAATCAGGATGAAAGGTCGGGCTTTCCGGCAGGCAGTTGGGCGGGAAATGAGGGAAACCAAAAGGAAGTGATATGGAGACTGTGTGGGTGTCACAAATGTACACCTCTCCATCACTTTCTTTACACGCGCCATTCAGGTTATATGTGACAGTGTATTGCTCGGGAGGAGAACCTTCTCCAGGCGCAACGGTGATATCCGGTACGGTGGAAAAGTATTTACTGATTTCCTGAAAAACGTCTTCGAGTTGATTGCTGGTTTTGCTCATGTTTAACCGTTTTCTTTGAAGCTGATAAAGGAACTATTGCATAGTATAGCAATAACTTCCGGAAATACAAAGTCTTTGTTCGGTTGCAAAAAAAAAAGCATTCTTCTCTTTCAATAAAGAAATTCTCGTGTGATGTCGGGGATGCAGAATGTTCGGAAACAATTACTTCTGGATGTTGTGGCTCTTTGAAATAACTGTTGTGAAAGGAAGGTGTTAAACGGGTGGGTGATCTCGGAGAGGATTGGCTTATAGCCCCTCGGGTAAGAATGGTGGCAGCTTGAGAATTTCCAAAAAATTGTCGACGTGATATTCGGCTGCTAATGTTTTGTTGCGAAAGGCGATCAGGCGCATGCCACATCCATCAGAATGTTGACGATCAATAATAGAGTCCCCTATATAAATAGCTTCTTCAACGCTGCAGTGACAGTACTCAAGGATTTCCAGCAGGGCATCAGGGGCAGGTTTGGGGCGTTTTGCGTTTTCTGCTGTCATCACCTTGCTGAAGTAATGGCCAAGTTTAAAGAGATCAAGGATCGGCTGCATGGTGTTTGTGCGGTTGGTGGAAACTGCCAGCTGGTATTTTGTTTTGCAGCTTTCCAGAAATTGAATCAGATCCGGCTCCATGTTCATATATTGTAAGAAAGGCGCGTAACCGGTTTTCTGGCGAAACGTGTCTACAGCAGTAAGGTCCTGGCCGGGGTAGTGACGAAAAATGTGGAGAGTGGATTCCATAACATTGTGGATATGGACGTACTCGAGCTCTTCAGCATCCATCTCAGGATAATTGAAGTGGGCCAGCAAGTGATTGTAATAAGTCTGGTTGGCAAACTTGGAGTCAAACATCACTCCGTCACAGTCGAATATGACGAGTTTTAGCGGTTTGCTATTCACTTTATTGTTTCCTGGTCAAATAATTCCTGGTGCAGCCATTCAATGCCGAAGAGCAGTAACTGTTCATTTTCTTTGTGGGTGTCCTTGTTGAATCCGCCACAGTTCTGCAATGTCCCGGCCAGCAACTGTTGCCTGAATGAATCAAGATCATAGAGGGCCAGGACAAAGAGCTTAACTTGTTCCGGGGTGAGCTTCAATCCCTGTCGAATTTTGTCATGCTGCAGCAGGGTGGCAAAGGTGTCGTTGAACGTGTTGAATTCTGTGAGACCCTGCTCTGTTGCGTAGCTGTCACTGTTTTGTTCTTCTTTTTCCTCAAACCCATGACAATGGGCTTCCTGTAAAAGAACAAAAAACTCGTCCATGGAGTTGTCGGCCTGTCGAATGGCAGCACGCCCCATGGGATAGGCACGGCAGGCACCGGGACGTCCCGGATAGACGGTACAGCCTTTCTCGGAAACAAAAACACAGGATGCACGACCATCGTCCACCATGGTCAGGTAGAAACGGGGAAACACATCTTCGGCCTCCTGTTCCTGGATCACGTATTGTTCAAGGAACTCCCTGGAGTTCATCCCCGTCTCACGTGTCAGGCGTAAGATATCGTAGGGTGTCAGGGCAAGTTCCAGCTGTCGGCAGCAATCTGTGAAACAGGTTACCCCGGGATGGCAGGCAAAGGTGAATGTTTCCTTCGCCTCAATACGCCTTACATTCTCGGGGAGTTGCAACTGTTCCATAAATCAGTCTTGCACTTTTTTTGCGGGCCACAGACTCAGCAACGGGCTGGCAATAAAAATGGAGGAGTAGGTACCAACCAGTACTCCAAGGAGCAGTGCCAGAGAGAAACTGTGAATAACTGATCCGCCAAAGAAAAAGAGGGCAAGGAGCACCATGGCAGTGGTCATTGATGTGACAAATGTACGTCCCATGACCTCATTGATACTCTGGTTAATCTGTGCAAGGAGTGAATGCCCTTCTGATTTCTGCATATTTTCCCGTATCCGGTCAAAGACGACCACCGAGTCATTCAGTGAATATCCAGCCAGGGTCAGTAGCGCGGTTACAATCAACAGTGTTATTTCCACATCGAGAAGCCAGCAGATACCAAGCACCACGATAACATCATGGAAGGTGGCAACCGCAGCTGCCAGGCCAAAGCGAATATCAAAGCGCATGGCCAGGTAAACAATAACCCCGAGGAGGGATATAAAGATTGCCTGAATAGCCTTGTTCCGCAGGACCTCACTGACAGACGATCCGATCTCGGATTGGCTTTCGAGGACAAAACCTTTATCCGCGAGTTCAGTGTTCAGCAGTTCGCTGATCTGTTTGTCGAGCCCTCCCACAACGTGAGCAGATTGTTTAATCTTCACAATCAGTCGGTGCTCACCTTCTACTTCCTGAAGATTAATATCCTTCATGTCATTGCTGGAAAATGCTTTTCGTACTTCAGACATGGTGAAATCCTGGCCTGCTTTGTATTGCAGCAGAGAACCACCGGTGAAGTCAACGCCCATATTGGCTTTACCACGACCCACCTGAATAGTGGCGACAAGTCCAATGGCAACCATAACCCCGGATATTCCAAAGGCGATGTTGCGCAGACGCATAAAGTCGATATTTGGCTTTTTCACAAACTGCATAAAGTTGAGCTTCTTCAAAGAGCGGAAGGAGTAAAGCGTATCAAACATCAGTCGTGAACAGAAAAGAGCAGTGAAGAGGTTGAAAATAATACCAAGAGAAAGGGTGATGGCAAAGCCCTTGATGGGACCGGTACCAAACATAAAGAGTGCCATGGCCGTTATCAGGGTGGTTACCTGGGAATCGACAATTGTCCAGAAAGCCTTGGCAAAACCGCCATCAACACTGGATTTAACCGATTTTCCCAGGGCGTACTCTTCACGCATTCGTTCGAAGATGAGCACATTGGCATCAACGGCCATACCGATTGAGAGGATAATACCGGCAATACCAGGCAAGGTCAGGGTTGCGTTGAGTATGGCAAGACCTGTGAACAAAAAGAGAATATTCAAAATCAGGGCGCTGTTGGCAATAATACCGGACATCCGATAGTATATTGCCATAAAGACGAGGACAATAATTGCGCCAAAGACACCGGCAGTCATTCCTTTGTTAATGGAATCCTGCCCCAGGCTGGCGCCAACGGTCATGTTCTGGATAATGTCAACGGGAGCAGGCAGGGCGCCAACACGTAAGACGATGGCGAGATCCGCAGCATCCTCGTGGGTGAAACTGCCGCTGATCTGGGCAGAGCCGCCAAGGATTTTTTCCCGGATAACAGGGGCCGAACGAACGATATCGTCAAGGACAATGGCCATCCGTTTGCCCACGTTGTCTTCAGTGAGTTTGGCAAAGACCCTACCGCCCCGTGAGGTGAAATCAATGGAAACGTAGGGCTCATTAAATTGATTGGAAATCCGCACCTGGGCATTTTTCACCATCTCTCCTGTCATCAGGATCTGTTCGTCAAGGAGGATGGGGCGGATGATAACCCGTCCGGTTTCAGGGTCGGTATCTTTTTCAATATATATTTTGGTGTTTTCCGGCAGACGATTTTGCAGGGCACGATTCAGTTTTACGACTTCTTTATGATCTTTCCATTCACCATTCCACTGTTCCGCCTTGAAGGACTCATCGGCCAGTTGAAAAATGTTGATGCCTGCAGCATCTGCCACTCGTCTAAATTCGAGCTGGGCTGTTTCGCCCAGAAGTTTCAGGGCACGTTTTGGATCTTTAACGCCCGGTAACTGGACGACAATTTCAGCTTCGCCCTGGCGGATAATAACTGGCTCAGCAACACCAAACTGATCAATTCGATTTCGTATAATCTCAAGAGACTGTTCCACCGCGTGGGTGCGGATAAAATCAATTTCAGATTGTTTGAGAGTCACTGTGATTTTAGGAAAAGAGCCTTCTTTGGCGTCCACTTTTACGTTGATCTCGGGGAAGTTGTCTTTAACCACCTGGTTGACGGTATCGACGGCACCTGAGTTTGGCAGGGTAAAAAGTACGACACCTGTATCAGATTTAGTACGAACAGCACTGATCCCTTTTTCTTTGAGGCTGTCTTTCAGTTCGTTGGCTGCAAGCTCAAGGGAATCTTCTTCTGCCTTGTCGAGGTTGACCTGGAGAACAAGGTGCATTCCACCTTGGAGATCAAGCCCCAGTCGCAGACCTTCCGGAGCCATATATTTTTGCCACCAGTCGGGAGTGTCGCTGTAAAATGAAGGGACAATCGTTACGATTGACAGGCAAATGAAAAAGAAAAGCGCAGAAAGTTTCAACTTGAGTGATGTGGTCATTCAGGATTCCTGAAATTAATGGTTAGGGAAAGAATGTAAACAATTTTGAATGATTTATTTACGTGCCGCTTCCTTAAGTGTTGTTTAATTTGCAGCGATTATACTGTACTGCCGGATTCTTGCAAGGTTTTGGAGGGATTTTTTCGGTTTATGGCGGATGCGTGGCAGGCAGCTCCAAAACCGTTGTCGATATTTACCACGGCAAGTCCTGGCGCACAACTGTTTAACATGCCCAAAAGTGCTGTGATTCCACCAAAACTTGTACCATAGCCAATGGATGTGGGAACGGCGACCACAGGTGCAGAACACATGCCGCTGACAACGCTTGGGAGTGCGCCCTCCATCCCTGCCACCACGACAATTACCGAGGCGGAGCTTATTTCCTCCTGTCTGTTGAACAGGCGGTGGAGGCCGGCAACCCCGGCATCATAGTGCGTGCTGACTGGATTTCCCAGGGCAGTGGCGGTGATTCGTGCCTCTTCGGCAACCGGAATATCGGATGTGCCGGCACAGAGAATAAGGATCTGGCCCCGGATTTTCTGGTAATCGGGTTCTGGCAGGGGGGAGGAAAGAATGCGTGCTGCCTCGTGGTAAAGAAGGTCTGGAAGTTCCCCGAGAACCTGTGCAGCTTTTGTTGCATCCACCCGGGTTGCCAGAAAAAGAGCCTTGTTTTCTGTGAAGGTGTTGGCAATGGCAATAATTTGCTCGCTGCTTTTTGATTCTCCGAAAATGACTTCAGGTATTCCGGTGCGCAGACTTCTGTGGTGGTCTATGCAGGCATCCTTAATAAATTGTCCGGGCATATGGCGTAATTTGTGTAATGCATGCTCAACAGAGTAATTTCCCTGTTGAACTCCTGTGAGGAGTTCAAGTATAGTGTCCTGATTCATCGTATCCTTGACATTCTTTGCTTTGGCTTTTGTTCCCTTTGCTGGAGTCACAATATCATGATACGTACATTAGGTAAAGTTCCGGCCATTTTTTTTGAGATTGTTCTCGTAAAGGAGTTTGTTCAATGAGTAATGCAACGCTTCCAGAGTATATACAGTTTTTACAGCAGAAAGAAAATTATCCCCATCCGGCAGAAGATGTAGCGCTGGTCCAGACCCATATCTCTTTTGTCTTACTGGCGGGCGATTCTGTGTACAAGTGGAAAAAACCCGTCGATTTTGGTTTTTTAAACTTTTCCAGTCTTGAAAAACGCAAGTACTATTGTGAGCAGGAATTAGTGCTCAATAGACGACTCTGTCCCGATCTCTACAAAGAGCTGGTGACCCTGAATGTGGAAGGCGATTCCTTCTGTCTGAATGGCAGTGGCGAGGTGGTGGAGTATGGTATTAAAATGGCCCGCATGCCGGAAGATAAGATGATGGGCAGACTGATGGCTGCAGGAAAAGTTACCCGTGGGCATATCGATGCCATCATTGCCCAGCTTGTTCCCTTTTACGAAGATGCAGCAGGAGATGCTGCCATCCAGGAATTTGGTCTGGCAAAATCTGTGGCGGTAAACGTGCTGGAGAATTTTGAACAGACCGAAGGGTTTGTGGGTGGAGAGGCACTGAGCAGAAGCCAGTTTGAAGCCATCTCTGCCTATGCCAAAGAGTTTCTCAACCACGAAGATCGTTTTCAGGCGCGCATTGACGCAGGAAAAATTCGGGATTGTCATGGGGATATGCATTCTGCAAATATCTGTCTTTCCGATCCTGTGTATATTTTTGACTGCATTGAGTTCAACGAACGTTTTCGCTACACGGATGTTGCCGCCGATGTAGCCTTTCTGGCCATGGATCTTGATTTTTATGGTGAGAAAGAGTTGTCCGACTATTTTGTCGAGCAGTTTGTGGCAAAATCCGGTGATTCTGGACTGACCGAAATGTTGAATTTTTATAAATGCTATCGTACTTACGTGCGAGCCAAAATTGCACTGTTTACGGCTGGGGATCCGGCTGTGGATGAAGAGACAAAGACAAGCTGTATTGAGCAGGCGAAAAAACATTTTCTTTTGGCAGAGAAATATGCAGCGGCCTGAGAATCTGCTTATTGTTTTTTTCGGGATGATTGCCACCGGAAAGAGTTATCTGGCGTCGGCCTGGGCAAAGCAGTTTGCTTTCCCGTATTATAATTCCGACCGGCTGCGCAAAGAGCTTGCCGGAATAACACCTGAAACCGGTCAGCAGGAAGAGGTGGATAAAGGGATCTATACTCCCGAGTTCAGCAGACGTACCTACGATGCTCTCCTTGATCATGCCGATAAACATTTCAGGAAAGATAAGCATGGCTGCGTAGTACTTGATGGTTCGTATCAGTCCCTGGCGGAACGGGATCTTGTTCGCGAGCGTTTTGCCGGTCAGATGAAGGTTATTTTTGTGTATTGCAGCTGTGACGAAGCAGTGGTAAAAGAACGGCTTGCTCTCCGTGCTGTTGATCCTGATGCGGTCTCCGATGGGAATTGGGAAATTTATCTGGCCCAGAGGAAGCGTTTTCAGGTGTTAACGAAGGATGAGGTGGCCATTGTTATCGATACCGATGCCCCCCTTGATACACTCGTTGCAGCGGTGAACAGGCAGTTGTAGTACAGCGAGCTTAAACAGTGGACTGAGTTGTTATGGACTGAATGTGGTGGCTGATCAGCTGTAGCTCTGTCCCGTTTTGAAGCATTTGTAAGTTTCTAATCAGGCACGATGAATCCGCTGAAGGATGTGTGCTTATTTAAATTTTGAGGTCAATAAGATGGCAACACGGATATATATATTACGATTTCCAAAAGAAACCAGCAGTGAGCCTATGATTTATCAACTGGTGAAGCAGTATGATATTGAGTTCAATATTCTAAAGGCCGATATCCTGCCGCAGCGTGAAGGAGTGATGATTCTTGAACTGAAAGGGGTGAAGGATAAGGTTAAAAAATCCCTGGACTATCTGAGATCTTTTGATGTTCAGGCGGAACGTCTGGCAGCTGCCATCAATCGTGATGATGAGAAATGCTTTCAGTGCGGTGCCTGTACCGGAATCTGTCCGGTGGGAGCACTGGCCATTAAACGCCCGGAAATGGAAGTCATTTTCGATCCTGAGAAGTGCACAGGCTGTGCACTCTGTGTCCCCATTTGCCCCGTACGGGCCATGGAAGTTTCTCCCGTCTCCAGTGCCTTTAGCGAGGCAGAAGAGAAGGTGGTTGTTTGATTCTAGCTGTTCAGACTTGATCTGATATTTTTAGAAATTGGGTGAGACCACCTTTGACATTACCAATAGACATCGTAAGTTGGGGTGTTCGCTCAATTATTTGGTCTTGTTAGGTTCAATAGCCTGTTACCATAATTCTGGCTTATTAAGTGCTTCCACACAATGCGACTTGCCAGTAATCGGTTCAATTTCACCACCAACCAAGGATTGGGCCAGCCAACCTTCTGGATATTCTAATTTCAAGGGGGCTGGCACTACCTTTTCGGTCATGACGGTAAACCCAACTTTAGAATAAAAATTAGGATCACCATACGTAACCGCCAGCTCCACCCCATTCTCTTTCAGGGTATTAAGACCGAAGTTAATCAACTTCTGCCCAATACCTTTTCCCTGGTGGTCTGTGTGTACTGCTACGGGAGCCAGAATGAAGGCACTAATACCACTTTCAAATATCATCCTGGTAAAAAAGATACTAGCGATGATTTGCTCATTTTCCTTGGCAACAAAACAATAAAGATTGTTGGAATCAGTGCTATTCATAAAATCCCTGACCAAATGTCCTATTGTTTCCCCCTCTGACTGACCTTCTGAATCCGAAAATGTTTGAATGAATAGCTGTTCAATTTCTTTAACATTGCTTGGATTATATATTGAAAGTTCCATTTATTTTCCTTGCAGCTCATTGCAAGTTATTATCCAGAAGTCGGATATCATTCACGCTACAATATTTAAGGAGTCATTGGCAACTATAACCGTCTTATTGACAACAGTGGTTGAGTTTATTCCCGAACGCGCCAGACTTGATCAGACCCCATTGTTAACTTTGTCAGATCAAACCAGAACAACAACAGTTAAATACTGTGCAGCGGTGAGCAAGCTCAAAACAGTTGCCAGTCCGGTAAAATGCTGTCTTTGAACCAGCTGGAAAGATTGAATCCCGGAGGATCTCCAGCTTCCAGTCGTTTCAGGAGTTTCTGTGCTTTAGGGGTAATACTTGCGTCAGGATAGGTGTTGACCAGGTAGGTAAGGCGGGCTTGTGCCTGTTCATATTTTTCAGTTCTCAGGTAAAATTCCACCACGAAATATTCGTGGTTTACCAGGAACTCGTTGGCTGCCCGGATTCTTCCTTTTACTTCTCGAGTGTATGGCGAGCCTGGAAAGGCACGTAAGAGCTTGGAGAATTCTTTAATCGCATTCTCGGCCCCGTTGGTATCACGGTCAATACGATCAATCTGCTGATAGTAGCACATGGCAATCTGGTACATCACATAAGGAATTGCCTCATTTGTGGGGTGTCGTTCTTCAAACTCATGGTAGAGCATGAGGGCTTCCTCATAGTTCTCCATATAGTAATTACTATCTGCACCTTTTAACTGCGCCAGGGTGGCTTCCGGACTGAAAGGATAGAAGTCCAGGATTTTATCAAAATATTTTCGTGCCTTATAGTAGTTGCCCACGGAAAATTCATCAATTCCCTTGCCAGCCAGAGTTTTGGCGGCCAGACGAACCTCTTCACCATCCTCTTCCCCGTTGTCAAACCAGGACTGAAGTGTTGCACAGCTGCTCAAAGAGAGAAGCATAAGCAGTGCTGAAAGAATAGTGGGAACAAGGCGAGCAAGAGAAGAGTGCGCGGGAAGAAAACGAAAATGGGACATCATAATAGTTCTGTTTAGCTGAGGTTTACAAGGTAGTTTTCGGCAGCAAGTACAGCAGTTGCGCCTTCGCCTGCGGCATTAATCACCTGCCGGACTTCTTTGCTGCGGATATCTCCGGCAGCCATTACCCCTTCCACCGCTGTTCTGGTTTCCAGGTCCGTGGGGATAAATCCGCCAGAATCTGCTTTCAATAACTCGAGGGGGAGCATTTCATTGTTGGGGAGAACTCCCACAAGAATAAAGACGCCCTCAACCTGCAGGGTCGATTTGTCACCGTTTTTATTGAGCAGTTCCAGCCCTTCCACTCCTTCTGTGCCCGTTACTGCTGTGGTTGTAGTATCCCAGATAAATTCAATTTTAGGATTGGCAAAGGCTTTTTCCTGAAGGATTTTTGTGGCACGCAGCTCGTCGCGACGATGAATCAGGGTCACTTTGTCGGCAAACTTGGTGAGATGTGAGGCCTCTTGCACTGCAGTGTTTCCACCGCCGATAACAGCAACATGCTGATTACGGTAAAAAGGAGCGTCGCAGGTTGCACAGTAAGAAACACCTTTGCCGGTGAGCTCTTTTTCACCTGGAATGTTCAGGGGGCGAGGATGCGCACCGGTACAAATGATAAGGCTGTCACAAGTAAGTGCGTTGCTGTCTTCCAGTTCGAGGCGCAGGGGCTTGCCACTGAGATCCATGGATAATACATTGCCAAACATGGAGTTCAAATCAAAGCGTTTGGCATGGGCGGCCATTTTTTCAGCCAGATCAAAACCTGAAAGACCTTCAGGGAAGCCGGGATAATTATCTATCCAGTCGGTGAGGAGGATCTGTCCGCCTTCAGCTCCTTTCTCAATGAGCAGGTGATCCATTCGGGCCCGGGCAGCATACAGCCCGGCAGTGAGACCCGCAGGACCTGCTCCAAGAATAATCAGCTTGTAATGATCGCTTGCCATGGAAGAATACCTTCTGTGGAAGAAGAAAGACAGACCCTTCATAAAAAGGGTCTGTACACGTATGGATGCTTACAGTGCTTTTTCGATAAGTTCAATGAGCTGGGCTTTGCCAACAGCGCCTGTGACCTGATCTACCTTGTCACCGCTCTTAAAGAGAATGAGCGTGGGAATTGCACGAATACCGAATTTTCCGGGTGTGGCAGGATTGTCATCCACATTCATCTTAACGATGGTCGCTTTTCCTTTGTATTCCTCAGCCAGTGCGTCAACAACAGGGCCAATGGCTTTGCAGGGGCCGCACCATGGGGCCCAGAAATCAACCAGACAAGGGGTGTCTGAGGCAATTATAGATTCGAAATCAGCATCGCTTACTTCTTTTACGTTATCGCTCATTTTTATTTTCTCCATTTCTGAAATTTTAATGGCATCGTAAAAAATTCTTCATCTCCTTCGTTGCTACACATTTTCTATCATCACAACGTACCTTAGTACGCCGTAATGATAGAAAATGTTTGCGCCTCGGATATGAAATTTTTTACTTAGCCATCTGCAAATTTAGGTTTTTACGAGTTTGTCAAATTATAGTACCCTGGAATTTCGTGAAGGCACTGATACTGGCAGGGTTCTTCATTAAAGAAGAACACAAAATTCATTATAATGTGGATAATGTACTTCCTGCTGTTTTTCATGACAAGCAAAATTTACGCAGTCGTTCCATGCTCGCAAGATCAATCGAATCGAATACAATGTGTACCTTTGTGAAAAGGTCAAGGGTGGAAGCTGTTTGACACTTATTTACAACTCATGGTATGTTCCATTGTTTTGAGGAGAAATATATTCTTTTATTGCAGCAGAAAACTATTCGAATATTTCCTATACAATGCCATCTACAAATTTAGGTTTTTACGAGTTTGTCAAATTATATCTAAAACAAAATTGGAGTCCAAATGAACACAACGATTTCTGGAAAGATGTTTGAAAAAGCCAAAGAAGTAATCCCCGGTGGCGTAAACAGTCCTGTCAGGGCATGCCGTTCGGTTGGTTGTGATCCTGTTTTTATTCAAAAGGCCAAAGGCTCAAAACTTTTTGATGTGGACGGCAACGAGTATCTTGATTTTGTCTGTTCCTGGGGGCCAATGATTCATGGCCATGCTCCTGACGAAATTGTTGAAGCGGTGAGGGACGCAGCGGGGGACTCCACATCATTTGGAGCGCCGACAACCAAAGAGATGGCTCTTGCTGCCATGGTTGTGGAAGCTGTTCCGTCTCTGGAGAAGGTTCGCTTTGTCAATTCCGGAACCGAGGCAACCATGAGTGCCGTGCGTCTTGCCCGGGGCTATACAGGGAAAGATGTTATTGTTAAGTTTGACGGTTGCTATCATGGTCATGCAGATTCGTTTTTAGTCAAAGCCGGCTCAGGCGTGATTACCTTGGGAATCCCGGGCAGTCCCGGAGTACCAGAGGATATCGTTAAAAACACCATCTCCATTCCTTATAATGACGAAAAAATCCTGGAAAAAACATTGCGGGAGAAAAGTGATTCCATCGCCTGTGTTATTGTAGAGCCTGTTGCCGGAAATATGGGCTGTATCGCCCCTGGTAAAACATTTCTGCAAAAGATGCGTGCTCTTACCGAAGAACTTGGGATTGTACTTATTTTTGATGAAGTGATTACAGGTTTTCGCCTGTCTTACGGCGGGGCGCAGGAGTATTTTGATGTTATGCCGGATCTTACCTGTCTTGGTAAAATCATCGGTGGTGGCCTGCCGGTTGGTGCATATGGCGGAAAGGCGGAAATAATGGATATGATCGCACCAGACGGACCAGTGTATCAGGCGGGAACCCTGTCTGGTAATCCTCTGGCCATGGCTGCCGGAATTGCCAACCTGAGAATGTTGCGAAGAGAAAATTTTTATAAAGAACTGAATGAGAAGGCGGAGTTCTTTGCCGATGGCCTGACCAAAGCGGCAGAATCGGCAGGTATTCCGGTCACCCTCAACAGGGTAGGCTCAATGATGACCGGATTTTTTACCCCAGATCCTGTTACCGATTTTAATTCGGCCATGAAAGCTGATACGGATAGATACGGAGTACATTATCGGCAGATGCTCGAAAAGGGAATTTATCTTGCCCCGTCTCAGTTCGAAGTTGCTTTTATTTCAGCGGCTCACACCACTGAAGAGCTGAAAAAGGCTATAGAAATGACTGAATGGTCATTCAAAAAAATGGTGTAAAATTAAGAAAACAATTGACTTTAATGGGTGAGCATGATAACAAATTCAACGGTCTGCAAAGATGTTTTGCGGATAGTAAAAGGTGGAAACAAACATGGCTAAATTGAGTACCGAGATGATAAGTGCTCTCGGCAACTACGGGCATATCGGATTCACCGTTGTAATAGCGATTTTTATAGGCCTGGGTGGTGGTATTTACCTCGATAAGTATTTCTTTGAGGGGGCTACATCTCCCTGGTTTACATTTATTGGTCTCGCTTTTGGTATTGCCGCTGGGTATAAGAGCTTGTTTGATGTTCTTCGAAGCCAGATGGAAAAGCCGGAAGATGAAGATACAGAAGGATAGCAGGCTGTGCTTGATATTTCATTAAAACAGGTGCAGGCCATGAGTCTTGGCTTTCTTCTGGCATTAACAGGTGGCTCATGGCTGGTTATGTCATGGTCATTTGCGCAATCTGTGCTTGTGGGCGGTGTGATAGCTGTTGCAAGTTTTTTTTCCGGACACAGAGATATAGAGGCTTTTTTGAAGACCTTTGAACCTCCTAAAGAAGGGGAGGAACCAGCAAAAAAG
>JAOZKN010000133.1 GCA_029935315.1 Desulfocapsa sp. | reverse complement strand
TTCCTGTTGCTGCTGAGATGAAATGTGACGTTATTGCTCTTCTCTGGGGTGCTGACGGTATGCCTCGTGATTCAGCAGAACGTGCAGCCATGGCAGTTGATCTGATGATGGCATTGAATGAAGCCGGAATTCCAAACGAAAAAATCCTCTTTGACCCAATCGGAACGCCCATCACTCTTGGAACTGATCAGATTTCAGCTGGCCTTGAGTTTATGGAAATGCTGCAGGATATCGCACCCGGTGCCGGTTCCACAGTTGGTCTTTCCAATGTCTCTAATGGTGTTGCAGAAGAGTTGCGTAAGTATCTCGATCGCACCTATCTCATCATGCTCATGAAACATGGTATCAGCACTGCAATCGTAAACTCCTACGATGCCGAACTGATGGCTATCTGTAAAGGTGAGCGTCAGGAACACGTGGATCTGGTGCATGGAATGATGGACGGTAATGATCCTGGTGCTGCCGGTCTTTCAGGTGTTGCCCTTGAGCATTACAAGACCTATAAAGCCCTGTCCGGACAAAGCCTCTTTTCCGAATCCTGGCTGACTCTGTAAGATCCAGAGGGATATAATTTTTATGCCCCTCTGCTAAGGAGGGGCATATTTGTTTGGAGCGACAGCTACATATGATAGATGTTCCAACACACCATATTATTTACGGAACCCTGAACGATTTTATCACCGGTGAAGAGATACCAGACACCGATGATGAGCGCTTCAGGCAGGATCTTTCCAAAATGCTGGTCAATGATCTTGGCTACAGCAAAAAAGAGCTTGAACCACGCCGTTTTATCGAGACGCTTTTCTCGACACAGTTTGTACGTTCCAATATTGAACTGGCGGTGACACTGGGATCGAAGACCTTTATGATTATCCGCTATGGTCCGGGATCCTTGGTGAGCAGGGAACGTGGTGCCATTGCCGCTGCCAGGGTTTTAGAAAAAGAATACCAGATTCCGCTGGCTGTGGTTACAAATGGCCGCGATGCGGAACTCCTTGATAGCGGGAATAAAAAGGTTCTCGCCACCGGCATGGAGGCCATTCCCTCGCGGCAAGATGCCGAAAAGATGCTCCCGGAGCTTGCATTCAGGGACGCTCCACAGGGAAAAAAAAGAGAGGGCGAGTTACGAATTTTAAATGCCTTCGATGTGCAGATTTGTTGCAGATAAATACAATCCTAAGCAAGAAAAGAGAGACAGAATACCATGGGAACACAAAACACAAACTGGTCAAAAACAAGCTGGCAGGATTTCACTGCCCTGCAACAACCGAAATGGCCCGATATGGCGGCTCACGATGCAGTGGTCGACAGCCTTTCAACTCTTCCCCCTCTTGTCTTTGCCGGAGAAATACGCGACCTGAAGGCAATGCTGGCCAAAGCCGTCACCGGAGATGCCTTTCTGGTGCAGGGTGGTGATTGCTCCGAAGCTTTTCCCCAGGTTACGGCCCCCAAAATTCGTGAGACTTTAAAAGTTTTATTGCAGATGGCAGTGGTCCTGACCTATGCCGGCGGCAAGCCGGTGATCAAAGTTGGTCGCATTGCCGGACAGTTTGCCAAGCCCAGATCCGCTGACACCGAAATGGTGGATGGCATAGAGCTTATGTCCTATCGCGGCGATATGGTCAACAGCCCTGATCCCATTGAGGCTGCCCGAATCCCCGACCCAAACCGTATGATGCAGGGCTATAATATGGCTGCATCCACCCTGAATTTACTACGTGCATTCACCCGTGGTGGTTTTGCCGCACTGCAGCGGGTTTCTGCCTGGAATCAGGAGTTTGTCAAACAGTCTCCCATGGGACGAAATTATGAACGGCTTGGAAAACAGATTAACCAGGCCCTGCAGTTTATGGAGACCATCGGTATTGATCCAGACTCCCCGCAGATGAAACAGGCACAATTTTTCACTTCCCATGAAGCACTGCTCCTTGGTTATGAAATGGCACTTACCCGTGAGGATTCAACGGGTGGCGGGTGGTATGACTGTTCTGCACATATGCTCTGGATTGGCGAGAGAACCCGCCAGATTGACGGTGCCCATGTTGAATTCCTGCGTGGTGTCAATAATCCAATCGGGGTGAAAATCGGCCCTGACTACGATCTTGATAATGTCAAAAAACTGATTGATGCCTTAAATCCTGAGAATGAAGCGGGACGCCTGACCCTTATCACACGTCTGGGCATGGCCAACATCGAAAAAGTCCTGCCGCCTCTATTGCGTGAAGCCAAGCGTGAAGGCTATAATATTGTCTGGAACTGTGATCCCATGCACGCCAATACTTACACGGCCAAAAGTGGACATAAGACCCGTAATTTCAATGATATTCTCTCTGAAATCACCTGCTTTTTTGAAACCCACTGGGCAGAAGGCACCATCCCCGGCGGGATCCACCTGGAAATGACCGGTGAAAACGTCACCGAATGTACCGGTGGCGCCAGAAACATTGTTGATGAAGAACTTGCCAATAATTACCTCACCACCTGTGACCCACGTTTGAATGCTGAACAAAGCCTGGAAGTGGCCTTTCAGATAGCAGACATGATTCGCAGCTGAGTTGAAAAAAGCAACAGAGACCATTCAGCAGCACTGGCATGATGACAGTCATGCGGCCCACCCGCCGGTGACTGTCAACCCGCCTGTTTATCGTGGCTCCACAGTCCTCTTCCGTGATTATGCTGAGATGTGTAAGGCCGGAAGAGGGGAATTACAATCACCGGTATACGGTACAGACAGATTCCCCGTACAGCGTTCGCTGGAAGAGGCCATGCAGAAGCTTGAAAATGGCGCTCTAAGCCGCATTTTCTCCTCTGGCCTGTCTGCCATCCAAAACACATTACTGGCCTTCTGCAAAAGTGGTGACCACGTTTTACTGGTGGATAACGCCTACCAACCCGGAATCAGTTTCTGTAAAAGAATCCTGCCAAAGTTCGGTATAGAGACTACTCTTATTCCATCCGCCATTGGAGCAGAGATAGAGGACTATATCCAAGGAAATACCCGTCTGATTCTCCTGGAATCTCCCGGATCAAACACCTTTGAAATTCAGGATATCCCGGCCATCACTGCTCTTGCAACAAAAAGGAATATCATTACAGCCATGGATAATACCTGGGCCACGCCTCTTTATTGCAAGCCCTTTGAACTTGGCCTTGATATCTCAATCCAGTCGCTTTCAAAATATATTGCAGGATATTCGGACGTGTTGCTGGGAGCTGTGACGGTAAATAAAAAATATGCTCATATCCTGAGTCAGTATTACAGGAATATGGAGATGTACACTCCCGACAGTGACTGTTACCTTGCCCTGCGCGGCTTAAACACGCTGGCAACCAGGCTCAGACAACATGAACAATCGGCCCTGCAGGTCGCCTCACAGCTGATTAATCATGCAAGGATCGACACAGTGATCCACCCGGCACTACCCAACCACCCTCAACATAAACTCTTTCTCCGTGATTTCAGTGGTTCTTCAGGCCTGTTTGCCTTCACATTCAAAGAAAAGTATTCGACAAAGACGCTGGGAATGTTTATTGATACTCTGGAACACTTTGGCCTTGGATATAGCTGGGGCGGGTACAAAAGCTTGCTCACTGCCGGTAAACAACAGAGACACACCACCTCGCTCTATTCCGGGAAAACCATAATACGTCTTAATATTGGCCTTGAAGACCCACAGGATCTGATTCAGGATCTGGAACGTGGACTGTCAGTCCTCAGTTAAGAAAAGTCTATTCACTCTGACGTACTCGTACGGAGCCCATAATGTTAAAAAGAATTATTCTGTTTTCTTGTCTTTTCTTCTTCCTCCCCCTACTCAATGCTCATGCAAATCAGGACGATATGATATCTGGTGAGATTATCACCGGTTACCGTGTTCTCCCCGTTGATCCTGCAGACAAGGAGATCAATCTCACCGTATACCGGGGTGATTATATCAAATTCAGCTTTTCCCAAGATGGGGCAAGCCTGGATTTTTCCATACCTGAACTCAATTATCAGGACAAGATTTCTCCAAACCCGGAAAAATCACCTTTTTTCAAGATGAAAAACACAGGGACATACTCCTTTCGCCTTGGAACTACTTCGGGAAAAATAAATGTCATTGAATTGATTCGCCCTAATTACACTGCTGTCACAGCAGAGGAAGCAGCCAAAATCCTGAAGAATCTACAACCCTATATTCTCGATGTACGAACTCCAAAAGAATATGAGAAGTTCCACCTTGAAGGAACACACCTGATCCCCATTCGACAGCTACAGGCCAGGATGAATGAACTGGAATCAAAGAAACATGAAGATATTTTTGTATACTGTGCAACTGGGAACAGATCCACAGTGGCCGCACGAATAATGGCAAACAGCGGATTTAAACGAATTTACAATCTGCGTTACGGTATCTACGACTGGGCAAAAAAAGGCTATCCCTACACAACTGGAAAATAAATCAGGGTGCCGGTATGATGCTATCAACATAAAATAAGAATTTGCGCCTCTCACGTATTGCCAAGCAAATCATCCCGCAGATCATCTGCAACAGGTTCATCACCAAGCCAGATCGAGAGCAGGGCGCGATTAAAATCTGCTCCTTTAACCACGCCCTTTTCTTTGCCTGCAATGGAGACGAGGGTTCCCACTCCCGGCGTATAATCAAGAATAATTTCTTCCCCTCCGTGCACGCTTGTGAATAAATCGTTAAACTGCAGGATGCTTGGAGCCAGCTGTTGCAGTTGTTCGGCAGTTAGATTGTTTTCAAATCCTTCATTCCAACCACCAACGAGCTTTTCCCTGCTCACTTCATCATAGAGAATATGCATGGTCATGCGCTTGCGCCCCGCACTATCAAGGATTGCATCTGCAGTTTTTGCCGGATGCTCAAGGTATAATTCAGCGATATAAATTTTAAAGAAAAATTTTGAGCGAATCCCGGCCCCGTTAAGGGTCAAATCACTATCCAGGGTTTCCGGTATCTGCACGCCCGCAATTTCAAGGGCAGCAACAGGCAGGGAAAAACAGAGGAGAAAGCAGCAACTGAGGAGTATTTTACGCATGGAGAAGCCCTCTTTACGAAGTTTATATGAAGAACAAGTCGTTGAATCCATCTTAACAGAACTCACCAGTAAGATTTACAAAAAACGTCCTGGTTGCCACTGATACTCCAGCTTTTCATCGTACAGCTCTTCTCCAGGGCAGTGCTGCAACAGCAGATACTGACTGTTATTACTGGCTGAGTTTGAATAATCTGAAGAAATTTCGATTTTTTTCACAGGGTGCTCACTCTGTGAGTACCCACCTCTATTACACTCCTTATTATCAAAGAAACACAAAAGTGAGGGGAATTATGAAAAATAAAATGACCACAGAGAGTGGGCAATGTTACCAGACAATATTGCCGTTGGGATGTTGGAAACCAATAGAGAAGAACAGAAAAGGCCAGAATGTGTGGTGGCAACGCCTGGTGAAACAACATCAGAACGCAATTGACAGTGCTTTGGCCGGTGCGGCCATTGCCTTGATGTTTTTAACCGGAATCTGGGTATTTTTAGTGCAGTTAGCGGAGTACGCTGGCTAGAGAATCAGACCCGGAATCGAACAGGAAAGGTCAAACAATGAAACTCCTGTTCGATACTGAATCCTGTGAATCTATTCGCTCTCTTTCCAGTCCGGGCGCAGATACAACTCTGTAAGCTGTTTTCTGGCAACACTTGCCGGTGCTTCGGTGAGGGGACAGGTGGCACGCTGGGTTTTTGGAAAGGCGATAACGTCGCGGATGGAATCGCTGCCGGTGATAATCATCAACAGTCTGTCCAGGCCAAAGGCCAGGCCACCATGGGGTGGGGCACCAAGTTCAAGAGCACGCAGGAGAAAGCCGAATTTATTATTAGCCTCTTCCTTGCTAATGCCAAGGGCTTCAAGCACTTTTGACTGGATATCACTCTGATGGATACGAATGGATCCACCACCAATCTCTGTTCCATTTAACACCAGATCGTATGCCTGGCTGTAAACGGAGCCCGGATCACTTTCCAATTTCCCCAGGTCTTCTTCTTTAGGGGCGGTGAATGGGTGATGCAGAGCCTGAAAACGTTTCTTGTTTTCGTCATACTCCATCAAGGGAAAATCGGTAACCCAGACAAAGTTAAAGGATTTCTTGTCGCGAAGCTCGAGACGACGGGCAATCTCCACCCGCAACTCCCCAAGAACCGGGAGGACCACGGATGCTTTATCTGCTCCAAAGAAGAGGAGATCACCTTCTTCGGCACCGAGTTCTCTGGTCATGGCCGCACGTTCTTCATCGCTGAAAAACTTAGCAATAGGTGACTGCCATTCGCCATCGGCCTTCATTTTCACCCAGGCAAGCCCCTTGGCACCAAATTGAGCAACATAGTCCGTGAGGACATCAAGATCCTTACGAGAGAAATGAGCACAGCCTTTGGCATTTATGGCCCGCACGGTTCCGTCACCATCGGCAATGGAACGAAAAACTTTAAAGGAACAGGTTTTGGCAATTTCAGTGAGATCAACCAGTTCAAAACCAAAACGCATGTCGGGACGATCGGTACCGAACCTGTCCATGGACTCATCGTAACTGATTCTTTGAAAGGGTGGGGCCACTTCGATATCTAACGTATCTTTAAAGAGTTTGGCAATCATACCTTCGGTGATTTCAATGATCTGCTCCTCATCCATAAAGGAGAGCTCCATATCAATCTGGGT
>JAOZKN010000221.1 GCA_029935315.1 Desulfocapsa sp. | reverse complement strand
GGTTCTGCTGAGGCCTGGGATGCAACCAAAGAGGGCTCTAAAAAAGCCTGGGGTGCTACAAAGGAAGGTTCCGCAGGAGCCTGGGATAAAACAAAAGATAAAAGCAAAGAAGCGTGGAAGAAGGGCAAAGCAAAAGTCCACGATGCCACAGCCCCTGAGGCGCAACCACTGGAAGGTGATTGATCTTGCAGACTCACCAATCCTTTTTTAGAGAAAACGAAAAGGATTGGTGAAAATGTGTTTCTGTAGTGAGTGCTTGCTTAGCTTGCCTCCTGCAGGGCAACGGCAACAGCCACTGATGCTCCAACCATGGGGTTATTTCCCATGCCGATAAGCCCCATCATTTCAACATGGGCAGGCACTGAAGAAGAGCCGGCAAACTGTGCGTCAGAATGCATACGACCCATGGTGTCGGTCATACCATAAGAGGCTGGACCTGCGCCCATATTATCCGGATGCAGAGTACGACCTGTACCGCCACCGGAAGCCACAGAGAAATATTTCTTCCCTTGTAAAATACATTCTTTCTTATAGGTTCCGGCAACAGGATGCTGAAAGCGAGTCGGGTTGGTGGAGTTTCCGGTAATAGAAACATCAACACCTTCCAGATGGTTAATTGCCACCCCTTCACGAACATCGTCGGCACCGTAGCAGCGCACATTGCCCCGTTCACCCTCTGAAAAACGCACCTCTTTTTCGATGGTCAACTCGGATGTTGAATAATCAAACTTTGTTTCCACACTGGTAAAACCATTGATGCGGGAAATAATATAGGCAGCGTCTTTGCCAAGGCCATTCAAGATGACCCGTAATGGGTCTTTGCGTACGTGGTTGGCCGATTTTGCCAGACCAATGGCACCTTCAGCAGCGGCAAAGGACTCGTGCCCTGCAAGAAATGCAAAACATTTAGTCTCTTCACGCAGCAGCATGGCTGCGAGATTTCCATGTCCGATTCCAACCTGGCGACTGTCTGCCACCGATCCCGGAATACAGAAAGACTGCAGACCAAGACCAAGGGTTGAGGCAATATCAACGGCTTTGGTCTGGCCTTTCTTGATGGCAATGGCTGCGCCAACCGTATACGCCCAGCAGGCATTTTCAAAACAGATGGGCTGGATGTCTTTTACAATCTTTGCAACATCCACACCGTAATCGTCACAAACTTTTTTAGCTTCTTCAAGGCTTTCCATGCCATGCTCTTTGAGCACAGGAATGATCTGATCGATCCGCCTCTCATAACTTTCAAATAACGCCATGATTTTTCTCCTTATTCTTCACGCGGATCAATTGTTTTAACGGCATCCTCATATCGACCGTAGGTCCCGGTTGCTGCTTCCATGGCCTTGTTGGCATCTTCACCTTTTCTGATACCATCCATCATGCGTCCAAGGTGCACAAACTTGTAGCCGATGATCTCATCATTTTTATCAAGTGCTAGTTCAAGAACATAGCCCTCAGTCACTTCAAGATACCGTGGCCCCTTGAGTTTTGTGCCGTAGGTACTGGCAGTGACAGATCGCAGTCCTTTGCCAAGATCCTCAAGGCCTGCACCAATGGGCAGCCCGCCTTCAGAAAAAGCGGACTGGCTGCGACCATAAACGATCTGCTGAAAGAGCTCACGCATGGCCACATTGATGGCATCGCAGACGAGATCTGTATTTAAGGCCTCAAGAATGGTCTTGCCGGGCATGATCTCGGATGCCATGGCAGCTGAATGGGTCATCCCGGTACAGCCGATGGTCTCGATAAGTGCTTCCTCGATGATCCCGTCTTTAATGTTTAAGGTAAGCTTACATGCACCCTGGTGGGGCGCACACCAGCCAACTCCGTGGGTGAGGCCACGAATGTCTTTAATCTCTCTGGCCTGTGTCCAGCCCCCTTCCTGGGGAATGGGCGAAGGCCCGTGATTGCACCCCTGGGTCAGGGGGCACATTTCTTTTACTTCAGAAGAGTATTCCATA
>JAOZKN010000042.1 GCA_029935315.1 Desulfocapsa sp. | reverse complement strand
GGAAAGGGTAAGAGGGAGAGTTATGGAACATCCGATATTATTTATTTCAATTATTCTGGAGAAGTTGGGGCTGCCGATTCCACATGGTCCCATTGGTGATGGCATTCTGGAAAAACTTTGTGCGCCATATATGACCTATACCTGGTTTGTTATGATTTTTCTGGTGGTGGTTGGTAAGCTTACTCTCAGTAATATTGAGATGATCCCAGGGAAAGGACAGAACTTCTGGGAGCTGGCCATTGGTGGCATGCATGAATTTTTCTTAACCAATATGGGGGAGGAACTCACTGATCGTTACTTCTCAATGATTGCTACATTTGCTCTCTATATTGCCGTGGCTAATCTGATTGGTCTTATTCCCGGTTTTATGTCTCCCACTTCCTCAATCAACACGACACTGGCGTTGACCATTATTGTCTGGGTCACTCACCATCTCATTGGTTTTCGCAGACATGGAATTGGATACATCAAACATTATCTTGGGCCCATACCGGTTCTGATTCCGTTTATGTTCCCCATCGAGCTGATCAGTAATGTTGCCCGTCTGCTCTCACTCTCCATTCGACTTTTTGGTAATATCATGGCGAAAGAGACTCTTCTCGGAATTCTCTTTATGCTTGCCGGTGCCTATTTTGCGCCACTGCCAATTATGTTGCTTGGTGTTCTTGTATCCCTTGTTCAGGCGATGGTTTTTGTTCTGTTGACCGTGGTTTATTTCCAGGGATCCTACGAACACGCACATTGATCTGCTGCAGATCACTATTTTAGAAGTAAGTATTTAGTTTTTATATAGGAAGAAGGCCAAAAAACACTAAACTTTTTTAAGGAGAAACACAATGGAAGGAAATGCATTAATGCTCGGACTCATTTGTATTGGCGCTGGTCTCTCAATCGGACTTGCAGGACTTGGTGCTGGTATCGGTATTGGTAACGTTGGTCTTGGTGCTACCCAGGGTCTTGCACGTAACCCAGAAGTACAGCCTAAACTGATGGTTTTCATGATTCTCGGTATGGCTCTTGCTGAGTCCTGTGCTATTTACGGACTGGTTGTATCTCTGATTCTTCTCTATGCTAACCCTCTTATGGGCTAAGTTTGAAGAATCAGTTTAGTAACTTACAGAATATTTTCTTGTTTTTTAAGAAAATATTCTGATGAGGTACTTATGCTGGCCTCACATACCGTTTGCCAGTGCTAATCCTGTTTCTGTGTAATGCAGAGGCGAGATTGATAGATTGGAAAGGCTGCAGAGTAATCTGCAGCCTTTTTTGCGTTTACAGGATATTTTTCTTATGAAGCATTCAGGCGATGATATACTGATCCATCCCAGGCGCGAGAAGAACGAGAAAGAAATTCCGCCTGCAGGAATACTGCTGGTGAATCCCTCAGAGGCCCGTGTTGGCATGCAGATGCTGCTGGACAACGGGGGGGAGAAACGTTTTCTCTTCCATTCTGAGCTGGCTGTGAGTGAAGGTGGCGACTATTTTGTTGCAGGTCCAGCAATCGGTGCGCCAATGGCGACAATGACTCTGGAAAAGCTTATTGCCCTGGGAGCAAAGACTGTTCTTATGTACGGTTGGTGCGGAGCCATTAATCCAGAGTATAAGGTTGGAGATCTCCTTCTTGGTGGCAGTGCTCATTGCGGAGAGGGAACATCCAGATATTATTCTCACAAGGAAATGTGTGAACCTTCAAGGCGATTTGTTGCACGAGTGAAGAGTTGTCTACAACTTTCTGCCCCTGAGCCATTGTGGACGACGGATGCGGTATACCGGGAATCAAGAAAAATGTTCACAGAGCTTGCCGCCAGATACAATGTGTGTGGAGTTGACATGGAATACTCTGCCTTGTGTGCCGTGGCAACATTTCGGAAGATCGATTTTGCCGCTCTGTTCCTTGTCTCAGATGAACTCTGGCAAGCTGAGTGGTGCCCCGGTTTTGCAGGTAAAGCATTTAAGAAAAAGAGCCGTGCACAGATTGAACGGCTAGTGGAAAATATTGTTGAGTTCTCATCATTGTAGAGGAAAATTATGCCAACATTTCATCTGGTAAGTCTTGGTTGTGCTAAAAATCTGGTGGATTCTGAAGTGATGTTAGGTCTTTTGCAGGAGGGCGGCTGGGAAATGGTTGCAGATCCTGAACAGGCCAATGTCCTTCTTGTGAACACCTGTGGTTTTATTCAGCCAGCTGTGGAGGAAGCCATTGAAGTCATCCTTGAAATGGAGACATATAAAAAAATCGATAGCTCAAAATTTCTGGTTGTCACCGGCTGCCTAGTCCAGCGCTATAAAGCCAGTCTTGAAGATGAGCTGAAAGAGGTGGATCTCTTTATCGGAACAGAAGGTGTTGCCAAAATAGTGCAACTTCTTGATTGCCTGGTTGAAGGAGCAGAGCAGGAAAAGACCCAGCTTCCTGATCGATTTTTGATGGATGCCAGTTATGCCCGAACGCTTTCCACTCCTTTTTTCAGGAGTTCCGTGAAGATTACCGAAGGATGCAATAATCGTTGCACCTACTGCATGATTCCTTCAATTCGCGGGGAGTTACGTTCGCGGGGAATTGATGATATTGTTCTGGAACTTCAGCGGCTTGAGAAGGACGGAGTGCAGGAACTCTCACTTATTGCTCAGGATCTTACTGCCTATGGCAACGATCTGGACAAAGAAACACATCTGCTCACTCTGTTAACCCGTATTCTTGCCCAAACTGCAATTCCCTGGATCCGCCTGATGTATCTCTACCCTTCCGGGGTAGGTGATGATTTGCTTGCCTTGATGCAGTCGGAAGACAGAATTTTGCCCTATATGGATATCCCTTTTCAACATGTTTCGGCGGCAGTACTAAAAAGAATGCACAGACGTTATGGCTATGCTGATCTCCTTCAATTTATAGAGAAGGTTCGAGGAGCTGTGCCCGACATTGCTTTGCGCAGTACAATGATGGTTGGGTTCCCTGGTGAAACAGAAGGGGATGTCAGGCAACTTGAAGAGTTCTTGCGGGAGTATCGTCTTGATCATGTCGGGGTGTTCTCCTACACAAATGAGGAGGGAGCCCTGTCAGAATTTTACGAGAATCAGGTTCCCGAGGAGTTGAAAGAGGAACGGCGTAATCGGATACTCACATTGCAGGCGGAAATCTCAGAACAAATTCTACAAAAATATGTAGGCCGGACAATTCCAGTATTGGTGGAAGGACTCAGTCGGGAGACGGACTTATTATTGGAAGGCAGAAGCGTCTACCAGGCACCGGATATTGACGGCTGCGTCCTGATAAACGATGGAAATGCGAACCCCGGCGACATCGTACAGGTACAAATCACCGAGGCACAAATATATGATCTGCTTGGTGGAATTGTGTGACTATTTATTTCCATTCACCTGCTCGCGCAGGTCTTTACCAACTTTGAAGAAAGGCAGTTTCTTGGGCTTGACCTTGATCTTTTCACCAGTTTTGGGATTACGTCCTTCATAGGAGCCATAGTCCTTGATCACAAAACTCCCAAAACCCCTGATCTCGATAGAATCTCCATGGGCCAGAGCAGCAGTCATGGTTTCAATGATTGTGTTTGTTATTGCCGCAGCCTCCTTGTGCGGAATATCAATGTCCTGGGACAGAGTTTCAATCAACTCAGATTTGTTCATGCTTGACTCCTGTGCTCAAGTAAACAGCATTGTTGTCTACACTGCTTAGAATAAAAAACCGTTAGAATGCAACGTCAGGGTTGAAAAAAACCATCTTGTCACACGTTTCCATTATCTTATCAGATAACTATTCAAATTTAATCAGCTATTTTTTTGTTTGTAAAGGCTTTTGTTTGAAAAAATTAAATTTATTTCATTTTTTGTGAGAAATCTATATTTGCCCGGGGCCAACTTCCCAAGTCCCAGGTTCCCATAGGCCAGTCGTTTAAGGGACAGTACCGGGTGACCGATAGCCTGAAACATTTTTTTGACCTGTCGTTTTCTGCCTTCATGAATTGTTATTTGAATTATAGCGTTTGCTTTGTTTTTGTGCAGGACCCGAATTTTTGCAGGGGATGTTTTTCTGTTTTCAACCATAACCCCGGTTTCAAGTGTCCGTAAATCTGCAGGAGCAGGGTTCCCTTTGACCTCGGCCTCGTAGGTCTTGTAGACCTCATTGCTGGGGTGGAGGATGGATTGGGTAAGTTCACCATCGTTGGTGAGCAGTAATGCTCCCTCAGTGTCAAGATCGAGCCTGCCAACGGGGAAAACACGCTCTTTAACGTTTTGCAGAAAAGAGGTGACAATGGGTCGTCCCTGTGGGTCGGCAACAGTTGTCACATATCCTTTAGGTTTGTTCAGCAGAATATACACATGTTTTTCTGCGGCAACTATCGCCTTATTGTCCACAGTTATTTTTTCTTTACCGGGTGTTACCTTCAGTCCCATGGTTTTCACCGTCCTTCCATCGACCTGTACACGACCACTCTCGATGATAGCCTCACATTTTCTTCTCGAGGCGACTCCGGCATGGGCAAGGAACTTTTGTAAACGAATCGGTTTTTCCATGATGTATTATCGCAATGAAGAGGGAAGAATTTTATG
Source organism: Desulfocapsa sp. (assembly GCA_029935315.1). Classification (GTDB taxonomy): domain Bacteria; phylum Desulfobacterota; class Desulfobulbia; order Desulfobulbales; family Desulfocapsaceae; genus Desulfocapsa. The sequence goes on along the minus strand of JAOZKN010000042.1, from coordinate 15,585 downwards.
GATTCGTGAATCAACCAGCTTTCTGGTGGCATCGTCAACTTCCAGGATATCGGTGTACCAGGGTTTCATTCGACAGTCGAAGACGATGGGCGGAGTGAGACCGACGTGAAAGCGTTTGACTGTTGTTGCTGCACCATAGATGTCCGCAGCGGGCTCAAAGCGGGTGAAGAATGTCCATAAAAATTCCTGGGTTGAACAGGTTGCTCCTTCAAGGTTGTCGACAAGAAGAATTGCAGGCCAGTCAGTCAGGGTTTTATCTTTTGCAATCTCAGCACCCAGATCCGGCATTGATTCGTAGTCGGCGCATTCAATAATTAAGGTTCCGGGCAGGTACGCTTTCAGCTTACGGCAGTGCGGAGGAAGTTCTCCGGAAAAATCAGTGGGCAGGTTCCTGAGTTTTTCTTTTCCCAGGCCCATCATCATCGCTTTTGAACCTTTATTGACAGAAGGGCCAGTGTAATCCAGGGTGTCCTGGGAGACATTGGCAAAGATGAAAAGATCCTGCTCCCAGTTGATACGTTCCAGAACATGGGTCCAGAGTTTAGGGAAGTCGGTGATATCTATATCGCCATCGGTAAGGATGAGAAACTTGGTAAGAGAGAGTTGCCCTTCCCCGAGCACCCTGAGGCCACAGGCAAAAGCTTCACGCGGGTAGCGGTCGGCCACTCGTGCAGCAGCCAGGCAGTGAAATCCGGTTTCACCAAATGTTTTCAGCTCTCTTACGCCTTTCATGACCAGTGGGAAGAGAGGGGAGAGCAAATCCTGGAGAAAATCACCAATAAAATAATCCTCCTGTCTGGGGCGCCCGACAATGGTTGCAGGGTAAATGGCATCTTTGCGGTGATAAAGATGTGAAACCTGGAAAACAGGGTAGTCATGTTGAAGGGAGTTATAGCCGTAATGATCACCAAAAGGCCCTTCAGGTCGTCTGATATGGGGAGGAACTTCACCTCGCACCGCAAATTCTGCCCCGGCTACCAGACGGTGGCCACCTTTGGGGTCTGGACACATATCAAGCTTTTTGCCAATAAGCAGTGAGGTCAGCATCAGCTCCGGAATATCTTCCGGGAGTGGTGCAATGGCTGAAAGCATAAGAGCTGGCGGCCCGCCGATATACAGGGTCATGGGAAGGGCCTGGCCGAGTTGTTCTGCTGCATGGTAATGATAGCCGCCACCCTTGTGGATCTGCCAGTGAATACCAGTGGTCTCGTCATCAAAACGCTGGATACGATACATGCCCAGGTTATGCCCCTTGCCTTCGGGATGTTCGGTGTACACCAGCGGGAGTGTCACAAAAGCACCGCCATCACTATGCCAGGATGTGAGCATGGGAAGGCTGCTCAGGCGTGGTGGCATTTGACAATTTTCAAGGATAGGCCCCCATTTTTTTTCTTTCAGGCCAATTTTCATCCCATCTAGAAAGAGCTGGCGATTATCCCAGAGTTTCTTCGCCTTCAGCGGCATGATAGACTCGGTGAGATTTACCAGATCCTGCACAAAATTTTGCGGACGTTTACCAAAGGCCAGCTCCAGCCTTCCTGCAGTGCCAAAAAGATTGGTGATAACAGGAAAGGTGCTGCCTTTGACATTTGTAAAGAGAAGTGCCGGGCCCTGCCGGGCAATGACACGGCGGTGGATTTCAGCGATTTCAAGGTTGGGATCCACCTCTTCGTCAATGACTAATAGCTGTTTTTCACGACGCAGCAGTTCTATAAAACTGCGCAGGTCATAGAGGATATCACTAGCCATTTTTTTCTTGCCCGTTTGTCTGAGATTAGTGGGGGGATTTTTCGCAGAGGAAGAGTTCGTGATACTCGTCTTCAGTCATATTCTTTTTGAGCATTCCCGTTGCAAAGTGGACAAATGCATCTATTTCTTCACTGGAGAGTCTGCCTGCCAGTGTCTCGGCGAGCTCCTTACGCCCGAGAAGCTGTAAGAAACAGGACACAGATTCACGGTCAAGTTCAGTGTTCAGTCCAAAACACATTTCATGTGGATTGAGAGTCATGTTTTCAGTTCTGTGATGCGACTATTCTAAATTGAACAGATCGGGTTCTCGGGCCGTCAAACTCACAAAAATAGATGGCCTGCCAGGTACCAAGCTGCAGCTTGGTCTCTGTAATCAGCAGTGTGAGGGATGCACCCATAAGTGATGCCATAATATGGGAAGGTGAGTTGCCCTCCATATGTTTGAACGGATAGTCAATGGGGACGAACTCTTTAAAGCCTTTTATGATATCTGTTCGTACATCCGGGTCGGCACCCTCGTTGATTGTCAGTCCTGCGGTTGTATGGGGATTAAAAAGATAACAGATCCCCTCACTGATGCCGGCCTGTGTGACCAGATTCTGCACTTTGCTTGTGATATCAACAAGGTGCATATGCTGGTTTGTCTGGATCGTGATCGACGTTTTCTGCATCAGTTTTGTAACTGCCAGTGGCCATCGTTGCCACGACAGGCAGTGCTATAAATCGTTTCCTGTTTGCCATCGATAACAGATTGAATTGCAGCCTGACGACAGGGCTGACCGCTGGATGGGTTTGAATAGGCGGGTTGCGGTGTTACCTGGTAGCTGTTGCCGTTGTCCGGGTTGCGCCAGGCATTTGTTTTGCCGGAGACGCCACGTTCATAGACGTGATTTAACTGCTCACGGTCATATTTGTCCATTTCATTGCCGATGATATACCCCAGCAATCCACCTGCTACAGCGCCGATAAGTGTTGCCTCTGTATTGTGACCGATGGCCTGGCCAAGAATTGCACCACCGGCTGCACCGCCTGCGGCTCCCATGCCGGCTTTATTGGGGCCGTCCGCACAAGAAGATAATAGAAGGGTCAGGCTGAGAAGCAGTGGCACGAAGAGTGTGGTTTTCATTGTATTTCCTCTGTCTTAAAGAATAGAATAGTCTTTCACAAACCAATAGTCATACCAGCAAGTTTGTCAATATATTTCAAGTTTGTGGAGCTGTTCAAGCTGCTGTTTACTGCGTTTCAGCTCTTCTATTTCTTCGAGAAGGTTAAGGGCCAATGCCGCACCCGGCAGATTAATACGAAGATCATCATGCAGGCGGATTGAAATCTGGATGCGTTTGATTTCCACAGCAGCAAAACGGTATTCCTGTGGATGTGTCCCCCGCGGAGAAAGAATCCCTTCATCAATAAGATCCTCAATAAAGCGGGCGTGTACTCTGCACAAATCGCAGAGCTCTCTCAGACTGAATTCATTGTTTTCATCAAAAACACTACACTGGAGATCAGTTTTCATGGCTATACTCCAAGGTTGCGGCGGGGATTAAAAGGCATGCTCTTTTCCATGGTACGAAAAAGATCTTTGTCTGCTTCTGTTTCAGGGCCTGGTACCATGATGGCAAGGGTGACGTACTGATCCCCTTTGTGTTTAGCCGTACACAGTCCCCGTCCTTTTAAGCGAAGTCTCTTGCCAGTCTGGGACCCTGGCGGAATTTTCATCTCGACTTTGCCACCAAGGGTGGGGATGGGAATAGTGCCGCCAAGGGCTGCTTCCCACGGGGATACCGGCAGGGTAAGGAGGATGTCTCGTTTATCCGGGGTAAAGTGCGGGTGCTTGCTAAAGGCAATTTCAAGGAAAAGGTCACCATTTGTTCCTCCTCCAATGCCTTCTGCTCCCTGACCGGCCAGACGGATTTGCTGACCTTCTGTGACCCCTTTGGGGATATTTACCTGCAGGTTGTGAGGACGAGTAATGATATGCCCCGATTCATTTACAGCAGGACGTTGCAGGGTAAGTGTTTGTTTAGACCCTTTGTAGCTGTCTTCAAGGGTAATGACTATTTTTGCATGCAGGTCCTGTCCTTTGCCGTTGTATTGATGGCGCTGGCCAGCAAAAGGTCCTGCCTGGGCGCCACCTCCCTGAGCTCCAAAAAGAGACTCGAAGAAATCGCTGAACTGTGAGGCGTCATTTTCGGTATAGCCGCCACCGTTAAATTCAAAACCCTTGTCCCAGTTTGGTGGAGGATCGAAATCCTGACCAGCTTCCCAGTCTTTACCAAACTTGTTGTAGGCGGCACGTTTTTCGGTGTCTTGCAGCACTTCATACGCTTCGCCAATTTCCTTGAAACGTTGTTCTGCGTCCGCTTCTTTGTTGACGTCAGGATGGAACTTTCTGGCAAGTTTTCGGTATGCCCGCTTGACCTCTTCCTGCGTTGCGTCCCGTTCAATGCCCAGGGTGGTGTAATAGTCTTTGAATTCCATTTTTCATTCCTATCTGATCGTTTCAGTCTTGAACTTATCTTGACACAGGTTAATCTTAGCGCATACTATATAAAATCAAAGGAAAATATGAATATGGAAGAGAGTATATACCTTATTGGTTGTCGGGCCGTGGGAAAGTCGTCAATTGGCCGTGAACTGGCAAAACGTTTGTCCTGTCCTTTTTTAGATACTGACAGCATGATTACAGAAAGTCAGGGGCAGAGCGTGACTGCAATTGTGCAGGAAGAAGGCTGGCAAAAGTTTAGAGAGCATGAAAAGGATGTGCTGAATCAGTTGTTGGATTATAAGAAGTGTGTGGTGGCAACAGGAGGCGGGGCAATTCTCCACCGTGAAGTATGGCCGCATTTGAAAAGACGGGGGACAGTTGTCTGGCTCAGGGCTGATATTGATGTGCTTTGCAAGCGTCTCAGGGGGGATAAGCAGTCAGCAGGCCAGAGGCCGAGTCTGACTGGAGACGATGTCTGCCGCGAACTTACAGAAATTCTGGCAGAGCGTTCTCCACTGTATGCCGCCACAGCGGATTGTATCGTGGATACCGGTGAGATGAGTGTGGATAACGTCGTCAAAGAAATCAAGCACCATCTGTCCGGGTCGTGAAAACCGAATATTTTTTGAAAGGAATACGTTGATATGGCAGGAAATACATTTGGTAAAGTTTTTAGAGTTACAACCTGGGGGGAATCTCACGGAACCGGAGTCGGTGCTGTTATAGATGGTTGTCCTCCCGGAATTGTTCTTGATCCTGCTGTGTTGCAGGCGGAAATGGATAGAAGAAAGCCGGGACAGGGAGGTGCTTCCAGTCCCAGGAAAGAGCCAGATAAACTCGAAATTTTATCTGGTGTTTTTACACCAGACGGCGAAGACCTGCCACGTACCACAGGAACGCCAATTTCACTAGCCATCTACAACACAGATGCCCATTCAAAATCCTACGATACGCTGCGTGATATTTTTCGTCCGGGGCATGGTGATATAACCTATCTTGCCAAGTATGGTTTACGGGACCATCGTGGTGGTGGTCGCGCATCAGCGAGAGAAACGGCAGCCAGGGTTGCAGCAGGTGCGATTGCCAGGCAAGTGCTGGAACAAACAGGTATTGATGTCCTCGCTTACACAATTGCACTGGGAGGCATAAAGGCAACTAAAAGAAATCTTGAAGAGATCAACTCCAACCGTTTTTATTGTCCCGATGCCCGTGCTGCTGAAAAAATGGAGAAGCGGGTGGATGAAGTCCGTAAGGCAAATGATACCGTTGGCGGCATTGTTGAAATTGTCGTTGACTGTCCGGCAGGACTCGGCGAACCGGTATTCGATAAACTTGAGGCTGAACTTGCCCATGGCCTGATGTCCATAGGAGCTGTCAAAGGTGTTGAGATAGGTGCCGGATTTCAGGTGGCTGAAATGCTTGGTTCTGAAAATAATGATGCCATAACACCACTTGGATTTGAGGGAAATAATGCAGGAGGAATCCTGGCTGGAATTTCCAATGGTGATGAGATTGTGATTCGGGTGGCGGTGAAACCGATCCCCTCAATTACCAAGAAACAGCAATCTGTGAATTTGAAAAATGATCCTGTAACCATCCAGGTTGGCGGCAGGCATGATATATCGGCAATTCCCAGGATTATACCAGTCTGTGAAGCTATGGTACGCTTGACTTTGTGTGATCATTTGCTCCGTCATATGAGTATTGCCTTCCCAAAGGAGTAGCAGGTCATGGCAAGTAAACAGAGAGCTATTCGCGAGATATGGATGATAAGTCGCGAGTATGGCAATATTGCCGGTGCCGGAGGGGTGAAAGATGTGGTTGCCGGGCTCTCTGTCACCCTGGCCCAGTGGACTGGCCGTAGCGTGCATGTTGTTTTGCCTCGTTACGGGTTTATGAATCCTGAACAACTGGGCTTTACTCCCCTTGCTGATCCTCTGGTTCCCGGCCAGGCATTGCATTTTGAAACCGATCTTCATTACCCGGATGCAGCACGCAGGGAAAAAGTGAAAGTCTGGGTGGCAAAAAAAGAGAGGGTCAATATCTACCTTCTTGATGCGGTACGTTTTCGGGAAAAATTAAATATATATACCTACACAGCTGAAGAACAACGATTGCATCCCTGGCAGAAAAAGGGGGAGGGGCATTTCGATTATTTTGCTATGAACATCCTTTTGCAGAAGGCAAGCCTTGACCTGATGATGCTTCTTGGCCGTTCGCCAGACGTGATCCATTGTCATGACGGGCATACCGCAGTGCTTCCTGCCATGATCAGTGAGCTTCCCGGATATCGCAACTATTTTCGCAAGACTGGTTGTTTAATCACCGTACATAACGCCGGCAAAGGCTATCATCAGGAAATTGCTGATCTTGACTTTGCCCAGGTAAGCACTGGTCTGTCTTTGGCTTTTATCCGTTCCGCGATACTTGATGACTGCTTTGACCCTTTTCTGGCTGGCAGTAAATCGGCAGTGTTGAATACAGTGAGTGAAAATTATGCCCGTGAGCTGCGGGAAACAAGGGATGATGTCCTCACCGCATGGCTGGGCCATACTCTTCTACTGCGCAATATTACCCTGGAAGGTGTTACCAATGGGATTGACCCTGATGTGTTCTCGGCACTGCAGCCTGAAAAAACAGGTGTGGCGGCTGCTTTTGATCTCCTGCAAGACAAAAAACTTGATGGGAAGAAAGCTTGCAAATTAGATTTGTTGCAGTTGCTTAACAGCAAACAAGGAATTCGCGGAATTCGACAGTCCGGCTTTCTACAAAAGGATACATCCATTCCCCTTGTTACTTTTATTGGTCGTCTCAGTGGGCAAAAAGGTGTGGATATCCTCACCAGCGGACTTGCAAGCCTATTAGCCAGACGGGATGATTTTCAGTTTCTGCTCCTCGGCAGTGGCAGTGAAGAGGATGAACGTGCGTTGATTGCCCTGGCCACCCAAAAAGAAAATACAGGCAGAGTGTGCATCCTGCGCGGCTACGATACCCGTCTGGCCAGTAAAATTTATGCCGCCGGTGATTTCTTTCTAATTCCATCCCGTTATGAACCCTGCGGCCTAACTGACTTTATTGCCCAGTTGTCTGGCAATCTTCCCATTGTCCATTATGTGGGCGGACTGGTGAAAGTTCTGGATAATAAAACGGGCTTCACCTATGCAAATAATAACGCCCTGGAACTGACCGCGGCCGTGTCCAGGGCCCTGGATTTATACAACACAGATTCGTCTGCAATCCGGACAATGCAGCGTCAGGCCGTAGAAGAGATCGAAGAACACTATACGTGGAAGAAGGTAAGTAAAAAATATTTAGCTTTGTATAATACGTCACAAACCAACAAATTTACGGAGGCTCTACATGACAATCAAGATAGGAATTAATGGCTTTGGCCGCATTGGCCGGAACATATTCAGAGCTATTGCCAAGGATAGTACGTTTGCAGATATCGAAGTCGTTGGAATCAATGATCTCACAGATACTGCAACCCTGGCTCATCTGTTAAAATATGATTCCGTAATGGGTGTCTATGACGCTGAGGTTACACATGATGATACAGGTATCAGCGTTAATGGCCGCCATATCCAGGTTTCAAGCCATCGTGATCCCGCTGACATTCCATGGGGGGCTGACGGGGTCGAGTATGTTGCAGAATGCACCGGGCTTTTTCGGGATGGAGAAAGCGGGAGAAAACATATTGATGCAGGGGCCAGCAAGGTTGTGATTTCTGCACCCGCCAAAGGAGAGGTCAAAACCTTTGTTATGGGAGTAAACGAGGACGAATATGATGCAACCATGCATCATGTGGTTTCCAATGCCTCCTGTACCACCAACTGTCTGGCTCCTGTAGCCAAAGTGATTCTTGATAATTTTGGTATAAAACGTGGTCTTATGACCACCATCCATGCCTATACCGGTGATCAGCGTATTCTTGATTTTCCCCATTCTGATCTGAGACGCGCGCGCGCTGCCGCTCTGTCGATGATTCCCACCAGCACTGGTGCAGCTGCCGCTGTCGCTCTGGTGATCCCGGAACTGAAAGGCAAGTTTGATGGCCTGGCCGTTCGGGTACCTACTGCCAATGTGTCACTGGTTGATGTGGTCATGGAAGTGGAGCAGGAGACAAGTGTCAGCGAAGTAAATCAGGCCTTGCAGGAGGCTGCAAATCGTTATCTTGGTTATACTGATCTGCCTCTGGTCTCCATTGATTTTCAGGGAAATGGGCACTCTTCCATTGTTGATGGACAATCTACGAAAGCTCTGGGTACCACAGTAAAGATATTGAGCTGGTATGATAATGAATGGGGCTATTCCAATCGAATGCTGGATCTGATCCTGCATATGGATGCCAATAAAGCCCTGTAGGTCTGAAAGTGTAACACAGGCCCTGGCGGTGCTGATAAGGCTCTTGAGATTAAGAATGAAATGTCAGATAGTTGAAAGATGAAAAGAAAAAAAGGAACACAGAACATAAAATCGGATGCTCTGAAAGCGAATCTGCTTGAAACAGCTGAAGAGGTTGTCCTGGATCCAAAGTTGCAGCCCCTGTTGGATATCGTTTCACGTTACAAGGGGCTTCACAGTACCCTGGAAAACCTCCTCCTCGAAATTTGCCATCCCTATCGAAACTGGAATATTCTTATTCCCCAGTTGCGCAGTTTTGTCCTGAAGAATTCCAGTTACTATGTTCGCCACGAACAGGGACCTGTGGCATTTTCTCTTTTTGCCGGATTATTCCTGCAGGCCATGGCGGATTGCGAAAAAAACAGTAAGTTACTGTCCCAGGTTATTGAGTCCCTGGTGGCCTGGGTGGCCAAGATGGTGAGCCTCTTTTCCGCCGATGTGCTGATTGCCTACGAATCTGCTCTGAACACATTTTTTCTTGATCTTCTTGCCCTCGATGACGGGGGCAGTCCCATCATGATGCATATTGTGCAAGGGCAGCATCCCATGAAAAGGCTGGCCACCTCTCTTCTTGCTTTTGTTGATGCAAAGGAAGGGACAACAGCTTTTGATTACCGCCCCATTGCCTGGCTTATGCAGGGTATATTGAAACGGAATTATGAGTACTGGCTGGAGGAAGAAGACCCTCTCCCCTGGTTTCTTCAGCGCTGTGGAGTGCTTTGTGAAGATTTCCATTCCGGACAGCTTTTTGCTGCCATTTCCCATGAATCCATAGAGAAAAACAAGGCTGCAGTAAGTGGTATTGATGTGAATGCCCACCCTGTGACGGCCCTTGGTGATATTCTTGATTTTCCGGCTCACGTCGATATTGTACGATTCTATAAAGAGATTCCCACAAATCTGGCCAAGGCGGACAGGGAGAAACTGGGTGCTGTAAGGGAACAGGGCTTGCCCATCGGGCGTTTTGCCGAAAACCAGAAGCTGCTCTTCCTCTTTCGTATCATGGATACCAAAGGGTTGTATTTAATCCATGAGGAGACGCTGCGAGAGATCAACCGCTCTCTGGTACAGCTTATCCGCCTGCAGAATTTTGAGGAGATTGAACAGTTTCTGCTTACGACTTTTCAGTTGTTGAAAGCGAATGTGCGCAAATATCCACATACCTCACTGCAGTGTATTCAGGTTCTTGGCGGAGAAGTGTTCAGGAGAAAGAATGGCCGTATGGTGGAGACCTTTCTCTGGCAGGCCGTTCGTTTTGGTTTTCAATACGCCAACGTGATGGGAGTGGACGAAGACTGGCAGCCCATTACCAATCCGGCTCACCTTGCGAATATCCGGGTCTGGTTAAACCTGATTATGCAGGAACCGAAGTGGTGTGGCACGCTCTTTTCGGCACTAATCATCAATATTAAACTTTCGGGAACCTGCGTTAAAGACACGGATCTTTTTCAGCGTGATATCACCAGTCTGCTCAATCATTCCATTGAACCGGTGTATAACCTGACGAAACAGTTTAGCAAGCTTATGCCTGTGTTCTTTAATGAAATCGGTGCAGAAGGGGAGCTGCGAGAGGTCTCGACGGAACTTGATGAGATCCATAAACGTCGTGACCTGCTTATCCACTTTTTGCGTAAACAGAGTCATGTGGAGAGTTCTAACCTTATTGTTGATTTTATTCAGGCCATTTTCACTTTCTGGCTGCATAAAAAGAAAGAGGTGCTGCACCCCTTTCTACCCGATGAAATATACTCTGAAGTGGCAGAAGACGGAAAATTTGTTGATGAGCAATATATTCTGGCACAACGGATTTACGGCGAACTAAAACTCACTGATCTCAAGGATCTCCTGAGTTGGAAAACAAAGGAGAGACAGATATATCTCAGCGCTCAAAATGATATCGCCTCTTCAGAGTTACGTCGTTTTGATCTGCTGGTGCAGATGTATCAACTGTTGAACCAGAAGTATAATCTTGGCTTCCAGGAGCTGCGTTCAGAGCTTGAAGATGCAGCGCAGGAAGGATTTCCTGAGATGGAAGGGCTGTTGCACACCCTGGAGAACTGTGAAACCATAGAGTGTGTGGAGGCCTTGCTGCAGACCCTGGAAGGCCTGAAACGTACTATTCTTTCGCCGGAAAAATTTGAGGCCAGGGAAGATATCTACTACAAACGTCATATCGCCGTTGATATCCCTTCTGTGTACGGTAAATATCAGGAAAAAAAGTTCGATAGTCTGAGTCTCACCTTTCGTCTTGAGAATCTTACCAATATTTTTCTTGAGCGTTTACCGGAAACTGTCAATCTGTCCATTATCACCCAGGCAACCTTTTATCGCATTGTAAAATGTTTAAAGATCTATCTTCGGGCGCTGAGTGTGGATGGGATAAGCTCGAGACGACTTGATACGTATATCTCACTGCTCACCAGTTCCCTGAAGATCCGGCGTTTTTCCTATACCCAGTACCTTGATATCTTTCGTGGCCTTTCAGAAGGAGTGAAGGATGTTATTTATTCCTATTACACCAATATTCATCAGAATAATCTCACCATTCTTATTCCGCAGATCGGGGCGGAGAATCTCCTTACCAATTACCGTTCTCTCTGGAATGATAAGGAACAGGCAAATTCAATTCATAGTCTGTCAGAGGCCTTTCTCCGTGATCTGATTGCCAGTACTTTTGGTTTGCAGCACCTTGATAATTTTATCACCAGAATTATCGGCACCCTGGAAAGTCAGAGGGATATACTGGATGAGCAGCGTCTGGATCTGTTAATGACCTACAATCCGGAACGTGCAATTTCACCGTTGGAAAGCGCCAATCCCTATACCCACGATTTGATCCATCTTGGCAATAAGGGCTTTAATCTTGTGACCCTTAAAGATGATAACAAGCGGGTACCGGCTGCATTTATTATTACCACGGAGATTTTTCGTTGTCGGGAAGCCGTGTATGGATTTGACAAGGCGCGGGATGATTTTATGCGGCGCATCCGTACTTCACTGAATGAGCTTGAAAAGGAAACGGGACGTGTTTTTGCGGCCACTGAAAACCCATTATTGCTTTCGGTTCGCAGTGGTGCTGCGGTCTCCATGCCAGGTATGATGGCCACTGTGCACAATGTGGGCACCAACGAGGAACTTATTGAAGAGGGCGCAAAAGGTAAAGGAGATTCCTATCTTGCCTGGGATAATTACAGGCGTTTTCTTCAGTCCTGGGCGATGACCACGGGTGTACCGAGGGATGAGTTCCAGGCACTGATGGATATGGCCAAAGAAGAACATAATGTGAGTATGAAGGGGCATTTCTCTCCTGAGCAGATGAAGGAACTGGCCCTTGAATACCAGAGGCTTATTCGTCAGAAAGGCCTTGGTATCCCCGATGATCCATGGTTACAGCTGGTCACCGCCATTGAGATGGTTTTTGATTCCTGGGAAACGACAAAGGCCGCCGATTATCGCAAGATAATGGATGTTTCCGATTCCTGGGGAACTGCCGTAATTGTACAGGCCATGGTCTATGGCAATAAGAGTCAGTCATCCGGTTCTGGGGTTCTCTTTACCGCTCACCCCTACCGTAAAGTACAGCGCGTTGCGCTCTGGGGTGACTATGCCTATGGTGATCAGGGGGAGGATATTGTTTCAGGGCTGGTCACCAGTTACCCGGTCTCAGTGGAACAGGCAGAGCTTGACGGGCGTAGGGTGGAAAAGAGTCTTGAGGTCCGCTATCCCGCTATTTATCAGGAATTGCTCAGTATCTCCAGGGATCTCGTGTACGACAAAAGGTGGAATCCCCAGGAGATTGAATTCACCTTTGAGGGCCCGGATCCCTCTCAGTTGTATATGCTACAGACAAGGGATATGATAACCATCAAGAAACAAGAGCGGTTCCAGGTTTTTAGCCAGGGAGATGCCCTGGAAGGCGCACTGCTTGGCAGGGGAATCGGAGTCTCTGGGTCTGCCCTTTCCGGTCGTGCTGTTTTTACCGAAGAAAATATTCGCGAGCTACGGGAAACAGATCCGGATACGCCGCTTATCCTAATTCGTGCGGATACCGTGCCGGAAGATATTAAAGTGATCGATATGGCCGAAGGACTACTTACCTCAAGAGGGGGGCAAACGTCCCATGCTTCTGTGGTGGCTGTCCGACTGGAGAAGACCTGTATTGTCGGCTGTAAATATCTGAAGGTGTATGAAATGAGTCAGTATTGTGAGATTGGAGAGACCGTCATTAAATTTGGTGATCCGGTTTCCGTTGACGGGCGTAGCGGGCAGGTGCTGAGAGGACTGCACGCGACCCATGAAGAAATGCATATTTTACCCATTTGATTTTAAAAGCAGGTGTTAGCTGAAAGGAGTGTTACCATGGCCCCAAAAAAGAAAACTGAAAAATTACTGAAAGGTTCTCCCCTGGCAGCTTATGCCAGAAAGAAAGCAGTGAACCTTGGCCTTGACGGGAAGGGAATAAAGTTGGCAGAGCTTGTGTGGATGGTGCAGGAGAAAGAGGGGCACGCAAGTTGTTTTAAGAGAGAAAAAGAGTGTGTGCATACAGGCTGCTGCTGGCAGCTTTCCTGCGGGGCAAAGATGAGGGCCTGAGAAAAGAAGAGGCTGCCTGGCATCGGATTAAAGAAAGAGAGAATCAGCTGCAATTCAATTCGATACCACAGATTCTGTGCTGGATTCTTATCTGTTTTCCGCTACACCCAGAACTTTCAGAATCATGGCCAGAGGGCAGAATTTGGTGAAACCGTATTGGAAAAGATTTAAGCCCACAAAGGCGGTGAAAAAAAGCCAGTATTTGTGCATGAAAAGGGGGTTGTTGCCGCAGTCAACACCAAGTGCCATACTGAGAAGAATAAAAAATCCGGCAATGGTGTGAACCCAGTCTGTAATTATCATCTGTAGAACCTCTCGTTAACTTATTAGGAATCAGTGCTATTTTATAATAATCTAATATAGATTCTATGCTTTGTCCAGACACTACTGCATTATTGCTCCAGTAAAGTTTCTAGTTTTTCAATCCATGCGCTTTGTTGATCTTCTGCCTGAAAGGTTACAAAGAAACCCATGGCACGTTGTACGCCCATCATATCAATAAGAAAATTATATACTGCATTGGCTGCAGCCTGATCTGCCGTGAGCGCCTGATTCTGAGCGTCAAGTAGTTCGATAATTGACTTGATTCCCTGGGTGTAGGAGTCGGTGATAAGGTCAAGGTTGCGTTTTGCCGAATCCGCACCATCACGGGCCAGGTTGATACCCGGACAGGAGGCACGGGTTCTGTTGAGGCTCTGGAGCACATCCTGACTGACACGATTCGCGAATGCGCGTTTGTCGATTTTGAGTTTCAGTAATTCCTGCTGGTTTCTGCCAAGAGCTGCAGAGCGTCTGCCGCCCTGAGGATGTTTATTTAACGTTGGGACAGAACAGGGTCTGCATTTTTCCCATAAGTTCGATGATTCGCGGATCATGGATGCGGTTATAGATAAAGTTTGCATCTTTTCGGTAGTCTATAATCCCCTGGCTGCGTAAAATATTCAGATGCTGGGAGACATTGGCATTGGTCGTCTTGACCTCTTCCCTGATATCGCCAACGGACAGTTCTTTATCCTGCAACAGGCAGAGAATTTTTAGACGGATAGGATGGGACATTGATTTTAGCAGTTTTGACATCGCGTCTATTTGTTCATTTTCCATGGTGACCTCGTCTCAGGAGAATTGTGTTTGGACTGTTGTTTAGTTCGTTGTTTTAGTGGCTTTGAAAAAGTCGAAAGCTTCTATGTTGATAGTTTCATATTCAGTTTGTCTCGTTTTGGAAAAAGAATAAGGTACAGGGAACCGGAAAGCAGTGCCATACCGATATACATATAAGTGTCCGGAGTAAGTCTGTTTTCCGGACGTAAAAGTGCAAGAAGTGCCAGTATCGGGAGTATCTGGTAACCAAGGCGGTGGTTTCGCAGGAGTTCACGTAGAATATAAACATGAATTAAGGGCCCGATAAGGCCAAGCATCAGGTCAACGCTCGATTGCTCTACCACATAGATAAAGAGAAACTGCTTGATTGTCAGCAGCACTAATAATATCAGCAAAACGATACGCAGAGGGAGCATCTTCCTGTTCAGTGCTTCGGCAGGCAGGTTGTTCAGCATATGCTGCACTTCCTCTCTGTTCTGGTCGCTGGCCAGATTTTTGTAAATTACTTTTTTGCCCAGATTTTGTCTCAGTTGAGACGTTATTTCTTTCTCCAGCGGGTTTGCCATTTTTTCCTGAAAGATCCTGATCGTTTTACGTTGGTAGATGGAAAGCCAGCCAGTAAAAAACTCGGATGGTCATTTCTAATAGTTAGTTTGAGTATTATCGCTTTTTGTTGTCTTAAAAAACAAGAAAAAAATTGAGAAGCGAATAAAAAGTTATCTTAGGGATACCGGTTTTTTATGAGAAAGAAAAGAAAAAACTAAACCTCCAACATAAGTAAAATTGATGCTTAGATCAAATTTATTTATTTGACAAAATAGTGTTTTATATGTGAAAGATAGTGCGCTTTAGGAGATAATAACGCTTTGTAAGCAGTGCTTCAGTGTTACTGAACTCGGTTTTTGGCTTAGGCTGAGTATAAGCGGAAATGATAATTGCGATTGTGCAATGATTATAATTGATTACGAATGGAGAATAAAAGTATGAGTTCAAGTGACGATAAAATCACAAGTTTGTTGAGTGAAGGACGTATTTTTCAGCCTCCCACTGAGGGACGTGATACTGCAAAAATCGGCAGTCTGGAAGCCTATGAGGCTGAGTACAAAAAGTCCATGGATGACCCGGAAGGATATTGGGCTGGACGCGCTGAAGAGTTGGTGACCTGGGATAAAAAATGGGACACCGTTCTTGAGGCCGATTATGACAAACCTGAGTTTAGCTGGTTCAAAGGCGGAAAGATGAATGTATCTTACAAC
>JAOZKN010000220.1 GCA_029935315.1 Desulfocapsa sp. | reverse complement strand
ACACCGCGGTCGTCTACGGTGCCGCCGCCAGCATCGGTGACATCACCTCCAGTGGTAGCTGCAGAACTGGTAACGTTGGTTGCAGAGGTCGTGGTTAAGGTTGGCTGTCCGATCACGGTTGTAAAAGGGACATCGCTGCCGTAGTCAGTGCCCACCAAGTTGGTGGCATAGGCCCTGACGTGATAGTCAGTATTCGGGATCAATCCGGTTATCGCACTGGTAAATGTACCGGTGCCGTCGGCAGCATCGTCTTTACAGGTGGCGCTGCCGCCTAGGCCTGGATCTGCAGAAGTGTCCCAGCAGATTCCCCTGGCTGTTACGGCTGCACCGCCGTCACCAGTAACATCACCGCCGCTGGTAGCGGAATGAGCGGTGATAGATGTGGCGGGATCAGTTGTAACAGCAGGCGAACTTGCAATAGTATAAACTTCTCCAGTTGTATAACCACCGTCGAGCGGATTACCATCCAGGTCTAGGATGGAATCGTCATCCAAAACATCTAAACGGATTGTGCCGGTGCCGGTGCCGGTACTAACAGACACAGTATAGATGGTATCACTACCAGCTACGGATGTGATCGAAGCACTGCTTACGCCTGTGGGTGTCAAAACAAAATCAGTTGTATCCACTCCTGTTACAGGTTCAGAAAAAGTGACTGTGAAATCCACATTAGCAGCAGTGGTAGGATTTGCATCGGCGCGAATGCTCGATGAGACTTTTGGATCAGCAACAAGGTTGGCTGGGACGGTCAGAAAAAAAGATGAAAAGAAAATATTATCATCATTAGAAGGGTTGGCGGTTTCAATCAAAATTGATGTATCTCCAGATGTTATGAAAGGCAGCAGAGTATATAATTCATCATCAATTAGGTGGGCATTCGGATCCACTGGATTAGCATTGCTGTCACCTACACCTCCCACAGTTAAAAGGGCATACCCGGTGCTATCATCATGATCGCCAGCTGCTGAAGTCAGACGCGTGCCATTTACGTCTATTTTGCTCCACTGTACGCCGCTGTGGTTATTTGAAAATGTAATCCCTAAGGACATATCAGCTTCCATGCTTTGTGGGTCAAGTGGAGGGGTCAAAACCGTTATTGCATCCCCGGTAGGAAGTGCTCCACCGAAGAATAAGAATACCGTACAGGTCGCTGTTTGGTTAGGATCATCAAAAATCACTGCTAGAATACTACCGTCTAAGTAACGCTGTGAACGTTGTGTAATGGTGAAACTCACTATGCCTGCAGGAGCAGCATCAAGTTTTGGTTTTACCATATTTGTCACGTCTGCCCAGACGTTATAAGCAGGTCTGCCTGGCATTTGATTTGTATAGTTCTTTGTTGGATCCCAGGTAACCGGCTTATAATCAATTAGGACATCACCATTTGCCGGCATAGGGCTATGGATTGTAGAGGTGGCCATATACGCACCTCTTACCGTAGCACCAACAGGTTTCTCTACCTTTATATAACCCCTATCAGAAGGATTTTGCCCCGTCCCGTCAACCGATAGGCTGATTTTTCCTTGCTCAGTAACGAGAGGTTCCAGGCTGGCAAGTACACTGGTGGCATTGATGAGCACGGTAGATATAACCAGCACCATGATCATTGGAAGTAATTTTCCTGAAATTGTTTTTTTGCGTTTTTCCTTTTGCACCTGTAGTATTGTGCTACTACTCTTCAATCTGAACACAGTTGTCATAGTGTTCTCTCCCTGGGAGCTTGTCCGAGAACAAGCCGGTTAAATTTGTTAAAAAGAGTTGGCCTAATTAAAACCAGAGTGGTCAACTTGTAGCATACTCTTAAAGTGTTGTCTGTAGAGTAACTTCTTTCGATTTTTCCTCTTCTTTTCCCTCTATTATCCCTGTACAGATAATTTACTCATTTCAGAACGTACCACTCCCTTGAAAAGGGCCTTCCAGATCCTGCTACTTCTTTAAAAAAACATCAGGGCAGGACTGTTTCCGGGAGAGTCCAATCCTCTCCCGGTTTCTTCTATTATTCTTTTCCCA
>JAOZKN010000219.1 GCA_029935315.1 Desulfocapsa sp. | reverse complement strand
CTTAATGCAAAGAGGGTTGTCAGTGAGCGTAACCCTGAACACGCATCTACAACTTCAAGTGTTGTATTGGCGAGATGAAGGACATTACCTTCTCTAAAAAGCGGAATTCCCATCAGAGTGACGACCTTTTCTGTGAGGTATGAGCCAAAGAGTTGCATTGGAAATGCTATTTTATTCCAGATTATTGTCGGAAGAGGAATCATAAAGATGAGGTAAGCTATTGGCAGAAACAGTTTTTTGAAATAGCTGAATCCTAAGCAAAAGAGAATAATACCGGCCAAGACAAGTATAAGGGATGTGCGTTGCAAGAAATATTCAGAACCGACTGTGGCAATAATTAGTTGGACGAGCCCTAAGAGAAGGAGGAATAATCCCATTATGTTCGTCTTAACAGAAAGTTTTTGCAACGCATCTTTTATGCTGTAAATGAGATACAACGAGAGAACAGGAATAAAATACCCGTGTGAGTAGTTGTCGTTTGTGTCCCAGTCATGGACAAGGTTTTGTAAAGTCGGGAAGTAGAGAAAAAAAGTTGCCGCCAGCATTATCCCCAACGACATAAGGCTCTGTTTTTGCAGACCGTTATTCATATGGAACTACCAGGTAAATATAATTCAAGATAGTTCATGACCTGTTCCGAAAACTCTGTCGCTTCAGCAGATGCTGTTGCAAAGTCGTTTCCTTGTACTATTGACATAATACGAACGAATGTACCATCACGTCTTCCCATGCGAAGGGCGTCTAAAACCAGATAAATTTTTTCCCAATACTCAGAAGCAATGATGCGTCCACGATTTTGATACCAGTAGAGTACGATTTGGTATTGATTACCGTTACGGATCATCATTTGCGAAACTACAGAGGTGTTATTGCCCTCAATTCCTGCGTCCAGTGTGAGAGGGGCAATGCTGTCTATTCCCCAACCACCACCAGGTATACAGTTTCTTGGCGAATGGTACCCACCAGTTACGCCAACTGCACCATAGTAACCGATATAAAGGGTTATGATTTTACCTCCAGGGTTTTGGTATGTGTATTGTAACTCATCATCTACTCCCAGCATTTCAATGATACTTTCTGAAGATTCACTGGAATGAACCAGCTTCCATTGGCCAATATTTGTGGGAAAGGATGTTAAGCCCTGGCTAATTGGGACAGGAGTTATGGGATTTTTATTTTGCAGGACGTACCAAGTTCCAAGGAGAAGTAGAAGAACAATAATAATATTTTTTTTGGGGATCATACCGTCTTCGTTTGAGCTTTGAGTGTACTCTTTGATAGTCTCTTATTTCTCACTGGTAGCATAGTCGAACTTGTCTTTTAGGAGTTTGTAGAGAAGGGGGAAAGTTGTCAGAACAAGATATTCTAAAATGTGATTTATGTGAGAAAGAGATTCCTTTTGATCAGTTATAAGATTTTTTTTTTCAAAAAGCTAGAAGAGATTTGTTGAGACATGCACGATGATTCGTGGGTTTGATGATGAAAAATATTTTTAGTTAATACGACCGAAGTCCAGGGGGGAGATTGAACTGCTGCTGAAGATTTGCTTTGCTGCACAGTGTGGCATGCCAGAGTTCTCAACTATTGAATCATAATAATTTGCAGTTTGATTTCTGAAAAGAGTGCTATTGTGTTAAATTTGTGGTTTGCTCTGACTCGTTGATTTATGTCTGAATTCGTACAGGATTCGCCTGACTCTTCACTCAAGAATGTCTACACCTGGTCATGTTGTAATGTTCGATTCTAGCGGAATTTGCTAGTTTCTTTTTTGTACTGAATTTACCTTGTTGCTTCGTCACTTGGCGTATAATTCCCTCTCGGGATCATTTAAAATGAAATCCATTAATAACATAAAAATTGCAGTCATTGGTCTGGGATATGTCGGTCTTCCTTTAGCAGTAGAGCTTGGCCAACAATACCAAACCCTCGGCTTTGATATCAAAGAAGCCCGTATCAATGAACTCCTCGAAGGAAAAGATTCCACCAAAGAAGTTACTGCAGAGAGTTTATT
>JAOZKN010000132.1 GCA_029935315.1 Desulfocapsa sp. | reverse complement strand
AGTAGACACTATAGCATCAGAACTTGGCTATAGTTCCAGAAATCTACAGCACTTATTGCAACGGGAAGGAACGACCTATATGTCCCTGCTCAAGAAAACACGAATGGAAATCGCCGAAAAATATGTGCTGGATGGGAAGATTCCATTTCTGGAGGTCGCATTTCTGCTGGGATTTTCGGAACAGAGTTCCTTTTCCACTTCGTTCAGGAGATGGACTGGGAAATCACCGACACAATACAGAAAGGATCATCAGCCTCGGCTGAAAAAGGGCAGTGATTGACTTCTCGGCAACAATCATCCCCTTTTGCCATGCTTTCCGTTTCATTTTTGTTAAAATTTTTCACAGTATTCCAAAGTTACTGTAAAATAATAAGGTATCATCTAAATACATTACCTAACCCGTTCGATACAGGCCGGGTAGCAGAGTAGTATTCGTTTTTGATTAGCCACCACAGGTAATCCGAATACTCTCGGCTTTTTCACTAATGCCTTTCTTTAACACTTCGTGGTTGTATGTTGCGATCACATCGCGGCGTTTCAGCATTCCCACCACCCATTTGTTCTCGAGATCTTCAACAACCGGAATTTCTTCAATTCCTTTTACATCAAAGAGTTGCATGGCCTTATACAGCGTGTCGTCAGGTGTGAGCATGATTACATCCCTGCTGCATATGCCGCCGACCAGATAACAGACCCGTTCTTCTTCAGCCCGGTGCAGGATGTTTTTCACATCCTGCATGGAAATAATACCTGTCATTCGGCCGGAGTCATCAACAACCGGGAAGTAAAAACTGTCCTTGGCTATCCTGAAAATTTCCAGGAGATGATTAATGTTTGCCCGTTCTGATATAAAATCAACATCTTCAGTTATTGCTTTTCCCACACGGATGGATTTCATAATGGCTGCTTCACGGCCTTCATGGATATCAATCCCTTCACGGGTGAAGTCTACGGTATCGATGGAGTCGTGTTTAAACTTACTGGCAACGACCGTCCCAATGATAGAGGTGAGCATGATAGGAACGATAATTTTATAGTTGCCTGTCATCTCAAAGAGAAGGAAAATAGCCGTCATCGGCGCGTGCGTTGAAGCGGCAAGAAATGCACCAATACCAACCGTTGCGTAGGCTCCGGGGTCTGCGGTTACTGTCGGCAGCAGCGTGTGGGCAACATGGCCAAAACAACCCCCTATCATTGCGCCAATAAAGAGTGCGGGGGCAAAGACACCTCCGGCACCTCCGGAACCAAGGGTTATGGCGGTGGCAAAAATTTTCAGGAAGACAAGGGCCAGAAGAAGGAGAATAGCACCTTCCCCATTGAGTACATGCTCCAGGAATTCGTAACCATCTCCCATGATCTGGGGAAAGAAAATGCCGATGCAGCCGATTATAAATGCACCCGTAATGGGTTTTAGTTGCGGGTGGATGGGGAGGGTTTCATATTTGTCGCGTACCCAGTAAAAAATGTGGATGTGAAAAACCGCGATAAGCCCAACCAGCAGGGCCAGGAGTGCATAGAGGGGCATTTCCACAAAGGGATTGACCATATCATAATGGGGAATAGGGAATGCCGGCGTTTCACCGTAGTAGGCGCGTGTCACAACGGTAGAAAGAGCAGATGCTATGACTAAAGCTGCAAATGATGAAATTTCAAAGGTGCCGAGTAAAACAATTTCTGAGGCGAAGAAAATTCCGGCAATGGGTGCGTTGAACATGCCGGCAATTCCTCCTGCTGCACCTGCCGCGATATAAACCTTCATGCGACTGCCGGAAACACGGAAAAACTGGCCGACCTGAGAACCTGCCGCACCACCAATTGCGGCGATGGGACCCTCGACTCCTGCAGAGTTTCCGGTACCGATGGTGAGAGCAGTGGAAACGATTTTGAGCACAATAGTTCGTGCTTTAATATATCCGCCTTCAAGATTTACTTTACGTAAAAATTTTGTGAATCCATAGCCATTGACTTCTCCGGGAAACTTTAGAGAAAGGGGGATAAGTAAGACCATGCCGCTGATGGGGATAAGGGGCAACAGGAGCATGTGCCAGCCGCCAAGCTCAATGCCAAGCATATGCTTTCCACCTTCAAAAAAGACGGCATGTACCCAGTGAACCACGGTGCGAAAAATAATGTTACAGGCGCCAGCCATAAGTCCAATGAGGGTGGCAATGATCATCATGCGGGTGTTTTCGCCCGGGAGAAATGTACGCAGTCTGACGTTCATTGTTTTTGTGGAACCTCACATCCAACGGCAGTGGCCTGTTTCAGGAAGAAATCGTCAGTCATTCCCGCGATATAGTCACAAACCATGGCGGCAGATGAATGGGTAGCCAGATAGTCTGGGTTCATGTCCGTCATAATGTCTATGGAATCAGTCGTTTTCCCCTTTTGCAGATGGTCCATGTAGTGGCTGAACAGACATTGGTAACAGTTTTTGATAAGGGGGAGGTTTTGCTTTGTCTTTGGGTGCAGGTAAATATTTGTGTAGTTAAACTGCTTTAATTGCTTTACCTGTTCCCCGATCTCTTCAGAGAATCCAATATGGCCTTTTCCATCATCCATGGATCCCGGAATAAAACTGTTGGCAATAAGGTCTGTGACCAGGGTGTAGACAATATCTCCGTTACTGCTTCCCAGTATAGCGCGGCATGATTTTGGTGTGTCTTCCCTCTGGATCAGGCCTAAAAGAATAGCATCTTCAATGTCGCGTCCAATGTAAGCAACAGTGTCGGCCATACGCACCACACAACCTTCAAGGGTCATGGGAACCAGTTTTGCCGTGGCGTCACTCTGTTTTTGTGTAAGTTCCCTGTCGTGTACAGTGAAATCCTTGTCCGGGTTGGGAGTAATACGGTTCGCGTGAACTTCTCCGTCATGACAGAGAATGCCATCAAGGGTTTGCAGGCTGAGATTCCAGCCTCTGCCCTTTCTTTCCAGATGATTCAGAAATCGTACAGACTGGATATTGTGCTGGAATGGAGCAATACCATGTTTTATGCAAAGCGCTGCCAGGTAGTTTTCCCCTTCATGTCCAAAGGGGGCATGGCCTATGTCATGTCCTAGCGCTATGGCTTCTATCAGGTCTTCGTTTAATCCCAGGAAGCGGCCGATGGTTCTGGCAATTCTGGAAACCAGTTGTACATGGAGCACCCGGTGGGTGATGTGGTCATTTGAAACCAGGCAGAACACTTGTGTTTTGTCGATATACCGTGTGTAGGCACGGGAATGAATAATACGGTCAGCATCCAGAGCAAAGGCTTGACGGTAGCCGGGAAGGTCTTCTTTTTTTCGCCGTACCGCCTGTGTGCTGCGGGTGGCAGAAAAAGAGAGTCTCTGCTCCTCCATCCTGTTCAGGTGCTCAAGGGTGGGAAGCAGGTCTGTGTGTGATCGTGCTGCCTGCATTCTGTTCGTTATCGTAGTGGTGATTTGAGTCCAAAAAAGAATAATACTACCATCCTCAGAGGAAAAAGCTCGTTTTAGCAGATGAATCAGCGGGAAAAATGAATTTTTCCATTTTATCAGTGCTGGAAAGACTGTTTTTCTTTGCGGAGGAATGTTAGGGTTGGCGGTTATAGTTTCTATGAATTTAACAGCCAAGGGAGTACTGAAATGAAGGTGAGTATCGAATATTGCACGGCTTGAAATTATAAACCGCGTGCTTCCGGTCTGGGAGCTGACTTGCTGGAGAAACTTGGTGTTGAAGTTGAGTTACTTGCCTCTTCCGGAGGGGTGTATGAGGTGGTAGTGGATGGGAAGAATATTTTTTCAAAGAAGGTGTTAAACCGTTTTCCTGAAGAAGGGGAGATCCTGGGTTTGATACAGGAATAGTTGACTGATGCTCTGTGAATTGAAAATACATAATCTGGCACTGATTGAAAGCCTGCACCTTGATCTCTGTACAAAAGGCGGCAATGGTCTGGTTGTTATGACGGGCGAGACGGGTGCTGGAAAATCAATTATGCTGCGTGCTATTCACCTGCTGACCGGAGGCCGTGCCTCTGCTGACTGGATCAGGAGTGGTGAAGAGTGTTGTGTGGTTGAGGCACTCTTTGAAATATCTCCTGAAAACACTCTGCTGCACTCTATTTTTCAAAAACAGGGACTGGAAGCAGAAGAAACCTTAGTCGTAAAAAGAGTTGTGACTAGTAAAGGCCGCAGCAGGATGTATATTAATGGCTCCCCGGCTACGGTGAAGATGGGGCTTGAGCTTGCGGTTAACCTTCTGAATGTGGCTTCTCAGCATGATCACCAGCAGTTGCTGCAGGTTCCGTATCATCTGGAGTTTCTGGATACTCTGGGGGAGACCCTTCCCCTGAAGGATGCATTCGATCAGGCATTTATCCTGTGGCAGGAAAAACAAAAGGTACTTGAGGGTCTGCAACAACAAGAGCAGGAAAAAGAACAGCGCCGTGACTTTTTGCAATTTCAGATCCAGGAAATCCAGGAAGTTGATCCTGTTCCGGGTGAGGATGAAACACTCAGTGCCGAGAAGAAACGGTTAAAAGGAGCTGACGTATTGATTCGTGTCAGCCAGAAATCCCATAGATTGCTGGCTGGGTCTTTGCAGGATGGCTTAACCCAGATTCGAATGGATATGAGTCAGGCTGCAGAATTTGATTCCAATGCAGAAGAGCTGGCGACAGAACTGGCAGGTCTCAGTTATCAGGCTGAAGATCTGGTCGTGAAATTACAGCACTACAGAAACTCCCTGAGCAATGATCCCCATCGGCTGGACGCAGTCAATGAACGTCTAAACGACCTGCAGAGTTTAAAACGGAAATATGGCAGTTCTCTTGAGAATGTAGTGGACTATGTACATAACGCGGAACAGGAGCTGCAGCAGATAAAAAATCTCGACAAGGCTGTGGCGGAATGTGAAGCTGAGCTGGTTGTCATGGAAGAAGAACTTTGCAAAAGGGCTGCGCTGTTATCTGCAAAACGAAAGGAAACGGGGCTGCAGTTCGAGTCCTCAATGCAGCAGGAACTTGAATCCCTTGCCTTTAATCAGTCCGGTCTTGAAGTACGTTTTCTGGAGCATGATAGTGATGCCGGCGCTCTGCGACCCGGTGGCTGGGACAGGGTGGAGTTTTTCTTCTCAGCCAACCCGGGCGAACCTCCACGCCCATTGGCAAAGGTGGCCTCCGGTGGCGAGCTGTCTCGTCTTATGCTGGCCTTTAAGTGTTTGCTTGCCAGGAAAGATATGGTGGAAACGGTTATTTTTGATGAGGTAGATGCGGGCATTGGCGGCGAAGCGGCTGAGGCTGTGGCCAGAAAAATTCAGGAGTTGGCAAGTCACCACCAGGTATTTTGTATTACCCATTTACCCCAGATAGCTGCTCGCGGAAACACCCATTTTCTGGTGGAAAAAGGGGTCTCTGAGGGAAGAACTCAATCCGGGATCAGTCAGCTTGATGCGGGACAACGAGTGGAAGAGATCAGTCGAATGCTGGCAGGTGAATCAGTAAGCGGACAGACAAGGGCCTGGGCCGAAGAGTTGTTGCAAAAAGGAGCTGCATCCATATGAAAAAGCGAACAGCATTGGCCCTCTATTCGGGAGGCCTTGATTCCATCCTTGCCGCAAAACTTGTAATGTCTCTGGGGGTGCAGGTGATCTGCATAAAATTCGTAACACCTTTTTTTGATTATGAACTGCTTGAGGACAAGGAAGGATTCAGTAAGGAAGTTATGGAAAAATATGGGCTCAGGGTGATTCTTCACGATCTGAGTGATAATTACCTCGATCTGCTGCATAATCCGGCCCATGGATTTGGGAAAAATTTCAATCCCTGTATCGATTGTAAAATCCTTATGTGCACACGTGTAAAAGAGATGATGAAACAATATGACGCATCATTTCTTATCAGTGGCGAGGTCCTGGGACAACGACCAATGTCTCAGCGCCGTGATACGCTGCGGGTAATTGAACGGGATTCGGATAATGAAGGATTATTGCTCCGTCCTTTATCCGCAAAACTGATGACACCGACACTCGCTGAGACGGAAGGCTGGATTGACAGGGAACAGTTGCTGGATTTCAGCGGCAGAGGGCGTTCGAGACAGATACAAATGGCCAAAGAGTATGGTGTAACAGACTTCCCTACACCTGCTGGTGGTTGTACCCTGGCTGACCCTGTTTTGGGCGAGAGAATCCAGAAAATATACGCAGGGCATTTTATTATACAAGCTGAAGAAATAACAATCAGTGATATTCGACTTCTCCTTGTGGGACGGCAATTTCAACTGGAAAATGGTGGGTGGCTGATTCTTGGCCGTCATGAAAAGGAAAATCAAAAAATAGAAGCCCTTGCAGAAGAAGGTGATATTCTCCTGCATATGCCGGAACGGCCCGGTCCTATGGCGTTATTGCGTGGAAGAAGCGATGTACTGCTGAATGTGGAGAAAATAGATTCTGTTCTGCAGGAGGCTGCAGACCTGGTGGTTCGATACGGGAAAAAGATCAAAGGTGAAGAAACTGGAGCAAGTGTAAAAGTAGAAAAAATGGAAAATGACTTGAATCCGGTGATTGATGTTTTATCGTATGGAATTGTGACTGGCACTGTGGAATAACGCAATCTGCGTGTTTTTTGGCAAGCGATACAACACACTCACAACAACTTATATCGTATGAGTTGTTGTGGTGTTTTGTTGGTTGGGACTATTCTCCTGTAACGGTGATTTGTTCTTTTAGTTTTACCAGGGTTTTCTCTCCAATGCCTTTAACATTTGTAAGCTCATCAATAGACGCGAACTTATGTGTTTGTCTGTATGTCATGATCGCTTGAGCTTTGGTCGGTCCAATGTTAGGTAGTGTTTCCAGGGTTTGCCTGTCTGCAGTGTTGATGTTGATTGCTGAGGCAAGGGCTGTGCCAGCGA
>JAOZKN010000218.1 GCA_029935315.1 Desulfocapsa sp. | reverse complement strand
CCATTACCCCACCGGATATTGACTGCACAACTGACTGCAGTGCGGATTTCTCGGGTCTAGATACTGTTACACTCACAGCAGTGGCTGCAGACGGGACGAACGAATTCGTCGGCTGGTCCGGTGATATTAACAGCGGTTGTTTTGCAATCGTCCCTTGCATCGTGACCATGGACCAGGCACGTGAGATCACCGCAACCTTTAAGGGGCACAGATTCCCATGGACCATGTTCCTGCCGGCAATCATTAACGAGAAGCTAAAATAGCCTCTTCCTGAAACAGGTAAGAGCTAAACTCTTAAATGATGGCGGTGTATTTATACCCCTCAAGAGGGTACTGAAACAAGTACCCTTTTTTCGGGTGAAAACTCTTCAATAGCAGTATTGTCGTTAGCAGGAAGTATCGCTTCTGATAGTTCCTGTTATTATTTTTTTGCATGGTGTTTTTTTCCTCTAAAACAAACGCTCTTATTTTCAGTGTGTTAAGGTTGCCAGCTGCGCCTGGTCACCCAATGCCTCTTCAATTCGCAGCAACTGGTTATATTTGGCCACCCGGTCGGAGCGGGACATTGAGCCGGTTTTGATCTGTCCCACAGCTGTGGCCACGGCCAAATCAGCAATGGTACTGTCCTCTGTTTCGCCCGAGCGATGAGAAATCACCGAGGTATAGCCGGCATTTTTTGCCATTTTAATGGCTGCCAGGGTTTCCGTGAGGGTACCGATCTGGTTAAGCTTAATAAGAATGGAGTTGGCAATGGACTTCTCTATTCCCTCCTGCAAAATTGCCGTGTTGGTCACAAAAAGGTCATCCCCCACCAGCTGCACCTTATCACCCAGCCTCTCGCTCATTATTTTCCACCCGTCCCAGTCGTCTTCAGCACAACCATCCTCAATGGAAATAATGGGGTACTTCGCGCACCAGTCCTCAAAGAGATCAACCATCTCTATGGCAGTAAGTTTCCTGTTTTCCGAGGCCAGATTGTAGCGCCCTCCTTCAAAAAATTCTGACGCGGCGACATCAAGCGCAATCATCACATCAGTTCCTGCCTTGTATCCCGCATTATCAATGGCTTCAAGAATAACCAAGATTGCCTCCTCGTTGGAGGCTAGGTCTGGTGCAAAACCGCCTTCATCACCCACGGCTGTATTCAACCCGCGATCAGAAAGTACCTTCTTCAGATGATGGAATATTTCAGCCCCGTAGCGGATAGCTTCGCTCAGGCTTGGCGCTCCAACGGGCATGATCATAAACTCCTGAAAGTCGACACTGTTATCGGCATGGGCACCGCCATTAATGATATTCATCATGGGGATCGGTAACAGTGGGCTGGCCGTCGCAAGATATGCAAAAAGAGGTTGTTTACGGCTGGCAGCAACAGCATGGGCAACAGCCATGGATATGCTGAGGATAGCATTCGCGCCAAAACGGCCCTTGTTTGGAGTACCATCAAGATCAATCATCAGTTGATCAATGGCCGCCTGATCTGCAGCATCCTTGCCAAGAAGTGCCTCTTTGAGTTCCCCGTTGACGTGGGCCACAGCCTGTAACACCCCCTTACCCATAAAACGGGCAGGGTCATTATCACGGAGTTCAATGGCTTCACGAGCCCCCGTAGAGGCACCGGATGGAACAGCAGCACGCCCCATGGAACCGTCTGTCAGAAAACAGTCGGCCTCCACTGTTGGATTTCCACGAGAATCGATAATCTGTCTGGCTATGATATTCTTTATAGGCGTCATGGCTACGCCTCACTGGTTCAATAATGGAGTACTTCTTTACGTTAAGCCTTCAAGGAACAGTCAAAAATCCGTACAGTTTTCAATAGGCAGGCGTCCAGGAAAATCCAGACTCCCTTACCACTCGATGGGAGTGAAAAAGAAAACAAATCGTCCTTTTTCCATGTCTATCTTGAGACTGGCTCCGTGGCTGATGCCATACTCCACATAGCCAGGAACAGCACATTCCTCATCACTTTCGGTGGCATGTTGGGGGGACTCAAAATCACGATCCCGGTCATACC
>JAOZKN010000217.1 GCA_029935315.1 Desulfocapsa sp. | reverse complement strand
TTTTCACTGCCGGAGTGGTGAAACTGGTAGACGCACTGGACTCAAAATCCAGCGGGGGCAACTTCGTGTCGGTTCGATTCCGACCTCCGGCACCATTGGATTTGAGCCTGAAACCTTTGTGACCAAAGGGTTTTGGGCTTTTTTTGTTTTGTGGGTAGCTGTGTGAAAGAGTTTGGTTCTTTTTTCTTCTTTTGGTATGTTTTGGAAAAATAGTGTAACCCTTAAGAAAGACTGCTTCCATCTGCTGAGATGGATAACCCATATTTGTAAACTGTCTGGGAAAATTCAGAAATGACTTGTGCAAATGAGGTTGATTAAAGAAAATAAGTCCCCAGCCATAAAATACGGTGGAGTAGAATTATGAGTGAGATTGTGCCGATTTTGCCTCATGGTGATATTGAGTCCAAGGCTGTGATGAAGAAACTGGTCAAGGCCCACCAAGC
Source organism: Desulfocapsa sp. (assembly GCA_029935315.1). GTDB lineage: Bacteria > Desulfobacterota > Desulfobulbia > Desulfobulbales > Desulfocapsaceae > Desulfocapsa. Next base: position 1,576 of record JAOZKN010000217.1, on the reverse strand, counting down.
CTTGGCTGAGCTAAAAGGGGTGGTGGCTATTATTCCCAATCAGACTATTCTGGTCAGCACCCTCGCCTTGCAGGAGGCCAAGGATAGCTCTGCTATTGAGAATATCATTACCACCCACGATGACCTTTACCAGAGTGATCGCCATAGCCAGCAATTTGTTACCCTAGCTGCCAAGGAGGTTCATAACTACGCTGCTGCCCTCTATGATGGCTATAAGCAGGTGCAGAGTAGCGGGTTGCTCACTAATAATGATATTATCAAGATTCAGGCTGCCATTGAAGGAAATACGGCTGGGTTTCGGAAGGTGCCTGGTACATCATTGAAACATGATCAGACCGGGGAGATTATCTATATGCCTCCATCTCCAGAATATATCAATGAGGCCATGGGTGAGCTGGAGCGTTTTATCAATGAGGAACTGGTTGACTGGGATCCTCTCACCAAGATGGCGGTGATCCACCATCAGTTTGAGTCCATCCACCCTTTCTATGATGGCAATGGCCGTACCGGTAGGGTTATTAATATTCTCTACTTGGTTAAAGAGGGGTTACTAAACAGTCCAGTGCTCTACCTGTCGAGATATATTAATAGAAACAAAACAGCATACTACCGCCTTTTGCAAGAAGTTCGAGTTAAAGGTAGTTGGGAAGAGTGGTTACTCTTTATCTTGGAGGGTGTGGCACAAACCTCGTTACAGACTGTTGCCCTGGTGCAGGGGATCAAAGAGCTGATGCAACGATATAAGCACCAGATACGTGTTGAGTTGCCAAAAATATATAGCCAGGACCTGATTAACAACATCTTTCGTCACCCTTATACCAAAATTGAATTTGTGGTGAGGGAGTTGCATGTGCATCGTAATACAGCCACCAAATATTTAGAGGCGTTGGTGGCCATTGGCTTATTAAAGAAGCACAAAATCGGCAAGGATAATTACTATCTTAATGAGGAGCTGTATAATCTTTTATTGAGTGTGGGGCAACAGGATGAGAACGTAGCATGAGTTGCATATCTACCCAAAACCCAACAACGCGCACAAAAAATAAACTTTTCTGTGCACGTTGTAATTCATACGCATAAGAAATGCTGTTTTCTTGTGCGTATGAATTGCAACGTGCATAGGGAGTAGTGTTTTTGTGGATATGAAAAATAAGTACAACATAACTGCAACAAATTCATTTTCTTGCTTTTTAAATCTCCGTAAATTCATGTTGTTGCAGTTGTAGACGCACTGGACTCAAAATCCAGCGGGGGGCAACCTGTGCCGGTTCGATTCCGACCTCCGCACCATTGAAGATCAGGGGACACCATGCTTAATTCTCAAAAGGGCATGAACTGGTATTTAGCGACTCGCCAGAGGAAGAATATGAAAAACTCCGTCGCCATGAGAGAAGTGGTCGCTTTTTGGGGACTGAAGAGTTTTTGGATAAGATAGAAACGTTAACTTTACGAGTAATTAAAAAACAAAATACAGGCCCAAAAACAGGCAGTTAAGTATGGTGTCCCCGGAATGTGAGTGATAAAAAAATGGCCGATAATAATATTGTAGAATTAACCCCATTTCGCGCAGATCTGA
>JAOZKN010000131.1 GCA_029935315.1 Desulfocapsa sp. | reverse complement strand
TTAATATATCTGGCGGAGCGGACGGGACTCGAACCCGCGACCCCCGGCGTGACAGGCCGGTATTCTAACCAGCTGAACTACCGCTCCAGGTTAGATAAATTTACAATAATTGAGTGGTGGGCGGTACAGGGATCGAACCTGTGACCCTCGGCTTGTAAGGCCGATGCTCTCCCAGCTGAGCTAACCGCCCGCTCAAGTCATTGTGGACATCTTTTTACCAGTTGGACCCTGAGCCGTCAAGCAAAAAAGATCAATGGGGAGCATTATGTGCTGACACTGTGTAGTCCCCAAGAACCGAGTCCAATGGTACATTTTTAAACAGCGCTTCACCCTCTTTTAATACAAGCGCTTTTTCAAGTACTTCGTCAACGTTCTCAACACAATGGACAGATAAACTCTTTCTGATATTGACTGGAACGTCTGCCAGATTTCTTTCATTTTCTTTTGGAATCAGGACAGTCTTAATATGTCCTCTTTTGGCAGCAAGTAACTTCTCGGTCAAGCCACCAATTGGAAGCACCCTTCCTCGCAATGTAATCTCTCCGGTCATGGCAAGTTCGTGCCGCACCGGAAGCTTTAAAATAGCAGAAACAAGGGCTGTCGCCATAGTTATTCCAGCAGAGGGTCCATCCTTGGGGATAGCACCCTCAGGAACATGGATATGCATGTCAATCTTTTGATAAAAATCAGGACTCAGGCCAAGACGCATGGCACGGGAACGCACGTAACTGAGGGCAGCCTGGGCAGATTCCTGCATAACATCTCCAAGCTTACCTGTGATTATCATCTTTCCTGTGCCGGGCATAAGAGTTGTTTCAATCTGCAGTAACTCTCCACCAACTGATGTCCAGGCAAGCCCTGTCACCAGACCTACCTCGTCTTTTTCTTCAGCAAGTCCATATCGGAACAGAGGAGTACCAAGATATTTAAGTACAGACGATGCTGTAACCTTATATTTCTTTGCTTTCTTGTTTTTTGATTTCGTTTTTAAGCGATCACGGGCTATTTTTCTAAACACTGAGGCCAGGGTACGTTCAAAATTTCTAACACCTGCTTCTTTAGTATAGCGCCTGATAATTTCGAGAATTGCACCACTGGTTAATGATATATCGTCAGGTTTGAAACCATTTACTTCGAGCTGCTTGGGAACAAGAAACCCTTCTGCTATTTTTTCTTTTTCTTCTTCAGTGTACCCATTCAAACGGATAATCTCCATCCTGTCCTGCAGGGGCAGAGGAATGCCTTCAAGATTATTCGCGGTGGTGATAAAGAAGATATCAGACAGATCATAATCAAGATCAAGGTAATGATCATTAAATGCGTAGTTCTGCTCAGGATCAAGTACTTCAAGCATCGCTGAGGAAGGATCGCCTCTGAAATCCGTACTCATTTTATCAATCTCATCGAGACAGAAAACAGGATTGGCAACCCCAACTTTCTGCATAGCCTGGATAATCTTACCCGGCATTGCACCTACATAGGTTCTCCTATGGCCTCGAATTTCTGCTTCATCCCGTACCCCACCAAGGGAAATACGGGTAAATTTACGCCCCATGGCTCTGGCGATGGATTTAGAGATAGAAGTTTTACCCACTCCCGGAGGCCCTACAAGACAGATAATCGGCCCTTGCAGCTTTTTAACCTGTGCCTGCACGGCAAGGTACTCAAGAATTCTTTCCTTTGGTTTTTCCAGACCAAAATGATCTTCATCAAGGATTTCTTCGGCTTTGACAATATCAAGTCGGGCCCTTGATTTTTTTGACCAGGGAAGTTCAAGAATACAATCGACATAATTTCTGACAACCGTTGTTTCAGCTGACATTGGGGGCATACTACGAAGTTTCTTTAACTCTTTTACCGTCTTCTCACGAACAGTTTTGGGAAGTTTTTTCTTCTCAAGGGATTGTTCAAGCTCACCTATTTCATCAACACCGTTTTCACTCTGGCCGATTTCATTTTGAATGACTTTAACCTTCTCGCCCAGGAAATAGTTGCGCTGGGTTTTCCCCATTCGTTTCTTGGTTCTGGCATTAATCTCTTTTTCCAGCTCGGCAAGTTCCATTTCCCGTTGAATAACCAATAGAATTTTCTCAATTCTGCCGGGGATTGAATCTATTTCTAAAATGCTCTGTTTCTCTTGGGATTGTAAGGGAAGATGAGCGCTGATAACATCAGCCAGCTTCCCACTATCCACAATTTGTTGTACTGACTTAATGACTTCGCGAGGGATCTTACGATGAATTTCTGCAAATGCTTCAAATTGTGCTCGAAGTTTCCTTACAAAAACCTCAGTTTCCTTACTGGCTGCATCAGTGTCTTCACGAAAAGAAATTTCCGCCTGTAAAAATTCATCGTGGGGAAGAAAGGATACAATTTCAGCTTTTCTCTTTCCTTCGACCAACGCCTTTATGGTTCCGTCAGGCAAACGAAGCAGCTGCATCACAACAGCGAGGGTCCCTACTCTGAAAATTTCATCTTCCGATGGATCGTCAACCTTTGAATCTTTCTGAGCCACAAGAAGAATCTCGGTTCGTTTCTCCATGGAATCTTCAAGGGCGCGGATGGACTTGCTTCTCCCAACTACCAATGGCGCAACCATATGAGGGAAGATGACGATATCCCGAAGAGACATGACCGGATACAAGCTTGTTTTCATACTATTTTTACCCACGTATAGATGCTCCTTGCAATACAGCTAATTGACTTCCTGCAGTTTCGTTCAACCTGCACTTTCCAGCTTTTTCTCTTCTGGATTGGTATAGAGAACAACCGGGTAATCACCATCGTTTATTACCTGCTCACTGATAACACACTCCTGCACATTATCTTTGGATGGCAAATCATACATCACATCAAGCATGGCGGCTTCCATCACAGACCTAAGCCCCCTGGCACCGGATTTTCGTTTTAATGCCTTTTGAGCAATGGCAGACAACGATCCCTCGGTGAAACGTAAACGAATATCCTCAAGCTCAAAGAGCCGTTGATACTGTTTTGTTAAGGCATTCTTAGGTTCTGTCAAAATACGAATCAGATCCTCTTCCTCAAGCTCCTTCATTGTTGCGATAACCGGCAAACGACCAACCAGTTCAGGAATAAGACCAAATTTCAACAAATCCTCGGGCTGCACATTGGCAAGTAGCTGACCGAGCTTAATGGTTTTTTCGCTGATAACTTTTGCTTCAAAACCCATTGATTTTGTACCGCCACGTCTCTTCACAACACTATCCAGTCCAACAAAAGCACCACCGCAAATAAACAGAATATTGGTGGTGTCCAGTTTCACGAGTTCCTGTTGGGGATGTTTCCGTCCGCCTTTGGGTGGAATAGAAGCAACGGTCCCTTCAATTATCTTCAGCAGGGCCTGTTGTACACCTTCCCCTGACACGTCACGGGTAAGCGAGGCACTGTCAGATTTTCGGGCAATTTTATCAATCTCATCAATGTAGATAATACCACGTTCAGCCTGTTCAATATCATAGTCAGCAGCCTGCAGAAGATTGACCAGAATATTTTCTACATCATCACCAACATACCCTGCTTCTGTGAGAGTCGTGGCATCTGCAATACAAAAAGGCACATTAAGGATCCTGGCCAGCGTCTGGGCGACAAGAGTCTTTCCACTGCCGGTTGGGCCTATAAGAATAATATTTGATTTTTGCAGCTCAACAGCACCTTCTTCCTGAGGGGCATCAATACGTTTGTAATGATTGTGGACGGCCACCGAGAGAACTTTTTTTGCAAAATCCTGACCGATAACATAATCATTTAAATGATCATTGATATCCATTGGTTTCAGGGATGCTGCAACAACCTGTTCTTCATCCGATACCTGTGCCGCATCTTCATCCTTGACGATTTCATTACACAGATCGATACATTCATCACAGATGTACACCTGGGGACCGGCTATTAATTTCGCTACCTCGCCCTGCTCTTTACCACAAAAAGAACAGTGGCAATCCAGTTCATTATTTTCTTTATCGTCCATATTATCCTTCCTCAGCGGTGTCCTGTCTATGACTCAACACTTTATCAATTATACCATATTTTTTGGCTTCAACAGGACTCATAAAATTATCCCGATCAGTATCTTTCTGAAGTTTTTTTACGGTATGTCCGGTATGTTTTGCCAGAATTTTATTAAGATCATCACGCATTCTCAAAATCTCTTTGGCATGAATATCGATTTCACTTGCCTGCCCCTGATAGCCGCCCATGGGTTGATGGATCATAATCCGGGAGTTCGGCAATGCATAACGTTTTCCGTTTGTTCCTGCAGCAAGGAGCAAGGCACCCATTGAAGCAGCCTGTCCCATACAAAGCGTTGCAATATCGCATTTTACATATTGCATCGTATCGTAAATGGCAAGGCCGGCAGTGACTGAGCCACCGGGAGAATTGATGTAAAAGGTAATATCCTTATCAGGATCTTCAGCCTCCAGAAATAGTAACTGTGCAACAATGGAACTTGTTACGTCATCGCCAACAGAGGTTCCAAGAAAAATGATCCTTTCTCTCAGCAGTCTGGAATATATGTCAAAAGAGCGTTCACCTCTGGGGCTCTGCTCTACGACCATCGGTACAAGGTTCATTTGATTCTCCTGAAATTAATACGACTGCAGCACCCTGAAGGCATTGCAGTCGTAAAATAAACATCTAATAATATAAAAACCGGGAACAGCAAACTATCAATCTGTGCTCTCTTCTGAAGTTTCCTCTTTTTCTTCTTCCTTTGCAGGTTCAGCTACAGCCTCAACGAATTTTGCATTTTCGCGAAGGAAGGTGAGGATTTTCTCGTTTAATATTTCATTCATAAATGGAAGGAGATCATCCCGGTTACCGAAATATTCTTTCACTTTGGCAACTGTCATATTGTATTGATCGCCAATGCGTTTGAAGGCACGTTCCATGTCTTCATCATTGACTTTGATCTCTTCTGTTTCGGCAATTTTCTTTAAAATAAAGTCACCACGGACACGTTTTTCTGCGGTTTCTTTAGACTGCTCAGCAAGCTCGTCACGATTAATTCCTGCAGCCTCCAGATCCATGCCCTGCTGCTCAAGAGATTTTTCTGTATTTTTCACCATCTCTTCAACTTCAAAACGAACAAGTCTTTCAGGGACGTCAAACTCATGGTTACCAAGAAGGCTCTGCATCAAACCATCGGTGACCTGCCCTTCTGCCTGCTCATCCTTCTGCTTCTGTAAACGTTCACGAACATCATTCTGAAGATCACTAAAGGTAGTGTGCTTTTCATCAACATCTTTGGCGAATTCATCATTGAGTTCAGGGAGGACACGCTCTTTAATGTCTTTCACCTTCACCCGAAATTCGACCTTCTTGCCAGCAAGGACAGGATTGTTGTAATGAGAGGGAAAATCTACCTCGTGGCTTGCATCTTCATCCTTGTTCATACCCACAAGTTTTTCTTCGAACTCGGGGCTCAATTTACCAGAACCTACATCTACGGAAAAGTTGTCGTTCTTGACCTCTTTCATGGCCTTACCGCCGTGAAAACCTTCAAAATCAACAACAATAATATCACCCTTTTCCACAGCACGTTCTTCCACTGATTTAAGGGGGGCCATATCCCGGCGCAGTTCTTCAATTTCGATATCAACGGCGGCATCACTGACAGGAGCAGAATCTTTTACAACTTCTATGCCCTTATAATCTCCGAGCTCAAACTCAGGACGAATATCTATGGAAGCAACATACGTAAAAGTCCCTTCTTTTGTGAAAACAGGCTCTGAAATATCAGGATGAACAACCGGATCAACTTTTTCTTTCTCAATTGCATCAAAATAACTTTCCTGAACAAGTTTCTCACCAACTTCAGCTTCTACCTGTCCTTTATAGTGACGAATAACCACCTTGCGAGGAACCTTGCCCCGGCGAAAACCTTTTATTTTAGTATCACGCTGAAGTTTGCCATAGGCTTTATCCAGTTTTTTCTGTACCTCGTCTGCAGGTAAAGTGATGGTAATTTTCTTTGTAAGCGCGCTGACATCTTCAACAACTACGTCCATTCTGTCCGTCCTTATCTATTTTTTAATTAGCCTGACCGGAACCACATTCAGCCAGAACACTTAATTTCACATCTGTAATTTATATTGGTGCGAGAGGGGGGACTCGAACCCCCATGCCTTCCGGCGCTGGTTCCTAAGACCAGTGCGTCTACCAATTTCGCCACCCTCGCATTTTACAAAAGATTGGTTGGAACCGTATAGTAAATAATTCACATCTCCTCTACAGTCAAGACCGATGAACACGGTTATACAAAAAACCCGCAATTTTCATCATAATTTTCACCTTTTGAGATGTAAAATTTAATCTGTTCCTTGCCAAACCTATTAGCAGAGACTATATTTCTCTTTCAATTTTGGTTGATCTTGCATATTCAACCAGAAAACTAAAGCATTCTTTACAAACAATTCATTAAAGGAAAACAATATGGTTAAACAGTACATTGCAGCCTGTTTTATACTGGGCCTTTCCTTTTCAACCACTTCAGCATTTGCAGTTGCTGATGCCTCTGAATCATCAAAGATTCAGTGGCAGGTTGAAAAAACATGGAATATTCCAGCCAAGCCGCTGGATCTTGTCCATTCATTAGACGGTAAGAAAGTTTTTATTCTCACCGACCAGCAACAAGTTCTTGTTTATACTGCTGGTGGTGAACTTTTAGGTAAAGTCGCGGTTAAAAAAGGTGTCTCTGCCATTGATATCGCCCCACGTGGAGAAAAACTTTATCTTCTCAACGAAAATGACAACAGTTTCACAGATCTCTCTGTGGATTATGTTGTGAAGATTAACACAGCCGGTTCGCCATTTTTAGGCAAAGCCGACGCAGCAGTGACCATTGCTGTTTTTACGGACTTCGAGTGACCTCATTGTGGCAAAGCTGTGCCACTACTCGAGCAGGTGCTCGAGCACAATC
>JAOZKN010000041.1:12081-20680 GCA_029935315.1 Desulfocapsa sp. | reverse complement strand
TTTAGCAGCTTCAGGAGATTGATGCTGCAATAGCAATGATGGGTCGCTTGTGGTGTGGGAGTATCATCCCGGAGGTTGTGTAATATGTGGAAATCAAACAGGTTACGGTTAAAGGGGGGGTGAGAACGGCGTATTATTTCGTTCTCAGGCATTGTCAAGTTTGAGCATCAAAATCTATTTGCCTTATTCTTTCATCAGCTCCATGGCTGCGCTGATAATCGACGGCGAGTCAAGTTTGGAGTTTTTCCACAATGTTTTTTGTGGCCCATGCTCAATAAAATGATCGGGGTGGCCAAGCAGTTGTGTTTTGACAGCAAATAATTTGTTTGCAGATAAGAGTTCAAGTACCAGGCTGCCAAAACCGCCATGCTCAGCATTGTCCTCTATGGTTACAACCCTTCCTGTTTTCTCTGCCCACTCACAGATGAGATTTTTATCCAGTGGTTTAATAAACCGCGGGTTGATGACAGCTGCATTGATGCCAAGCTTTTGCAGGCCTTCTGCTGCCCGCAGGGCTGGGTAAACTCTGTTTCCTATGGGGAGAAGCAGGACATCACTTCCTTCTCTCAGCAATTCACCAACTCCCGGTTCAAGAAGAGTCAGCTGGGTATCAAGGGGCACATCTTCGCCCGAACCCCGTGGATATCTGATGGCGGTGGCTCCGGGAAGGGAGGTGGCAGTATACAACATGTGTTGCAGCTCGTTCTCATCCTTTGGTGCCATGTAGGTGAGATTTGGGATAAAACGCAGGAAGGAAATATCGAAAACCCCGTGATGCGTTTCCCCGTCATCTCCAACCACGCCACCCCTGTCAATGGCAAGGGTGACTGGTAAATTGGGGATACAGACATCGTGGATGATCTGATCCATTGCCCGTTGAAAAAAAGAAGAATAGATAGCTACAACCGGCCGGACACCTTCCGTGGCAAGGCCTGCAGCAAAGGTGACGGCATGCTGTTCGGCAATTCCCACATCAAAGAAACGGTCAGGGAAGTCTTCGGTAAATTTTGAAAGACCGGTGCCAGCTGGCATGGCAGCAGAGATAGCTACAATCTTATCGTTTGTACGTGCAAGTTTGCACATGGTATTACCAAAGACTTCGGTATAACTGATGGAACCTGAAGACGGAACGGGCGTGCCGGTTGCAATATCAAAAGGTCCAAGACCGTGGTAGTTACCGGGGTTCTTTTCAGCAGGTTCGTAGCCCTTTCCTTTTTTGGTGAGGACATGCACAAGTACCGGGCCATCGACATGGTCCCGGATGTTTTCAAGGGTGGGGATCAGATCCTCAAGATCATGGCCGGAAATGGGGCCAATATAATAAAATTTAAGAGCCTCAAACAGCATTGCCGGAGTGAAGAAACTTTTAATGTTTTCCTCGCTCTTCTTCAGTACATTTAAAAAGCGATCTCCCACACCATGTAATTCCTTCAGTCGTGTGGATATATGTTTGCGTAAACGGCGTATGGTTTTGCTGGTCAGCTGCCGGGAAAGGAAGCTGGACATTGCCCCGACGTTCTCAGCAATGGACATCTCATTATCATTGAGGATGACAATCAGATCTTTGTCCAGATGACCTGCCTGATTCAGGGCTTCAAAGGCCATTCCTGCAGTCATGGAGCCGTCACCAATGATGGCCACAACTTTGTTTGTATCCGCACAAATTTCTTTTCCCGCAGTCATGCCAAGGGCAGCCGAGATGGAAGTTGACGAGTGACCTGTCTGAAAGGCGTCGTACTCACTTTCCTTGAATTTCGGGAAACCACTTAAGCCTTTATATTGTCGAAGGGTGTGGAATTGTTCCTGTCTGCCGGTTAATAACTTATGGGCATAGGTCTGATGGCCAACGTCCCACACCAATTTATCATCCGGGGTGTTGAATACGTAATGGAGGGCAAGGGTCAGTTCGACTACTCCCAGGCTGGGAGCAAGGTGGCCACCTGTTTTGGAAGTTGTTTCTATGATGGTTGTTCGTAAATCTTCGGCAATGGTGTCGAGCTGGGGAATACTCAGGTTACGTAGATCCTTGGGGGAGTGGATGTCCTGCAGCCTGACGCTTGAATCTTCTATGCTGTTGGTAGTCAAAATAATAGTATCCCAGGTGATCTCTGTTATTAATGCGTTCGCGTAAAAATGTAATCTGCCAGCAGGCGTAGTGGCCGGGCCTTGTCATCAAATTCAGACAGACTGTTTTTTGCCTCTTCAACTGCTGCTTTGGCTTTTGTTTTTGTCTCTTCAATCCCAAAGTAAGCGGGGTAGGTGGCTTTGCCAAGCTCTGCGTCGCTGCCTGCAGCTTTTCCAAGCTGCTCAGTGGTGGAAGTGGCGTTGAGTAAATCATCCACAATCTGAAAAGCCAGACCGATTTGATCACCATAGTGCTGAAGAGCTTTGGTTTGTGTAGTATTCGCACCAGCAGCCACGGCGCCGGCCAGAACCGATGCGGTAATCAAGGCACCTGTTTTACTGCGATGGATGGTTTGCAGAGTTGAAAAAGGAAACCTGGTGTTTTCGCTCTTTATGTCCAGTGCCTGACCGCCGACCATACCGTAAGAGCCGGCTGCCCGTGCAATCAGGTGAGTGATACGAAGTCGTTTTTCTGCAGAGAGGTTTCCATGTTCCTGATTGGCAAGCAGATCAAAAGCCCAGGTGAGCAGCCCGTCTCCGGCAAGAATTGCGGCAGCTTCTCCGTAAAGTACATGATTGGTTGCCTTACCCCGTCTAAGATCATCGTTGTCCATGGCAGGTAAGTCATCATGGATAAGGGAGTAGGTGTGGATGCACTCAAGGGCACAGGCAGTGGGCAGTATGTCCCCTGTTTTTACATCACCATCAATGGCAGTAGCTGCTGCCAGGCAGAGAATGGGGCGAACCCGTTTCCCTCCAGCTTCAAGGGAGTATCGCATGGCGGTGATATGGTCACGAAAATCTCCTGAAGCAGCGGGGATATAGCTGTCAAAGGCATCTTCAACCAGGAGTCGCTGTTTATTCAGGTAATCCTTGATCTCCATCATCCAGCTCTTCAAAAGGAATTTTTTTCATTTCGCCTTGTTGATCAAGGAGTAACTCGACCTTCGCCCTGGCGTCAGTGAGTGTTTTATTACAAAATTGAACAAGGCTGATCCCTTCGTCAAATTTCTTAAGACTTTTTTCCAGGCTGAGATCTCCGGTTTCCAGTTCTTCGGTGATCTGTTCCAGCTTACTGAGTCCGTTTTCGAAAGTTCTTTTGGCCATAGTTGCTCAAGGAATAGTGTTTCTCTTTTCAATTAACCTGCCAGGCAGTATATATTCACAGATCACTGAGAAGTCGAGAAGAAAATAGGGAACCAGATACGGAGATCATGCGTAAAACAGGAAAAGCAATCACTTCTTTTTTAGAGTGGCTGGAGACAGAAAAAGGCTATTCCCTCCATACCATTGACGGTTATGGACGTGATTTAAAGGAGTTTAAGGAGACCCTTTCCAGTGACGAAGATCTGAATGATATCCAGGCCCTCCATATACGACGCTTTGTAGTTTCGTTGCATGGACACAATAGTGCAGCAACCGTTGGCCGTAAACTTTCGGCTCTCAGGAGTTTTTTTAAGTATCTCACTGCAAAAAAAATACTGAAGAATGACCCTTTGCTTGGAATCTCCGGGCCAAAGGCTGGCAAATCCATGCCGGTTTTTCTTACCGTTGACGAGGTGTTTTCCCTCATTGAGGCTCCGCAGAAAAAAGATCGTTTTATGCTCCGTGATGTCGCCATGCTTGAGCTTCTCTACTCCACAGGAATGCGTGTTGCAGAACTTGTTTCCAGGGACTTAAAGGACCTTGATTTTGCATCTGAAATGCTTAGGGTGACGGGCAAAGGAAATAAGGAACGACTTGTACCGGTCGGTCGTCCTGCTACCCATGCTGTACGTGTATGGCTGGGGCAGCGCGAACAGCTTATGGCAGATCGTGCCCGCAGAGGGCATGAGGTTGAAAAGGATGCCTTGTTTTTAAACGGGCGTGGTGGTCGTCTTACCACCCGGAGTGTGGAGCGAATTGTGAAGGCCTACGGGGAACGGGCGGGTATTCCACAGATCGTCACTCCCCATGCACTCAGGCATTCATACGCAACGCATCTGCTTGAGATGGGTGCTGATTTACGTTCTGTACAGGAATTGCTTGGGCATTCGAGTCTGTCGACCACCCAGCGCTATACCCATTTAACCCTGGATCATTTAACGGAAGTGTACGATAAAGCCCATCCCAATGCAAAGTAGTATCAAATCAACGAAGCAGATGAAGCTTTTTGCTTAGCCATCTCAAAATTAATCTTTTACGAATTAGTCAACTAAAGAATATAAAAATGAAAATACGTTCAACAACAATACTGGCAGTTCGCCATAAAGGGCATGTAGTTGTAGCAGGAGACGGTCAGGTATCTCTTGGCAACACCGTGATGAAGCATAATGCAAAGAAAGTGAGAAGGTTGTACCACGGAAAAGTGATAACCGGGTTCGCTGGAGCCACCGCCGATGCATTTACTCTTTTTGACAAACTTGAGCAGAAGCTTGAGCAGTACAAGGGAAACCTGATGCGTGCCTCTGTGGAACTTGCCAAGGAGTGGCGGACAGATAAGATGTTGCGCAAGCTTGAAGCCATGCTGGTGGCAGTGGATGATGAATATTCTCTGCTCCTGACAGGGACCGGAGATGTGATAGAGCCAGATAACAACGTGCTGGCCATAGGTTCCGGTGGGCCTTATGCCCAGGCTGCTGCCCTGGCACTTGTTGAAAACAGTGAGCTGGACGCCGAGGAAATCTGTAAGGCCTCCATGAAGATTGCCGCTGATATCTGTGTCTTTACAAATCATTCTACAGTAATAGAGAAACTATGATCCCCGCACAATCCTTAACTCCCAAAGATATAGTCGCTGAGCTGGACAAGTACATTGTTGGTCAGGCTGATGCCAAACGCTCTGTTGCCATAGCCCTGCGTAATCGCTGGCGCAGACGACAGGTTCCATCTCCTCTGCGAGAGGAAATTGCGCCTAAAAATATTATAATGATAGGCCCCACGGGTGTTGGTAAAACGGAAATTGCAAGACGTCTTGCCACCCTGGCCCAATCGCCATTTTTTAAGGTTGAAGCATCAAAATTCACAGAAGTTGGTTATGTCGGACGGGATGTGGAATCAATGATTCGTGATCTTGTCGAAATTGCCATCAGTATGGTGAAGGAAGAGGAACGCACTCGCCTTGAAGGGGTGGCCGCCGCCAATGCAGAGGAACGGATTCTTGATGTTCTTCTGCCTCCTGTCTCTGCTTCTCCTGTACAGGATGCGAAGTATGATATGGATTCGATCACAGAGAGTATTCATCTGCCCGCTGAACAGTCAACAGAGGCTGATTCCACAAGGGAGAAATTCCGTGATATGCTGCGCAGTGGTAAATTGGATGATCGGGAGATTGAACTGGATCTCACCGAATCAAATTCCATGCCCATGGTGGAGATTATGACCACTTCCGGCATGGAGGATATGCAGTCTAATCTGCAGGATGCCTTCAGCAAAATATTCCCCAAAAAGAAGAAGAAAAGAAAAATAAAAATTCCGGAGGCTTTAAACGGGCTTACCAGAGAAGAGATGGAACGCCTTATCGATATGGACAAGGTGACCAAAGAAGCTTTGAAGCGTACTGAAGAATCCGGGATCATTTTTCTTGATGAAATTGACAAAGTCGCAGCCCAGAGGTCTGGTGGCCATGGCCCTGAAGTCTCCCGGGAGGGCGTACAGCGGGACCTGCTGCCCATCGTTGAAGGTTCTACCGTGACCACAAAATATGGAATGGTGAAGACTGACCATATTTTGTTCATTGCCAGTGGTGCCTTTCATATGTCCAAACCGTCGGATTTAATTCCCGAGTTACAGGGGCGTTTCCCCATTCGTGTTGAATTGCATTCACTAGGTAAGGAAGAATTTGTCCGTATTCTGACAGAGCCGGAGAGTGCACTGGTGAAGCAGTATGTGGCCATGATGGCGACTGAGGGTATCGAGCTTGTCTTTGAAGCTGACGGTATTGATGAGTTGGCTGCAATTGCAGTAGAAGTAAATGAAAAAACTGAAGAAATTGGAGCCAGACGTTTGCACACTGTAATGGAACGGGTGCTTGATGAGCTCTCCTTTACTGCCGATGAACGTGATGATAAACGTTTTGTGGTGACTGCTGAATATGTGAAGGAGCAATTGCAGGATGTTGTTGAAGATCGTGATTTGAGTCGGTTTATATTGTAAAGAAGCTTATTGGGTTTTGGCCGGAATATTTGATTGTTTTGTTTAATATGATACGAAAACAATAAAATATTTCTGGTGCTGATTCTCAAGTAGAAATGCTCAGCCACTTTGTGGGTAAAAAGAAACAACTAAGGAAGAACAATGCGCTATACAGACCCTGATTTAAAATATTGTCCCAAGTGTGATGAAGAGTACAGAGCAGAAATAGAAAATTGTGTCAGCTGCAACGTTGAACTTATGAGCGGTCAGGAACGACTGGCCATGGAAGAGGCCGCAAAGACGAAAAAATATTCCAGATCCATGGAGATCACAAGTGATGATGAGATGGCCAATATCAGAAAAGGCTCCCTCCATGACATGAAGCAGTTGCGTAACCTGCTTGCCGCAGCAAATATCCCATCTATACTGGCTGGTGACAGCGATAGTTGTGGGAAAGGATGTTGCGGGGGCGGAGATTTGTACCTGCAGATCAGAGTCACAGATGGAGAAGACGCAATGCGTGTTCTGGCTGATGATTTTAAAGTGAAAACGGCTCTGGATTCCCATGACCTCAGCATTGCCGATGCCGTCTTCGATACTGGTGTGGCCAGTTCTACGTGTCCGGCCTGTGGCTGTAGTTTTTCGACAAGTTCTTCAGCCTGCCCCGATTGCGGTCTCTGTTTTTAGGGAAGAGAAAAAATTATTTCAATCAGTATCAGCTTGTGTGGGGCTGGAGACTAGGAATCCGTCAATATAAAATCAAATGATATTGCTGCTGAATTTGTATGTGTTTTCTGTGCAAAGACCTCTAGTACCCATCGCATGCCTTCATTCATAGATGAAAAGTTGTCTTGTCGGGATTCCGGCGCCAAGTCTGCAAAACCCAGGTTCTCATTCATGGCAGCATAAATGGCCCCGTTGTTGTTAATAACCTCACCAATAGACTCTCCGGGGTGATCTGCAGCAAAAATGATAAAATGTTTCACACCGCCTTTAAGGGAATAGCGAATGGCAACCTGTTGCCTGTTATCCTGTGCTTCTGCCAGCTTCCGTTCCACCATCTCCAGTCTGGCGATGGATAATTTTTTGATCTGACGACGAACTGTGCCTTCTTCTCCCGTTCTTGCTTTTTTGGCGCGGGTAAAGGTCTTGCTGTACCAGTTGCGGGCTTTTTGATAGTCGATTTGCGATCCTTTACCATACATATAGTAATCACCAACCATAAGTGGCGACTGAAAGTCCGTCGGACTCTCTGAGGCCTGGATAAACCATTGCAGAGCCTCCTGGTACCTTTCATTTGTATGATACAGCTTTGCAAGGGTGCTCATTGCCTGAAAGCTCCCGCTGGCGGCTGCTTGTTCGTAAAGCCATTCCGGATTGTCACCCCGGGCATCTGTACGGATAAAACCATCAGCATAAAGCAGAGACAGGTTGTTAAGGGTTTTTGTGTCGGTCTCTTTTCCGTTTTTCACTGCCTTGAGAATCGATTTGAAATAGGATAGTCCTGTTTGCTGATTAGCAGCTACATCCCGCTGCAGACATATTTTCTGCTCTGGGGCGGTTGCAAGGTATTCAGCAGGCAGGCTATTGCAATACAACTCAGCCAAAGCCGACTCGGCCGGGATATGACCCATTTCAGCACTACTGCGCAAAAAAGAGAGCCCGGTCTGACGATGGCTCTTCCTCTCCTCACAGACATATTCACTTCCCCGGATAAAATAGTCGTCAGCGCTGCAGTTCCAGCAAATTTTATAACTTAAGCGGCTGAATATAATGACTCCAACTGCCAGGCTGCCAATAAGAATCAGAGGAATAATTTTACCTGTTTTTTGCATGGCTACACTCTTTCAAACGTAAAACTTTTGTAAAATAAAGATGCTTGAGAAGCATCTTTTCATTCAGCAGTCAATGATAAATCATGTGGATTGCCGTGACAATTGAGACAGCGGACAAACTCTTCGATCAACTCCTGCGTATGGGGAATACCGTGACATTCCCTGCAGGCCGGTATGTAACCGTGCTCCCCG
The DNA here is from genome assembly GCA_029935315.1 of Desulfocapsa sp. Classification (GTDB taxonomy): domain Bacteria; phylum Desulfobacterota; class Desulfobulbia; order Desulfobulbales; family Desulfocapsaceae; genus Desulfocapsa. The sequence goes on along the minus strand of JAOZKN010000041.1, from coordinate 12,416 downwards.
GAGTGGCACATTACACATTTTAATTTCGTATGATCAGTGTTGCTGTTCTGCATGCGGGTTCCAGGTTCAGCGTGGCAGGTAATACAGTCCGGTTCAAGGGTTGTAAGCTCAAGGCTGGCCAGAGGGGCATGGGGTACTGTATGACAGCCACTGCAGTTCAGCATCTGTTCACTTTTTCCATGGGGGGCAGCATGACATTTTTCGCAAGTAGGCAGTGCTATTTGATAGTCTCCACCCTGACGGAAGGAATGATAGCTTTGATGGCATGCCAGGCACTCAAGACGATGTGCGCCGCGCCCATTTTTGATGGACATAAATATTTCATAATGACACTG
>JAOZKN010000041.1:0-11981 GCA_029935315.1 Desulfocapsa sp. | reverse complement strand
TTTCCTTTGTGGCAGAATATACATTGCAGCTTTCCATGCTTACTCTTGTCAGCCTGCTGGTCACTATGCTGCTCCGTATGGCAACTTCCACAAAGCTCAGAGGAGATATCTTTGCTCAGTTTTGGAGGTGCAGGTGCATGGTGCTGATGACATTTGAGGCAGTCACTATATTGCATTGCAGCGGAATGTCCTTCGTGGCAATTCAGGCAATCCAGTCGTTCGCCATGACTTGGATGACATTCACTACATTCCATTTCTGCATGTGCACTTGGATACCGTTTCATGTCTTGTCCGGGTTTCTCATGACAGCCAAGACAAATGCTGCGCAGATTTGTGATTGCACCAAAATCGATATCTCGGGGAGAGTGAGGATTATGACACTGCAGACACTGGCCGGCGGCAAAATGTTCGTTGTCTCCGGGATCATGACAATCAGCACAGGATGGCAGAACACCTTCTTCATTGGGAGGATGTTTTGTATGGCAGTCTACACAGGCCAGATTCTCAAGATGTGCGCCGCCATTATCTGAAAAATCCTGGACGGTTTCTTCGTGGCAGGCGGCACAAAGTGCGGGCTCAACAAGTGTATCCCAATTGTAAGCGGTGGGTTGATGCGGTGTATGACAAAGCAGACAATCTTTAATCTCCATCTCATCTGTATGGGCATCATGACAATCAAGACAGGTCTGGTATTGTCCTTCGGCCAGGCCATGTTCACCATGGCACTCGAGACAATCCTGCTCTGTATGGGCACTGGGAATGGCAGTCAACAGGTCGCCGATATCTTCATGGCAGGTTATACAAACCGGCTTGCCTTCCTCAAGTCCTTGGAAGTCAGTGATAAGGGGCGCGTGGGGCGTATGGCAACGGGTACAGTCTTCAAGTCCAAAATGGGCACTGTCGTCACTGTCATGACATGATGAACACTCAGGGATTACTGCCTCTCCTTCCGGTAGATGACTTTCATGACAATCAAGGCAGCCGATATCATTTTTGTGAGCTGACTCCTGGGAAGCAATGTCTCGTACTTCATCCAGATGACATTTGAGACAATCCGCATCTGTTAGCGGCAGTCGCTGAACTTCTGCCATGGCAGTGGCACAGCATACATGTAATACCATGCAGATCAGACCTGCAAGAATAATCTTTCCTTTCATCCCTCTATCCTCTTTATCCTTATTTGGCCAGATTATGTGGATCTCTGTGACAGCTGATACATTCCGGAAATTTATTATGCATAAATGCATCATGCGGTTGTTCATGGCAATCAACGCAGGCAATTATATTTCCATGTTCGTCACTATGGCATTCAACACAGGTCATCTCACTATGAAGCGTTGGCAGGGCAGTAAATGCGGCGGCCACATCTTCATGACAACTGGCACACAGCGATGGTGAAATGGCATCACCGTAGGCAATGTTGGCAGGACTGTGTGGCTGGTGACAGAGAAGACAATCTGATATGCTCATCTCGCTTGAATGTCCTTCATGGCAGTCGAGACATGTCTGGTATTGACCCTGCTCTAAACCGTGCTGATTGTGACATGCATTACAATCCTGTTCTGAATGACCGCTGGGATTTGCTGCCAGTTCTTCTTGTTGTTCCTGATGACAGCTGGCGCAGGCAGGTTGTGCGGCATCAATACTGGTAAAATCAATGAGCAGGGGCGTATGTGGATTATGGCATGTCAGACAACCCTGAACAAGAAAATGCTCACTGTCATCCTCCCCGTGGCACAAGCTACATTCGGGAATTGTGTTTGTTCCGCCGGGAGCATGTTCCTCGTGGCACTCCTGACACGAAAGTTCTTTATGTGCCTGGCCTTGAGCATCAACATCCACTGCAACCTGATAATGGCATTTGACACAATCTGCATCGCTAAGTGGGATCGGTTGAATATCATTGTCGCCGGCAATGACCAGAGAAGCAGTAGTAAGTACAACACTTGCTGTAAAGAATAGGCTAAGTATTTTTCGCATATCTGGAATCCTTAATGATCAATAATTTCGTGAACCGACAAAAAAACCAGGGGAGATGATAGCAAAACAGCCCGTTTGCCGGGATAATACACATAACGAGGTTGCAAGATGCCTGTATATCAACTTTTATCTTAAATAGCAAGAAGCTATGTGAAGCAGTGAGGACAAGAGGATATCACTTCTCTGCAGTCGCTGATTTCTGTAAATAATAGTTGTAGTCACCGCCATAGATACGCATTTCACCGTGGTCAATTTCCATAACATGATCCACAAGAGAGTGGAGGAAATGGCGATCATGGCTCACCAGGATCACAGTGCCATTGAATTCCTTGAGCTTTTCTAAAAGAATATCCCGGGATAACATATCCAGGTGGTTTGTGGGTTCGTCCAGTACCAGAAAGTTAAAAGGACGGGCTAGGAGAGTGGCCAGAACCACCCGACTCTTTTCACCACCGGAGAGTTGAGAAATGCGTTTGTCTGCGTCATCCCCCCGAAAGAGAAAGGCGGCGCACAGGTTACGAACCGTACCGATGTGGGCTTGGGGCATGGCTTCCTGTACCGTGTCGAATACTGTCATCCGTCCTTCAAGTATATCCATTGAATGTTGACTGAAGTATCCCACATTCACGTTGGCGCCAAGGGTTACTGTGCCGCTGGTGGCTTCTGTCTTTCCCGTGAGGACTTTTAAAAAAGTAGATTTTCCAGCCCCGTTCACACCAACCACCGCAATTTTTTCCTGACGTCGTATCATTCCCGAAACACCACTGAAGACCTCCTTTCTGCTCCCATCTTCAAGGATCCAGGTTTTGCCAAGGTCTTCCATGGCCACCACATCATCACCGCTTCGTGGCGGATCAGGAAAGTCAAAGCGCATTACTTTCTGCTCTGGTGGCAGTTCAATGCGTTCTATCTTTTCAAGTTTTTTGATACGTGACTGCACCTGGGCTGCGTGGGAGACTCTGGCGGCAAAACGAGCGATGAAGTCTTCTTCCTTGGCCAGCATTTCCTGCTGACGGCGATAACTGGCCTGTAACTGCTCACGACGAATTTCCCGTTCGCGGATATAAAAATCAAAATTACCACCATAGGTCGTGACCGTGCTGTTGGCCACCTCGATGATTCTGCTGACAATGGAGTTCATAAAGGTTCGGTCATGACTGGTCATAAGCACGCTTCCCTTAAACTCGTTTTTAAGCCAGTCTTCCAGCCAGATGATGGATTCGATATCGAGATGGTTGGTGGGCTCGTCAAGGAGCAGGACATCGGGTTGGATGGTGAGAATCTTGGCCAGAGCGATACGCATTTTCCAGCCACCACTAAAGGATTCAACGGGTCTGTTATAGTCATCCGGGCCAATGCCAAGCCCGGTAAGTACAGCTTGTGCACGGCTTTCCAAATCGTATCCGCCACGGTGCTCAAACTCCTCCTGGGCATCTCCGTAACGTTCGAGAAGGGCAGTCAGCTTATTATCGGACATGGGGAGAGCCATGGCCGCTTCCATTTCCTGGATCTCTGTTGCAAGGGCCATCACTTCTGCAACGGCAGACATGGTCTCGGCAAGGGCAGAGCGTCCGGACATTTCACCAACTTCCTGGGAGAAGTATCCGATTACTGTCTTTTTCGAGCAGGCAATATCGCCCTTGTCGGCTTCTTCTTCACCGGTAATCAGGCGGAAGATTGTACTCTTTCCTGCACCGTTAGGGCCCACAAGGCCACTGCGTACACCGGGAAGGATCTGCAGACTTGCCTTGCTGAAAAGGATCTGCTTGCCATGTTGTTTGTGGATATTGGTCAGATGAATCATACGTTGTCTCTTTAGAAGGAAAAATGTATGTTCCTTAGCATGGCACCTCTGCTGCTGCAAGACTAATTTTATCTCTCGCCGGGAAGAGTTTCTCCAAATCTTGCCTGTCAGCTTACAGTAAGATAAACGCTAATCTGGAATTGTTTTTTTTAAGGAAAATACCATGGGAAACCCGTTTCAGGATCAGTTGCTCAAAGCTGGGCTGGTTAATAAAAAGCAGGCCAGTAAGGCCAAACGTGATAAGCACCTCAATCGCAAAAAGAACAAGGGGGAAGTTCCAACCGAGATTAGCACAAAAGCAAGGCAGGAACAGGCTGCCCAGGCAAAGCGAAACCGTGAGCTGAATCAACAGCGTGATAAGGAAAAACGACAGCGTGAGCAGAAGGCTCAGGTGCGACAGCTAATAGAACAGAATCGTCTGGAGCTGGATGATCGTGGAGAAGCATATCATTTTGTTGAACAGAAGAAGATCATGAGGATTTTTGTAGCTGAAGAAATGATAGAACAGCTCAGTCGTGGTCAGCTGGCCATAGTCACTCTTGATGGCAGCTATGAAGTGGTTCCGGCAAAGGTTGCCAGACAGATAGCAGAACGGCAGAAAGAAGTCGTTGTCGCCTTGCAGAAGAAATGAGAAAGTTAGCTTTTGGCTACTCAACCCGTTGTAATGTCAGATGTGGACACTGCGTTGCTGCAGATGGAATACTTGAACATTCAAAGATGGAACTTGCTCGGGCGAAAGTTATTCTTGACCAATTAAGTGCTGCTCACATTACAGGAATAAGTTTTACAGCCGGGGAACCACTGATCTATCTGGATGACATCGCAGAGCTTATTCGTCTTTGTAAAGAATACGGGATCTACAGTCGGGTGGTCACGAATAGTTTCTGGGCAAAAACACCGGAACTTGCAGACGAGACCATTTTGAAACTCAAGGGAAATGGATTGTCCCAGCTACGCCTGAGTTACAGTCGTTGGCATCAGGAGAACATCGCACAGCAGAATGTCCTCAACGCAGCCCGGAGTTGTGTGAAAAATGGGCTGGCCTATTTTATTTCCTTTGTCACAGATTTTTCAGAAGAAGATGTGGCTTTTGAACAGTACCTGCGTGAGCATCGGCTTATTTTCTTTCCGGAACCTGTTATCTTTGCGGGGCGTGCCCAATCGTTTGCACGACAGCCCATACGAACAGATTATCAGGAAAACTGCTGTGCAATGAATCCCTATCTGGCTCCAAATCTAGATATGTATGCCTGTTGTGATGCGGGAAGTCATTTTAGTAAAACCAATTTTTTTCATCTTGGAAATCTGCAAGAGAGTAGTGTGCACGAGCTTTTCGAAAAAAGCGAAACAGACAGTCTCTATAATCATATCCGCAACATGGGGATAAGTGCTATTGCCTCCTTTGCTGGTTATTCCGCACGGGACATCATCCGCTATCGAAAATGTGAGTTGTGTGAAAAACTCTTTAACAACCCCGAGAGTCTGGCAATGCTGCAGAGTGAGGCAGATTCAGGGATGAATGTATGGTGTAGATAGCAGCGTAACGACTTTCTTTTCTGCTAATTGTTGGGCTTTCTTATGGGTGAACTGTTTCTCATACAGAAATGTAGCTATGGTAAAATAAATTCTGTTTGTAAATCCTTTGTACAATCCATCTCCGGAATAGTATCTGGATTCCTGAAAAAATCTACTGCCATGTCTCTGGCACACTGTGAAAACTGAAATACACCATGTCCACTTTCGGAAAATGCTGCCAGATAAGCATTAGGTAATGTACTTATGGTGGTCTGTCCCCAGTCTGGAGCAGTCTGAGTATCATTTAGTCCGACCATAATCAGCGTCGGAATGTCACTGGTAACCGGATCATGAAAAGAATTGTTAACAGTCCCGGTGGGAAACCCTTTACATAACTTTATACTGTTGAGTGCTGCAGCTTCAGCACCCATTGTCATTGCTGGAACTGGCGCAGAGTTAATATACGCTCTGGCACCTTCCATTGTATTAAATGGCATTGATTCGTTGCAGGTGAAGAGATGGAGAGGAAAAAGGATTGTCGCAATGACAGAATTTGGTTGGTATGCGACAAATTGATGAATCTCGATATGGAGTTCGGCAACATCCGCATCCTCCATATCATCAACCATTTTCAAAAGTACCGTCCTGGCAGTGGCTTGAAGATATTGATTCAGAAAGTTTCTTAAATTTTCTATTGTGGCTGGCTGTTGCAGTAATTCAAAATAAGCAATTTTGACATCGGGATCGTTTTCAATACTTTTTGTGGAGTAGACCGCAATATTGAATTTTTGAGCCAGTGTCAGTTTTTGTGCTATTTCATCTGCATCATTAACAGAATCATCATTGTCAAAAGGAGAGGGAGGCAAAAGTGATCCATCATTTAATCCGATATAGGTGGTACTTACGCCTTGTTCAAGTTCCGTTATCATACGGGGGAGATATGCTGAAATACCGGTATTGCCATAACGATTGTTTCGCATTTTAAACAGTGCAACTACCATCTCTGGAGTAATGAGCTGCTTATCTTTTAATACAATTGACTGCTCTTTTAGCGTTAGCATTAACCTGTTAAATCTTAGCAGCAGATCAGGATAGGCGCTGTCGCAGGATTCGTCGGCAGCACAGGTGTTAAATAACGCCAGGGCGGCGTCTACAGCAGGCTTACTGGATTGCTCATACATCGGCACGGTTGGTGGCGCCACTGAGTCGAGAATAACACTTTGCAGGCCTGCTGGTTGTTGTCGCATAACTTCCAGCGCCAGTTTTGTGCCGTAAGAATGACCGTAAAGATTGAATGTCTTGAATCCAAAAGCAGCGGCAATACTTTGAACGTCATAAGCATTGTTGATGCTGTTGTATTGAGTCAAATCAATATCGTGTTTCTTGGCAGTGTCCAGACAAACAGCTAATATCGATTCCTGCCTTGTCCTGTCTTTGTCTTCTGGCAATGCTTCTGCCAGAACATTGTTGATTTCTTTTCCATGCAGGATCAAATCCATGCCGCAATTGAGTGGAGTATTGGAAAAACCGGCTCCACGCTGGTCAAAAACAAGTATATCGTGGAATTGACGCATGGTGGTAAAATCATCGACAAATTGTGTCAGATTAATTAATTCTCCAGATCCCGGGCCACCATGCAGAAATATAACAGGATCTGATGGCGGCTGGTTCCCGCTGGCTTTGAGCAGTGCAAAAGACAGAGGAATCGGTTTTCCTTCAGGTAAGGTGTAATTTTCCGGCACATCAACAGTACCACACAGAAGGGTTTCTCCTTCAATTTCACTTGCTGGAAATGGTATGTCGCATGTTGATTGATTTATAGTGTAGCGAGTAGTCTCAGTGCTTGAGGTGGTGTTCTGAAAAGTGCAGGCAGCAGTAAATAACAGAATAATCCAGGGTATAGTTTTGATAGAAATGATTTTCATTTTTTCTTGTTTTTATGGTGTTGAACAGAGCAGCGCCAGTAGCGGATTATTACAATATTTTTTATAACAGTAGTTATTTCGGGTTATCCAGAATGATTTTAATTTTATTGTGGCTAATTGATGTTGGAAGAGTTGATAGCTGAACAGTCTTTTTGAAATCAGCACCTGTATAAGCCGTAACACGCATGCTACCATCAGTGGCAATTTCAATAAAAGTAAAAGAGCGGGGTGATCGTTTTTTGTCACCAATTAAACGGCGTGGGCCGGAACCAAGGGCTGCTTGTCCAATATAGTGCTGTCCGTTGTGCACAAAAGGATAAAAACCATGCTGGTGACCACTGAGATACACATTTACGGAGTTATCTAAAAACAGTTGTTCAAGATTTGTATCCTTTAGTATTCCACGTTCACGTCCGGTGGTAAGTGACCATATCGGCAGATGTCCATAAACAATGCGGGCGACGCTTTTTGATCCTTTGTCTCTTAACACTGTGCGTAACCATTGTGTCTGATCGGCAGGTAACGGACCGGTGAGGGTAGCATCCAGTGATCCGAATAAAACGCCTTTCAGGCTGAAAGCATAGTTAAATGGATAGTTACTGTCGGCTAGAAGAGTTATGTCAGATTTATGTTTTTGCCACTGTTCAACATACACATCACGTTCCAGTTGAAAACCGGATGAGCCAGAGGCGTCGTGGTTGCCAGGAGTTGGAGCAAAAGGGATTCCGGCATTTTGCAGAGGTGTTGTAACGGTTTCATGAAATGCCAGCCACATGGCCTCAAGATTTTTACGTTTGAGCTTTGGTGATATACGCTGGCCTGCAATCATGTCGCCTGTACAAAGAACAATGTCAGGTTGTAGTTCAATCACACGTCTGATCGCCTCACGAACGGGTGGGTCGTAGCCAATTGTTCCATAGGAATGGTTCAAATCAGATATGACGGCAATTCGCAGCAGGGGTTCTTTTGCTGTGGCAACTGCTAAATACGGGGATACGAGTACTAAAAGAATGACGGCAAGTATATGAAAGGGTAACTTTTGTGTTGAAAACATCATGGTTCCTCACAATTGATTTTCTGCTCAATGGTCGTTTCTGTACGCAAAAACTGATTCGGATCGAGGTCGAATCGTAATTTCCCCTTACGACAGGTTTTTTGCAAAATAGATGTTGCTTCTGCAGTATTTTTTACAATGTGCTGCAATTGTTTTGCAGATAAGGAAAAACTATCGCGCAGATAATGATACAGCTCTCCCTGATTTGCAAAATCCTTATTCATGGAAAGAAGTTTTGTATACAACTCAGCTCTGTAGTGACGCTGCTTTTCCAGCATTTTGGTTTTTTTTGTAAAATTAATATATCCGACCCGGCCACCGGCATCATTATCATTGAGTTGTGAGCGCTTTAGTAAAGTTGGGTTTTTGTTGGTAAGATTTTCAGGCATTTTCTTGCCATGTGCCGTCATCCTTTTGCTGCTTCCCTGTTCAAGCCAATACCAGTAGGGGAGGTAATCAATATTACCGATTCTGTCCTGCTGATTAAAAATGTAATCAAGCAATGTCATTTCGGTGAGTTCTGTCATCCAGAAAATCATCTGCGTATCTGATACATTTTTGCCAAGGTCATGATTCATTTTTTTGTTTTTACGTGCAGTTTGCAGACCATCCTGAATGGCGGCAGTCAGAGGATTTTCAGATCGCAGGGCAAGGTAGGGTGCTGTCTCCTGAAAATCATTGTTTTGTCCGATTCCCCAGCCTGATGCCCTGGTGCCGTTAACTGCAGTATTGTAGCGATGACCGGGGCTGTTTAACAGAATTCCGTGAATAGCAGTCGCATCTGTTGTGAAGAGCTCGTCTTGAGGATGATAGGTGGGCGGGTTCTCTTCAGCCGATTCCATTTTCAGCCAGCCGGCGTGTAACATACGAGATTTGCCACTAAACGCGACGCCTTTTTCGCTAACCCTTTTTAAGTGATTTTTACGATCGATTGAGCGCCACACTGCCACAGGAACCTCAAGGACAGTGTTAAAATATCTGGAGAATTGATAGTACAGCAGTGAGGCCGTTGAGAAAGTACCGCTGGTCTCAGCCCCGTTCATGGTAGATTTGAATTTTGCCAGTTTTTTTACGGGAAGTTTTTTTGCTTGTTTTCCATCTCTGCAGGCGGCTTGTTCAAACTTTTCCACTTTACCGGAAAATAACCCGTGAGATAAATCAAAAATTATTGTTCCAGGACTTGTACTCCAGACTTTAGGGCAGAGGGCAGTGTTGGCATCATAGAAATCAATCCCACAGTATTCTTTTTCGGTGTTTCTGTCTTGTGGTCTTGCAACTGAGCCGGGCATACTTGCCAAGGCAATACACTGCTCTGTAACACCGGCAGGAGATTTGAAATTTGTTGTATGCCCCTGAAAAGGTGCAGCCATAAGAAGGGCAGGACTGGTAGAAATCAGAAGGAAGAATATTTTAACTACCGGTTGTTTGAACATAATATTGGTCATCCTAACGTTGTTTTTTTAATACACGGCGGAGGTTTTCAACAGCACCTGATCTGTTTTTGGCAAAATAGGGGAGAAATTCCATATGTATTGCTTTATTTAAAGCCATATCTGCTTGTGATTCTTCCTTTTGTGACTTTCCTGAAAGAATTTTTTCTTCTTCTATCCCATCAAGAATGACCAAAGGTTCATGTAATACAAGCTGAACAACCATACTGATAGACATATGTTCGATCTGGTTGTCATTGTGGGGAATCCCTACAAACTGTGGCGCAAAACCAGAAACACCCCAGACTTTGCCGGTGGACATTGCTTGTGCCTGAGCGTACTGATACATGGTATCAACATTGGTACGTGAATATATACTGTGAGAGAATAACGGTTTGCCGGTGATTGGGTTGATACGTGATGATCCGACAATGACACTCTGCCAGATCATCAGCACAGCTTCTGTTTCTCCTTTTATTTCCTTTGCATGTTCAGTAAGAAAAGAAAATGGGACAGCATTGAAATAATCCTCGGCCATTGCAAACATATCCAGTGCAGCATCAAGGGCGGTATCTTTTTCTTCTTTTTCCAAATGTTTAAATTTCAAAAAACGGCTATACGCCTGAGTCAGGAATTGCAGATAGGGCTTCCATTTTTCCAGGGTAAGCTGGTGCACAAAACTGTATTCCGTCCAGTTATGTTCTTCCATCTCCGGGGTTCTGACATCCCAGAAAGTTGAGGGGATAAATGCTCTTCTTGCAGATGTATATTGTTTTAGAAATTGAAGGTCTGTTGCATATTGCTGTAACTCAAGAATATCAGTTTTCTTCTCTTTGAGTCGTTGCAGGTGAGCAGTTATTCCGGTATCTCCTAAAAGGGGGATTTTGTTTAGACCAGCTGCTTTCAGGAGCTTTTCAATTTTTTTAAGTTCATCTGCATCAGGAACTGCTTCTGTTGTATCAATTTCAACAGCGGGCCCTTCCGAAACGACAACTTTCAGAGACATCGTCATATCTCTATACAGATCAGGACCAAATACAGCCGCCATAGTCGCTAGCAGCAAAGTGGTGACGATTAATAAACGTTTCATTGTTTCAGATATAACGCGCCTTTGTTGTTCCTGGAAACAAAAATAAGGAAAAGCCCGGCTACGAAGAGAGCCAGAAGAAAAACGGCCAGAGACATATCCATATTAAATCCGCATGACAAGTCACCTACAACACCATCAACTGCTGTTAAGTAACGCTCACCACAAAACACTTTTCCCAGGAAGGTGGAAATCGATTGAGTTAAACGATCAATGGTGAGTGCAATAGCGGACAACAGTATTATTAAGATACCTGTTCTTTTCATTATCTTTTCATCCTGTTGGCGAGAAATGAAATGAACTTGTACATGATAAGTGCGTTGAGCAAGCCACCTGCTATCAGGAATAGTGTGTTAAACAGCATGGAATTAACAGACATAATTTCCTGAACCTGAGTTAGTAACCAGGGCCATGGTACGCTGACAAGAACAAGGAAGATCCCTGCCATTGAGCTATCGCCGGTTGTAGTAAACATAACCAGTACTGATGCAAGAAGCGCCAAAAGGTAGAGTCCTGTAATGGCTATTGCAACTTTTGATGTTTTTTGATTTTTTTTCATAGTCAGTTGTTAGAATGTTGTGTTCCGTATCACTTGTAAGGTCCATGTTGCTTCACCAGCCACCAATTTGTAGCTCAATTGACGTGTGCCACCTGTAGGATTTGCATTGCTGTCATCTTTATTATAGATAGGGAAGCGTCTCGAAAGGTTGCCCTCCATCACGGTAAATTCATCATGTCCCATATAGCCTTTGGAGTTTAGTTTGTCTTCCTCGATCGGAGGCAGGTAAATCGGGCTTATTGTTTTGTTATGATTGCTGCTGTAAGCAACGAGGCTGCCATAGCTCCCGCTTCCAGCTGAGTTTATATAGACATAAATTTCTGGAAATCCGTCACCATTCAGATCGTCAACTTCTGCCCCGCTAACAGTGCCGTCAATCTCTGTTATAATCATGGAATTGTCTATGCTGAGCCCTGAGGGAACGATTGTGAGATTATTCAAAGAGCTTTCATTTGGGCAGGTGACATGAAAACCAATGGTATTTAGGTTTAGGGTTTTATCAAATTTCTGAGTCTTTTCTTCAGCATTTACATTTATCGAGAGAGAGCTGAGTGTAAAAATGACAACTGCTATTTTTACTGTTGTGCAATACCATCTTTTATATCTATGCATTCTGAATTTCCTTAA
>JAOZKN010000216.1 GCA_029935315.1 Desulfocapsa sp. | reverse complement strand
ACTGAAAATCCGTGTGTCCCTGGTTCGATTCCTGGTCCCGGCACCAGCGATTTCAAGCGGTTATAGCTTTTTAGCTATAGCCGCTTTTTTGTTGGCAGCCAAATAGTAGCCACTTTTGCGATATTGCAGGGTGGTGTAGGCGTGACTCTGACAGGGAAATACTCTCCTTGTCATGGCTTGTGTTGTGCTTGGTGGGGGGCTTGATGGCACCATGGTGGATCTGATGTTAGCCATGGCAATTGTTTTTGTTTGGCGGGAGTGAACAGTCTTTGTCTTACCTGTCCGTAGAGGATACTGCCGCCCTCATCATTTGTGATAAAGTTACAGAAAAAGGTCGCGCAGAACTATGTCCTGATTTATGTCCCGGGAATTTCCGTATATCCCACTTACTATTTGTAAACTGCTCACCCTCGACTTTTTCAACCTGAAAGACCAGATACTGTTCCTGGCTCGGGTCAGTGGGATATCCTTTGCTAAGTAATGTTTTTTTACTCATCATAACAGGTGAGTCGCTGGTAATACGCCATAGATCACCACTTTTCAGCTCTCTTTCTCTATGCAACAGCAGGTAGCTGGCACCGGTAACAGCAGAGCTGATCTTCTCAGGACCACCTTTACTATCAATACGAATATTGTATAAACCCCTATCACAAATCCAGTTATACTGTTCTCCACTTTTGCAGTAACCAACCAGCACAGTCGTCGTAACCGGTGGTGCTGTCCGGTAACCATCTACCATTTCCGGGAGCATTTCATGAAGCTCGTTACCTTTTGGTTTTTCTTTGTGAATCTTATAAGCGCGATATGACAGTTCCTCCCGTTGTGAGGCGCGGTCTGCAAAATGGTTTACTACTTCAAGTACAAAATCCCGCAGATGGTCAAGGCCATCCCCTGCATCTGATGGAGAGACAGGAAATGCCCCCAGTCCGGGGATGATTTCATGGAATCCGGACCGCTTGAAGGTTTTTGTGCCGGGGTAAAGAACATAGGCTCCGGCAGTACGCCGTATGGCATCTTTGTAGGCGTGCATTTTCAGAAGGTCTGCCCGTTTATAGCGTCCCTCCTTTTGTTCTATCTTCTCCTCATCAAGGCTGACTTCTTTTTCAGCTATCAGGTACCGGAGGTCATCCACTCTGTACTTTGCATCAAAATGAATGTGAACAATCACTTCCTGTGCTTCAGCCTCCTTCCGCTCAAAATCTGCAGGCCAGAGAGACAGCGTGTAATCAGGTCTCATGGATTTTGTCCAGCTGCCTCCATCCGGATAATCTGTTTGTGAAAATGTTCTGTTATAATTAAACTCAACCTTTAAGCGACGTTTTTTATAGATGTACTCACCCTGTACTGCTATATGTTTTCCCGTCCGAAGCTGGAGGCCCAGGCCGTCACTGGTTTTTTTGATTAGCTTTTCAGTAGCCTCGGGTTTTATGGAAAAAACTTCTTGAACAAGTCTGAGGAGTTTAAAAAAGAGCCAGTATTCGTAAAGAGTGGCAACATCACGCTTCCCTGCATTGTACTGATCTTTCTCAAGTGCATCCCAGGTGAGTTTTGCGGCAAGGTCAAACATCAGCCAGGTTCGTAAGATTTTACGATATCCTTCCTTTCGCTGAAGTATAGGGCTATTCAACGGCAAGTATTCAGGGCGTAAGACTTCACGGAAAATATTATGAGATAGATATTCCCCAAAGCGCTCTTCCAGTGCATGTGCCTCCTGATATATATGAGGACGTTTCTCCGGCTCCCTGTTCCGCTTTTCAATATGACGACATACCGTGCCGCAAAAACGCTGAAATTCCTGCAGTACATGCTTTACAAACCTGTTCTCGGGTGTATCTACTGTATCAGTCTTTGTTTCTACACGGAGGCGGCGTGGTACGGAGGAAATGCCTGGTTGTTTGTTGAGCGGGTGATCGTCAGGTAGAGCTATTCGCTCAGGTCCAGATGCAATACGGCGAATCTGTGATGGAGTAATGCGACGCAGACGGCGAATATCCCGCTCCTCGGAGTGATGTTTCCACTTCATCACCGGCATTGAAACAACCC
>JAOZKN010000130.1 GCA_029935315.1 Desulfocapsa sp. | reverse complement strand
AAAGAGTTTTGCCCACTTGGGGTATATCAGTTTAAATTTCATAATATATTATTCACTAGTGTTGTTTGTAAGTTGTATGTTTTCAATTACATTCCCGAGGATAAAAAAATATATCCATCGATTTCTTCTTACATAGCCACTTTTACTTGTTTTTGCGAACACATTGATACAATCAGTGACCAACAGTACTCTTTCGGGGCGTTACAATTGAGATTTTTCCGCACGTAACAAATTAAGCTGCAACCTATAGGCACCGACACCAAAAGAGCTGAGTTCAATTGATTCAGCCAGGCTCATCCCCTCAACCAGCCTGTATCCCTTCGCAGTAATCAATCGCTCCCGCGTCCCTTCTTTATCGTAAAGAGAAATAGTGCTGTATCCCTTCTTCGCTGCAATCACATCGATTACCCGTCCGTCTTCTTCCACATATCGACAGACAGTTTCCTTATTCCCGGTTTCCCCCAGGAACAGGTCAACATATTCGGGGACGACAAACAGGGTGCGCACATCACGCATCAAGCCCCTGGCAAATTCAGGATTATCAAAGGGCGCCAGACTCTTATGCACTGTAATTTCTTTATTTGCAGCCTGAACTGCCGCAAAAAGAACAAATCCCTCAACGCCCATCAGTGTTGCCTGTATTTCCCCGCCATCAATAACGATAACACCAAGCAGTGTAGCTCCATAGCCATTTGCCATGGTAAAATTAATGGAATGGACAAGCTGGCAGGACTCCTGCACAAACATTTTCGGGCAAAGACTTTTCCGGGCAGAAGCATTACTGATTTCCTGCAAATCCGGCCTGCTGACAGGAGGGGGAATGGCACAGGAAGAGAGTACAAACAGGAATAGAAGGGAATAAATCCTCATGGCTTTTTGAAAATTTCACCGGGAAGGGTTTCGTTTAAGCGGGAGTTTGAAAAAATCATCCTGGTAAAGGAATTTTTCCCCTCATACAGTGTCACCGACTCCATAAGCCCTGATTCGCCCTGCAATTTTAATTCAATGCGACTGATTATTTTTGCAAGCACCTCTTTTCGGGGAGTAAGGATAATCGTGTTCTTTCCCGTACGTTTTGCAAGAAATGTCGGGGTATCTGTAATCTCGCCATCCAGCCAGCCGGTTATTTCCTGAAGCACTATCTGCATGGAATTCAATCCCATACCATGCTCTTCAACAAACACTCCGTCATGTTTCACAAACTTGCGCACCTGCCCCTTATTCATAAGCAGCACTGAGGGCAGCGGAGAATAATACTCCCAGCGTAAAGACCCTGGTGCCTGGAAGAGGAATTTCCCTGTGGAAATCAGGGGACGGGCAAGAATGGGCAAACTTTTTTTCTGTACAAAATCGGCCTGCACAGAGTCCACATGTACAGCGTCCCCTGCAAAACTCATCAGCACAGAGAAAAAAAACAGCAAAAGTGCAGAGCAGACAACTTTCATCAACACATCCCGCCATTCACAGACAGTATCTGACCTGTCATATAGGAGGCATCATCAGAGCAGAGAAAAGCAACGACCCTGGCAACCTCTTCCGGCCTGCCAATTCGCGCCATGGGAATCAGGGTTTTGATATGATCTTTGGGGGCATCAGCAATCATATCAGTTTCAATTAATCCGGGGGCCACCACATTCACCCGGATTCCTAAACGTGCAACCTCGGAAGCAACAACACGGCTTGCCGCATTCAAACCTGCCTTTGCCGCCGAATAATTGGCCTGACCACGATTTGGCAAAAGGGATGAAGCAGAAGAAAGGGAAACAATAACTCCGCTCCGCTCCCGCACCATCTTTTCAATAACCGGACGGGTCATATTGTAGAAACCATTCAGACTGGTATCCACCACCGCCTGCCAGCTTTCGGGCTCCATCATCATAAAGAGCCCGTCTTTAATAATCCCGGCATTATTGATAAGGGCATCAATGCGACCATGACGGGCAGCGATATCGTTAATTACCTCTTCCGTCTTCCCGGTGTCCCGCACATCGAAACCGTATATTTCGCCGTCACTTCCGGCATCGTTCACCATTGCCAGGGTTTCTTCTGCACCGTTTTTATCAGAGAGATAATTAATGACGACGTAAAACCCAGCACGTGCCAACTCAACCGCAATGGCCCGACCAATTCCCTTTGCCGCACCGGTTACAATGGCAACCTTCTCTGTATTTTTCTCACTCATACTTTTCCGTATCCCACTCTTAACAAGAGTATTCTGATAAATATCACGCCTGAATCAACTGCAAAGTAATCTCCCCGATCAACACATCGTCCAGATGCACCATACAGGAAACTTCCCGCAACATATCAAACTCATGACTGTTTTCTGAGCGAATCAAAAGCCTGCTCCCCAATGCTATGGAATCGACACTAAACTGCGCCCGTTTGACACCAACCAGCCACCCCATCCTGCTCGAATCTTTCCCTTCTTTTTTTATCCGGGTCAAACCGTTGCAGACCCCGGCAGTCTGGGCCGCTAGTTCCACCATAATCAAAGGTGGCACACCACCCTCGCCCGCCATGGGAAAAGATTCCCCGACAACGGCTTCGGCCAGGGCAGAACCTGCATCGACTTCAAAAACATCGTCAAGCAACAGCATATCCCCCCGATGGGGCAACAGGTCTTTGAGGGTAAAACCTGTGAGTTCTTTCAATTTTTCAGCAGCCATCAATCGTCCTTATCATCTTGCCTTTTTCATCATCTAAAGCCCGAACAATAACAGTTCAACGACAGAACAAAAACAATTTTGTTTACGTCACTCCGCACCAGTGATATTCTGAGTACTTTTCGATTAGGATATCGCACGAGGGTATTTGGGTAGTTTTTCGGAGCGTATTGAGAAATCACGTAGCATTTCCTTAGTGAAACGAAGCCACATAGAATGCGACTGTCTGAGTGAGGTACGAACGAGTTTCGCATTCTTGGCGAAGTGAACCTAGGAAATCAAGAGATTGCTCACCCTAGCGAGAAAAACTACCCAAATACCCGGCCCCAAAGCTGGGCAATTATTATCTGAACCCAAACAACATAATATCAAAACATCGTCACCCAGGATACAAAAAGGAACACACAATGATAAAAGTAAAACTCGTCGGTGCAACCGGCTATGGCGGAGTAGGCCTTATCGAACTGCTTCTGCGACACCCTGAAATTGAAGTCAGCACCCTGATTGCTGCCAACGACACAGGCAAACCAATTTCACACTTCTACCCCCACCTGCAAGGGTTTTGTGACATGATGGTGTACGCCGCCGATGCTCCAGAGGCAGACGCCGATGCCGACGTTGTAGTCTACTCCACACCCGATGGAATTGGCATGCAACTGGCTCCCGAAGAAGTCAAAAAGGGACGAAAAGTCCTCGATTACTCGGGAGATTTTCGTTTTAATTCCGTTGAACTCTACAAAGAGTACGCCACACGCCTTGGTCTGCCCCCTACCCATAAATCGCCCGAGTTACTGAAACAAGCCGTCTACGGCCTCACCGAACTGCACCGTGATAAGATTGCAGAGGCAAATATTGTCGGCAATCCCGGTTGTTATGCCGTGGCCTGCATTTTAGGACTGGCCCCAGCCGCACAGGCGGGTATGATTGAAAACGGAAAGATTATCTGTGATGGAAAAACAGGGATCAGCGGTGGAGGGAAAAAGCCAAAGCCCGGATTTCATTATCCAGAAGCCTACGACAACACCTACGCCTACAGACTTACCGGCCATCAGCATGTGATGGAAGTCGAACGTGAACTTTCCCTGCTGGCAGGCTGTGAGATACAAACCACCTTCACCCCGCAGGTCGTCCCCATGTCCCGGGGAATTATGGCAACCCTGTACGGTACATTAGCAGCAAATGCCACCCAGAAAAAAGTGCTGGCAGCCTATAAAGCGTTTTATGCAGACAAGCCCTTTATCCGGGTCTCAGATGCACCAAGTTCAACAAGCCATGTGAGAGGCAGTAACTTCGTCAATATTACAGTGGCCTGTGATGAACGAACCGGCACCCTGCGCATCATTTCCCATATCGACAATTTAATAAAAGGACAGGCAGGAAGTGCCCTGCAGAACCTGAATATCATGTTTGGCCTTGACGAAATGGCAGGTTTACAGCTTCCCGGTGCCCACCCATAATCATTTCTATATCTGCTTTCAAAAAACCTGGATTAATGGCACCGGCAAATTCAGGCAGGATCGCCAATGAAACATTGGAAAGCTATCAAAGTGCCATCAAGGTAATCAAATTTCCTTTTTCTGATTAGGTAAACATGAATAAAAAGCAACTACATATTTTACCCAGCCAATCTAGATTAATTCAGGGCGTTCATTTAGCTATGCTGATAGTGATAACGTCGCTTGTTTTTTCTAATACACTGGATAACTCCTATCACTTGGATAGCATTCATAGAGTTGGAAGTAACACTGAAATCAACAAGTTCTGGCCTCCAGCCAGGTTCTTTACGGATGTTCGCACAGGAAGTAGCGTACCGCAAATCGCCGAATACAGGCCGATGATGCCACTCTCGCATTCCATCAATAATGAGATCGCTAAAGCAACAGGGACCAATAAACTGGCAGGATACCACGTTGGCAATATAGCGATACATATCGGCTCCGCTATCCTGATTTACTTTCTTTTTTGTCTTTTACTGGGTACCTGGGGAAGAAACACTTTTACACATGAACCGGCTATCCACTATAGTCACCAGGCGTTTGCTGCGGCATTGATTTTTGCTGTACATCCTATTGCCGGGGCTGCTGTAAACTATATTGCAGCAAGAGATCTCTTGCTGATGGTCTTTTTCTTTCTTGCTTCAATCCTGGTCTATTTCAGGATGCGCGCAAAAGGTGGCAGCATATTTGGCTGGTTCTTCTCGTTACTGTTGCTTACACTTGCCATTTTATCTAAACAGGCTGCGATCACGGCATTTGGGTTGGTTTTTCTGTTTGAATGGCTGCTGGTCGGTGTGAAATTGTGGGATTGGCGATTATGGTGGCGAACGTTTTTATTCGCAATCCCGACTGCTGGCTATTTTTTACTTCGCTCGCTGTGGATTGTCGGCAACAATTCAGGGGATGGACTACGTACTATCAAGGGCTTTACCTATCCCTTGACCATGCTTGACGCTCACTTTTTCTATTATTTTAGAAATTTTGTCTGGCCCTTCGAGATGCGTGCCCTTGCCAAGGTTAATATGCTTGAAAGCATACTAGAGCCTTCCGCACTGGCCGGTATGTTTTTCATCATTGCTACCCTTGTTATTGCCTGGCTGTTTAGAAAAAAACAACCGGTTATTACTTTTTCTATCCTGGCTTACTGGCTGCTTTTTTCACTCACTTCATCAATCTTTCCTTTTGGCTTTGTTGTGACAGATTATCGACAATACCTGCCTCTGGTCTTTCTGAGTTTGAGCGTAACCATGCTGGTCTTTTCTTTTGATCGTAATGTTTTTACAAAGTGTTTTTTAGCATTCCTGGTATTGTATTTTTCTCTGTCTTCCCATGTTATTAATAAAAACTGGAAAACTGAGGAAAGCTTCTGGGGACAAAGCGTGAAGTACGGAGCAGTGGCTCTTGCCCATAATAATTATGGATTAAGTATTGCGGGAAAAAACCCGGATCTTGCCGAATACCATTACCTGGAGGCACTCCACCAAAACCCGTACCACATTTACGCCAACATTAACCTGGGACTGCTCTATATTAAGCGGGGAAAAAAGGATGAAGGATTAGAGACACTCTATAAGGTCACAAAATTAAATCCTGACTGGGCGTTAGCCCATCATTGGCTGGCCTATGGACTCAATTCTGTTGGCCGTAAAGAAGAGGCCTTGCAAGAGACACAACATGCCGCTGATTTGGATCCACGCTCTCTTGATTATCAATATAAAGCAGGCCGGGCATTACAGGATGCAGGAAAATACGCGGAGGCTGTACCCTATTTTGAGCGAATTATTGCCTTAAATCCTGAATATAAATTAACGGGATTCTGGTTGGGATTTGCCTTGCAAAGGAATGGTCAATCCCAACAGGCGATAGACATGTACAATCGTTTTCTGCGACACAAGCCCAATCACGTTCAAACACACTTCAATCTTGCCTACGGCTTGATGAAGAAGGATGATTGCCAGGCAGCCGTGAACCATTTTAAAATCGTACTGCAGCGGAGGCCAAACTATCGGGAGGTACATTTACATCTTTCCAAGTGTTACAAGGTCTTGGGCGATGAAAATTTAACCTCACATCACCTGTTAAAGTACCAATCGAAGATGTAATAAGGATGTGCTAGCGATGAATGGGAAAAAACAATATTCACCAGTTACGATTTCATTTACCAGATATACTGAACCGAATTGGCTAATTATTGAAACCCTGAAAAGTCTTGCCAAGCAGATAGATGTGAAAGCCACAATATTGTTTTTTGATCAAAAACAAGATGAAGAAATACAATTCATCCTAAATGCGTTACAGACTGAAAATTTACAATTTATTAGAGAGCTGATTCCGGCAAAAAGTCTTTCTTATGCCAGAAATGAAGCTATTAAAAAAAGTAACAATGATCTTATTTTATACATTGATAGTGATGCCATAGCAAAAAATGACTGGGCTGCCAATATGACAGAGGCATTACTACAAAAAAATGTTGCAGTTGTTGGTGGTAGAATTCTTTTAAAATGGCATAAGGCACCATTACTGCTGACAAAATCAAGAGTGGTGAGAGAACAGTACTCCGGGCTGGATCTAGGTACGGAGACAAAAGAATGCCACAAGGTGGTGGGGGCAAGTTTTGCCATTAACAGAAAGTTGCTTGGAGCAGAGGCTTATTTTGATGAAGACCTCGGACGAAGAGAAGGAAAGCTGCTCGGTGGGGAAGAAACTGATCTTTGCAACAGGGTGCGACTAAAGGGGCTAAAAATTCTCTATCAGGGCTCGGCAGCTGTTGATCACCAGGTATTGCCGGAGCGTATAACCTATTCCTGGATTTTCAAACGTATATTCTATGCGGGATACGGTAGGTCACAATCAGGTGGTAAACCATCGCCCAGTCACAAGTTGGGACTTTGGGATTACCTGATTATGCCCATTATTCTTCCT
>JAOZKN010000129.1 GCA_029935315.1 Desulfocapsa sp. | reverse complement strand
TTTCCACAATTATTGACGGTTTGCAGGGAGTCTCACTGCAGGCAGGTCGAGACGCTGCCCGGGTTGATGTTCTTATCCTTGAAATAGGGAGCAATCCAGAGGCAGAATTTGAAACAATCAGGGCACTTATAAAAGAAAAGGTGGTGGGAACCCTTTTTCTTACCTCAGCCCAGACAACTTCTGATATTCTCCTTCCAGCTCTGCGGGCTGGTGCCAAAGAGTTTTTTCCTCAACCCATAGACTCCGAAGAAGTGAAGAATGCTTTTCGTAATATTTTAAATGAATCTCTGGAAAGTGAACAGGACGTCGAAGAGTCGATGAGTCAGGGGAAAATTTTAAGTGTTTTGGGGGCAAAAGGCGGGGTTGGTACAACAACCTTTGCTGTTAATCTTGCAACCAGCATCCAGGCCCTTGATAAGGAGAAACTTGTTGCCCTGGTGGATATGAATAGGCTGGTTGGTGAAGTGCCTTTGTTCCTTGATATTGAGGCAGAGACCAACTGGGAAGAAATCGGAAAAAATTTCAGCAGGCTTGATACGGCGTACCTGCAAAGTGCCATGGCAAGACACTCCTCCGGAGTGTATGTGATGCCAGCACCAAGTAAGCTGGATACGGAAGCACACCTGCCACACGACTTTCTTTTTCAGCTGGTGAAGACCATGCGCAAGTTTTTTGATTATATCGTCGTCGATGGCGGCATGTATTTTGATGATAATCTCTTCAAAATATTTGCAGAATCAGAAGCTATTTATCTTCTCTCAATTCTCAGCCTGCCCTGTGTCATAAATGCGAAAAAACTGCAGGAGACCATCTACTCCATTGATGGTGTTTCAAATGGGAAACTCCGTATTATTGCCAATCGTTATGAGAAGAAAGCACAGATCAGTCTGGCTGAAGCCAGTAAAATAATTGGTACAGATATTTCGACCACAATACCTAATGACTACTCATTGGCTATGACAGCCATCAATAACGGAAAGGTTCTCGCGGAAGTCTCAGAAAAAGCTAAAGTTACTAAAGTATATCAGGAAATAGCTAAATCCGTTGCTGAATCGGGTGCTAAAAAAGAACCCACTTCACTCTTTAGCTGGTTTGGGAAAAAATGAGATGTCTTCTTAAGGGAGTAAAAGTTTGGACCTTCAGGAACTACTAACTAAACTGGAAAGCTCATCGGATACTGCTGATACAGCAAAACAAGCTGTATTTAATGTCGCCGATATTGATGTGTCTGATGAGTATGTAGATTTAAAATCTGATATTCATGATCGTCTGGCCAAGATCATTGATCTGTCGCTGCTCGAGGATATCGAAGAAGATCGTTTGCGCAGGGAGATCAATAAGGCGACGGAAAGCATATTGGCCGATAAGACATTTGTGTCAATGCCTCTGAATGCAATGGAGCGTACTCGTCTTTTAAAAGAAATTGAAGACGAGGTGCTTGGTCTGGGGCCCCTGGAGAGTCTTATGCAGGACTCCTCGGTTTCTGATATTCTGGTAAATTCATATAAGTCTGTTTATGTCGAACGATATGGAAAGATAGAAAAAACCAGGGTGCGTTTTAAGGATGATGCTCATTTAATGAGGATTATTGAGAAAATAGTTTCTGCCGTTGGCAGAAGGATTGATGAAATCTCACCGATGGTGGATGCTCGTCTTGAAGACGGTTCACGGGTAAATGTCATTATCCCCCCCCTGGCTCTGGATGGCCCCTGTCTTTCAATCAGAAGGTTTTCTGTTGATCCGCTGACCCTGAAAGACCTGGAGGTACTGAAGACAATAACCCCGGGTCTTGGCGAATTGCTCAAATCCATCGTTAAGGCGCGCCTTAACATCCTCATATCAGGAGGAACGGGATCGGGTAAGACAACACTATTGAATGTTATGTCCCAGTTTATCTCTCCTGCTGAACGGATCGTTACCATAGAGGATTCTGCCGAGTTGCAGCTGAAGCAGGACCATGTGGTACGTCTTGAAACCCGGCCACCAAACCTTGAGGGCAAGGGGCAGATTACCCAGCGAAATCTGGTACGGAACTGCCTGCGAATGCGTCCGGACAGAATTATTGTCGGCGAGGTTCGCGGGTCTGAGGCCGTTGATATGCTCCAGGCCATGAATACCGGGCATGACGGCTCCCTGACGACCGTGCATGCAAACACCCCTGTGGATGCGCTTATGCGTGTTGAAACCATGGTTAATATGGCCGGGTTTAATCTGCCCAGTGATTATATTAAGAAATTCATCAGTTCCGCCATCGATGTTGTTGTTCAGGCTGAAAGGCTGGTTGACGGCTCGAGAAAAATTGTCAGCCTCCAGGAAATTACCGGGATGGAA
Organism: Desulfocapsa sp.; assembly: GCA_029935315.1. Taxonomy (GTDB): domain Bacteria; phylum Desulfobacterota; class Desulfobulbia; order Desulfobulbales; family Desulfocapsaceae; genus Desulfocapsa. The sequence goes on along the minus strand of JAOZKN010000129.1, from coordinate 4,861 downwards.
GGAAATGTGATAACCATGCAGGAGATATTCTCCTTTGAACAGAGCGGGGTGGATAAAGATGGTGTTGTTTCAGGACGATTCCGCACCCATGGAATACGGCCAAAGTTTTTTGACAGATTTATTAAAATGGGTATTCCCGTGACGGACAATCTGTTTGATATGGATTAGTATGAAGGCTGTCTTAAATATCTAAATCGTTACTGGTCTTTTTTTTTCGGACAGGAAGGGGTTATCAATGGAATTTGTTTTTGCTGCCGCACTTTTTTTTCTCACTCTGGTTGTCTTTGAGCTGGTTTACACACTTTTCAGGAAGCCTAAATCCCGCTCCATTCGTGGTGCCGCAGAGCGTTTTTCAGCAAGTGCAGTGGAAGGTGAAGATGTTGATATCCTGTATTATCGTAAATTCAGTGATATCTGGTTGTTTGACAAGGTTCTTGTGCTATTGCCTGCTGTCTCCAGGTTAGATGAACTTCTGCAGCAAGGTGGGGTAAAAATGCTTGCGGGTGTGTTTATCCTTTTTGATCTGATTGTTGGATCGTTAATTTTTCTCACCTGCTCATTATTACAGACTGTGCTCCCCTTGTCTCTTTTACTTGCAGGTGCCGGGTTCTTCCTGCCGTTTTTGTTCCTTTTCTACAAACGTAGGCAAAGACGATCCCAGTTCGAGTCCCTGTTCCCCGATGCCCTTGATCTAATGGGCTATTCGTTAAAGGCTGGTCATTCAATAGTTGCCAGTTTTAGAATGGTGGCTGAGGAAATGGCTGATCCGGTTGGAGGAGAATTCAGTCGCGTTGTGGAGGAACTTAATTTTGGCCGGGATCTGAATCTGGCATTGAAGGCCATGGCAAACAGGATTGACTCTCCGGAACTCAGGTATTTTGTGACATCAGTGATTATTCAGCGGGAAACTGGTGGCAATCTGGTTGAGATGCTAGTGAAAATTGCTGCAGTAATTCGTCGTAAATTCAGGTTCCGGGAAAAAGTGAAAACCCTGGCGGCTGAGGGAAAGATATCGGCAATTATTCTTCTGGCATTACCATTTTTTGCAGGAGCCGCCATCGTTATTATGAACCCCGAGTATATTGTGGTCTTAATAGACGATCCCTTGGGTCCGTACGTGCTGACAGTTGCGCTGATAATGATGAGCATCGGTTCTTTGATTATGTATAAACTGGTACAACTGGATTTGTGAGTTATTTTATGGAAAATACAGCCCTTCTCCTCTCAATAGCCACTTTTGTCGTTATTCTTATGCTCTACGGGGCGATTACCTTGTTTTTGTCTGCCCGGCAAAGAGAGAGGGATCTGTTCAAGCGAACTGAGAAGTGGAGCGATAAAGTTGAGGGGGGAGAAGCTCCCGTTGCAGAGGGGAACGGTTCACCCAAAAAAGGCTTGTTTGGTGGCATATTTAGCAAAAAGAAAAAAGATGTCAATGCAAGCATTTATGCCGACACCCCGCTTTTTTATCAACGGGCCGGTATTTATAATAGTGCAGCCATACGTTCTTACCAGATAGTACGTTTTTTATTGCTTCTCCTCCCCCTCATATTACTGCTTGTTTCCAACTTTATTTCTCAACGCACTGTGAATAGCGGGGTTTTTCTTGCCGCCATGATTGTTGGCTATATCGGCTATTCCCTCCCGGTATTATGGTTGAAGATGATTGCCCGTTCTCGTAAGAAGGAACTGAATCGGACTTTTCCGGATGCGATGGATCTGTTGATGGTTTGTGTGGAGGCGGGTATGGGAATTGATGCTGCCATCCGCAGGGTGTCAAAGGAAATTTATATAACCAGCCCTGAACTGGCAAAAGAGTTTCAAATCCTGTCCCTTGAGTTGAAAACCGGAAGGAGTCGCAACTCCTGTCTGAAGAACCTCGCCCAGCGGGCAGATCTTCCCGATGTGAATAATCTGGTGAGTCTCCTTATTCAGGCAGATAAATACGGAACCGGGGTGGCAAATGCCCTGAAGATACATGCAGAAGAGATGAGACAGAAGAGATACAGTCGACTTGAAGAGCTGGCGGCAAAGTTGCCAGTCAAGCTCACTGTTCCCTTAATATTTTTTATTTTCCCGGCATTTTTTGTAGTTATTGCAGGGCCCGCCGCAATTCGGGTTCTCCGGGTAATCATACAGGGGTGAGATTATGAAAAGAACATTAAAGGCGTTGTCTGTACTTCTTTTGCTGCTTTTCCTCAGTGGCTGCAGCTCTTATGATGCCAAGTTCTCCTATTTCAATATGCTGGATGCCGAAAAAAGAACTGTGCAAAATAAGAAAACGGCTGAGAAATTCTGGTCGTCTGTACGACCGGTATCCACTCTCTCCGCCTCTCATTACAAACTGGGACGCTATTACCAGCAACAGGGGAAATATGCCAAGGCCATCGAAGAATTCAGCAAAGCGCTGCACAATGACAGCAGATATTGCAAGGCCTACAATGGCATAGCAATGTGCTACGATGCCCTCAGGCATTATAACACCGCCCATGACTCATACGAACAAGCCATACAGTGTGATCCACAGGAGGCGTATCTATATAATAATTATGCTCTCTCAAGCCTTCTCTGTGGGGATTACGACAAGGGTCTTGCCCTATTGCTTAAAGCGCTGCAGTTATCCGGGGAAAACAATCGTATAAAAAATAATGTATTGCTTGCCCGGGGGATTATTGACCGGCAGAAACAAAATGGCCCGGTTGCACTCCAATGGGAAGGTGTTCCATTTCCTGCGCAAACGCATCTGGGAGAAGTGGTAAGGGAAGATACGCAGGCAGTGACGAATCAGGTCTGTGAACTGGCTCAGACACCCCTGTTCTGGGAGAGACAGTCTGCAAAGACGGTTGATGCTAGAGCTCTTGAGACAGTGGAGGCGCCTTCTCAGCCAGACAGTTTTCCTGCCCGATTGCCGCTTATCAGTCGCACAGCAGAAAATAAATTGCTCTTTCCTGTAGAAGATGTTGCCGGTGCCCATGGAGAAACGACAGTTCAGCTGAGCTCTTCATTGGAGAAGAATATAAAACTGGTGACCCTTATTGCAGAGAAGACAAAGAAAAGAGTTATTCAGGAGCAGGCAGTGGCGATCCTCCGGAAATCAAATGGCACTGTTGAGGTATCCAATGGCAATGGAGTTGCCGGAATGGCACAAAAAAGTGCCACTTATTTCCGTGGTTATGACTTTAAGGTCAGCAGGATAACCAATGCAGAACACTTTCGTTTTGCTGACAGTGTGATATTCTACAAGGAAGGGTATCTGCAGGTGGCCGTCAAGCTTGCCATGGTTATCCCGGGTTTTCAGGAGATGGAAAAGGTCGAATCCCTTGGCAGGGATTCCATCGGAGTCAGGGTACTTCTAGGCAGCGATTTAGTGGCCATGCACTTTCCCGATGGATATGCTCTGAATGCTATGGTGTATGACAGATCAGAAGATGAGTATCTTGTCAGCTCAACAGATTTGCCTCGTCTCAGGTAATAGTAAAATTAGTCCGCTTATGAAAATAAAATCAGCCCTTGAGGTACCTGTTATAATGCAATCTGGTATCTCTTGCATTCACGCAGGCAGGGTTCTTGCCATCTGGACTGCCCTCTTATTACTCAGCGGTTGTTCAGCGTTCAATGACAGCGACAATAATATTGAGAAACAGATCGAACGTCAGCAGGCCCAGTATGAGCTGATATCAGAGCCTGTCCCGGAAGTGGACAGGACGGCGGCAGAATATGAAGAACTTGGTGACCGGCAGCTCTTGAGAGGGGATATAAACAGGGCCTATATATACTATATTAAAGGACTTGGACTTGAGCCCGATAATGTCTCCATGCGTCATAAACAGGGTGCTTTACTGCTGAAGAAAAAGAAGTTTGTTGAAGCAGAAACTGTTTATAATATGTTGCTTGGCAAGAATGAGCAGGATTTCCTGGCCCATGAGGGACGCGGAAGAACATATTTTGGACAGGGAAAATTTCAGGAGGCAGAACAGGATTTTCTTGTTGCACTGGAGAGCAGCGATGAGCGACCGCAGTCCCATGAGTTTCTTGGTTTACTCCACGGCAGACGGCAGGAATATGATAAGGCAATAGAGCAGTTCAAAATAGCACTGGCTTCTCAACCACTCAATGTCAGTATCAGTAATAATCTGGCAGTTACCTATTATCTCAATGGGAATTCCACGGAAGCTGTTCGCTTGCTGAGAGTGTTGTTGCGAATCTCACCGAACAAAAAAATTCATAATAATCTTGGTCTGGTTTATTTTCAGCTTGGTCTCTACGAAGAGGCAATGGAGTCATTCAAGCGAGGTTCCGAAAATCCTGCTGTGGCCTATAATAATATGGGCTATGAATTCTTAAGCAGTAAAAAATACGGGGAAGCAATTGAAGCCTTTGAAAAGGCAATTTCCCTCCATCCCAAATACTATCCATCTGCTCAGAAAAACCTGGATCTTGCCAAGCATGAGATGGCAAAGAGAAGTCGCAGCTCAGAAAACTAGCTTCTTCTTCGCTGAATCCATTTGGCTATAGAGTCTGTTCTCCTTTCTCTGGTGTGTGAGCGCATCAGTCACCCTGATTCACGTGTTCTCAAGTTATCATTACGGTGTCTTGCATCATCACTGTCCCTGGTGTCTCTTTTTGCCGGAGCATTATAGTGTGGGTTATCTGCTCTTTCCCGCCATTTTATGGAAGGTCTCAGGCATGGGGTCTGGATAGGATGAAGTCTACCTTGTTTTATAACGATTCAGTTATAACATGAGGAATCGGTACTTTTTGCCACCACTTTGTCGTTAATAAGGTATTTTTTGCAACCACTTTGTCTTGGGTGGCGGGTCGGTCAGTGTGAGAAAAACATGTTTTTCCAGAAGGGGAGGAGTTA
>JAOZKN010000215.1 GCA_029935315.1 Desulfocapsa sp. | reverse complement strand
CCCAGGCAAGCAGGACAGCACTCTCGTTTCCGGAACTGGCAAGCGGCATGAACCCTATGGACGGCATTTTTGTACCCACATTCGGAGCATATTATCTCTGCGAGACCATGCTGCTACCCTTTGTCGCCATTCGAATTATCGGCCTGGACAAACAGAGCGGAACCGTTAAACTTCTGCTGCAGCTGCCCCTAACTTCTGCGTCTCTTTGCCGGATAAAGGCTGCGGCAATGGGAATTATCTGGCTGCTGAGCCTGCTTCCTGCAGTTGTGGTCCTTATTCTTTGGCAGCGTTTTGGCGGGCATATTGCTTTTGCCGAACTGCTTGTCCTCCTTGCAGGACACGGGCTCTACTCCATGACAGTTATCTGCATTGCCATGTTTGCAGCGGCAATCAGCGACTCCCTGCCCACTGCTGCCATGATCTGCCTTGCGATCACTCTGGGATCATGGATTCTTGATTTTTCAGTCAGCGGGCAGGGTAATAGTCTCCTTGCCACCGTCGGCACTTTCTCTCTTACCGCCATGCTGCGTCAGTTTGAAAATGGACTGTTATCATCAAGTCACATTGCTGCCTTCCTCTGCATTGGTCTGTTTTTTTTCCTGCTGACGGTTATCTGGCTGCACCCCGGGAAACGTATGCTTTCCCGGTTGGGGAAGGCTCTTCTGGTGCTGACAGTCCTGACCGGGATCTTTGTCGCTGCTGCATACTTTCCAACCTCCCTTGATGTCACGGAGAATCGCCGTCATTCATTCAGTATTGCGGACGCTGAAGCACTGCAGCGGCTGTCTGAACCACTCACTGTCACTGTGCATCTAAACACAAATGACAGTCGTCTGTTTGACCTCGAACATGACCTGCTTGCAAAATTGCGACGAACAACCCCATACCTTACAGTCAATTATGTGCAGAGTAAGGCAGACGGATTATTTTCAGCCGCAGCAGATGAGAGCTATGGTCTTATAGAATATGATTATAGCAACCGCCATGATCAGAGTTACTCAAACAGTCAGGAAGAAATTTTACCGATACTCTACAAACTCGCAGACATACAGAAACCTCACGAGCCCGAACAGACCTATCCAGGCTATCCGCTAGCGGCCGATGCAGCGGGTAGTATGTGGTGGTTTTATATCCTGCTCCCCGTATTCTTTCTGGGTGCAGGTCTCTATATTCGTAAAAGATCATAACAACTACAGGAGCCCCCTTGAAACCAAAACATATCTGCAACACAGGCATCACCTTCGGCGTATTACTGCTGCTTTTCTCCACCTGCCCTGTCACTCTGTCCCCGGTAATAGCATCCGCCTCTCCTGATCCGCAAAAAGCAGACTCAAACGATCATGAACCTGTCACTTTTGACTTCTCTCACGAGACCGTAGGCGCATCACCTAAAAGCTTTAGTGCAGCTGTTGGAAACTGGATTATCGGGACGGACAACGGGAATACTGTTCTGGTGGTGGACGGCCGGAAATGGAAACAGGGCGTTGCGTCCTCCGGTCTCGCAGATAAGGCACGTGCTCTTTATGGCAGCCGGTATGCTGAATTTCTTGATAACGTGACCGCCTATGCCTACTATCCCTTTGCGGTTGCAGGAAAGGTGAACAATTTTACAAATGGGGAGATAAAACTCAGGTTCAAGGCAATCGCCGGCAGGATCGATCAGGGAGCCGGCATCCTCTTTGATCTGAAAGCAAACGGCGACTACTATGCTCTACGAGCCAATCCTCTGGAAAACAACCTTGTTTTATGGCGTTACAAACAGGGTAGAAGAAGTTCTGTCAGCTGGGTGCGTAACGTCAACACCCCAAGCCGACAATGGCACAGCCTGAGACTGACAGTAAACGGCACTCAGATCAAAGGCTATGTAAACGGCAGACAATACCTTTCTTATAAGCTGTCTGCCCCTGTTTCCGGACGGGTAGGACTGTGGACTAAGGCGGACAGTGTGGTGTATTTTGATGATTATCAGGTGAGCAGTCACTGAGAAAGTGACACAGAGCTTAACTGATTTTGAATTCCGAAGGGACGGCACGCTACAAAGTCATGTGCACAGAAAAACAGCTTTTCTTATGCATGTTGTCTGCTTTTGGATGAGTATGCAGTCCATGCCGGATCCGCTCCTTGCCCCTGCACCAGATATC
>JAOZKN010000214.1 GCA_029935315.1 Desulfocapsa sp. | reverse complement strand
CTGCAAAGGCTCAGGATGAGTGCGTAGTTCTTCTCCATGGCATGGGGAGAACGCTTCATTCCATGGATAATATACAGGAATATCTGACAGACGCGGGCTATCACACGGTAAGCCTTGGCTATCCTTCCACAAAAAAAACAATTGAAGATATAGCTGCAGATCATTTCGATCTCGCCCTGGAACAGTGTCAGGAATTTCAGCCTTCTTCCATCCATTTTGTCAGTCATTCTTTGGGTGGTATTATCCTGCGTACGGTATTTAAAGAGGAAAAGCCTGAAAAAATGGGCAGGATTGTTATGCTGAGCCCGCCCAATAATGGCAGTGCAGCAGCAGATAGTCTCAAGGACTGGTGGTTCTATAAATGGCTGAATGGACCAGCTGGCCAGCAGTTGACAACAGACGAGGATTCTCATCCGAACCAGCTTGGTCCTGTGGATTATCCGGTGGGGATTATTACCGGTGATCGTTATTTTTTCTTTGACTACTGGCTCTCTTCCATAATTCCAGGCCATGATGATGGCAAGGTGTCAGTGGCCAGTGCTCGCCTTGAAGGAATGAGTGATTTTCTGGTGGTACACGAGCCCCATCCTTTTATTATGGATGCAGAATATGTACATGATGAGACGCTTCATTTTCTGCAGAACGGGAAATTTAAGCACCAGAAAAATCCATTGCCTCCAGTCTCAGGCCTTGACTGGTTCTCTTTTCCCAGTGACGAATAGGTAAACATGATCTCCTCGATACTCCGGCATAGCTTTTTTCTCCTGTTGGTGTTTGCTTTGTCTGCCTGTCAGCCAAAGGTGTATCTTATGCCAGCACCTGTTGGCCTGGATTCCGGTGGCGAGTTTTTCTTGCTGAGCGAAGAGAATATTGACGAGAACCTGCTCTATACTCTGTATGCCACCAACCGTATTCCATTTAATAAGATAGATGAGTCCACAGGGTATACGATTTTTCCATCGGATAAACTTGAGCTCGGATTCCTGGTGCATAGTGTTGGCGATGGTGACATGAGCTGGGATGAATTATACACCGAATCCATGAAACAGGATCGCGATAAAGATCTGCTGCTCAGCCAGGAATTTGTAAAGCCAATGGCAGTATACCACAAAGATGATAGCCTGGAAAAAACCTCAGACAGAGCTACGGGCTTCTTTGCCAGGCTCAATCAGGCCCTGGAAAATAGTTTCGATAAGGACATAACAGTCTATGTCCACGGAGCAAATTCCAATTTTTATCGTGCAACGGCCCAGGGGGCACAACTCTTTCACTTTACCGGCCACAACTCACTTATTCTTTCCTTTTCCTGGCCATCTGCTGAAAATCTGCTGAAGTATAAGACCGATGTGCTCCATGCTAAAAAGACGGTCCCGGCCTTTGCTCGTCTGCTGGAGATATTGGCTCTCCATACAAAGGCAAAGAATATTAATATTGTTGCCTACAGTGCCGGGGCGCAAGTGGTGGCACCCGGCCTTGCCTATCTGCACGATTTGTATCCTGAGCTTTCATCCCGTGACTTAAAACAGAAACTTCGCATTGGAGAGGTTTATTTTGCCGCACCGGATACCGCCTTTAAACCCTTTACTGAGCGGTATATGAAATTCAGGGATATTGTGATGCGAACGACCATCAGCTTGAATCATAATGACAGGATATTGCTTCTTGCTGCTGTGCAGAATGGTATGTCCCGGCTTGGCAGACCGGATACCCGTGAGTTAAACGAAAGCGAAGCCGAGTTTATGCTTGAGGCCATAGAAACTCCGGATCTTGACGTCATTGACGCCGGTGCCTCAAAGGCATTGAATATCGGGAAAGGGCATGACTACTGGTACAGTAACCCATGGGTGAGTACTGATCTGTTGATGCTGCTGATCTTCAACGCAAGTCCCGAAGAGCGTGGGCTTGTTGAATACAGAGATGACAGGCGCGCGATGGTGTATCATTTTCCCGATGATTATGATGCGAAGATTCCGGCTCTCTTGAAAACACAGAAAGAAAAGATGCGCCAGAAAACTCTTTTGCAAAAGGAAGAGGGCAGGTGAAACGTTTTTTTCTGACTCTTGCACTTGTGTTCAGTGTGGCCTTTGCTGCTGGCGGCGGTCTGCTTCTGAAAAAAGGAGTCTATGTCGAGAGCCTGCATGTGGGGCCTGCCACACTCTCTC
>JAOZKN010000128.1:3840-7320 GCA_029935315.1 Desulfocapsa sp. | reverse complement strand
ATAGCTTGTAAATGCCGGTTTTTGAATACAAAGCCCTGAACAAAAAAGGAAAGTCCTGCAAGGGGCTTATTGATGCGGACAGTGAAACTGCTGCCCGCAGCAAGCTGCGGGCGTCCGGCAAATATCCAACCAGCATCAGTGAGAGTCTCAGTAAAAAAGAGAGAAATAAAAAGCAGGTCCTTGGAGGCACCCTTTTTGATCGGGTGAGCCAGGACGAGGTGCAGGTTGTCACCAGACAGCTTTCCACCCTGCTTGGAGCTGGTATTCCGCTTATCAGCGCCCTGTCTTCCCTTATTGAACAGAGCAGTAACTCAGCATTGAAGCGTATTCTGGCCCAGATACGTGACTCGGTAAACGAGGGAGCGACCCTTACTGATTCCTTTGCTGCACACCCGAGGTTGTTTTCCAATATTTACATTAATATGGTTCGTTCGGGTGAGGCCTCTGGCTCTCTGGATGTGGTTCTGGAGCGACTTGCAGATTTTGGTGAGAAGCAGAGAGCTTTGCAGGGAAAGCTGAAGGCAGCTCTTGTCTATCCAATTTTTATGGCCTTTATCGGCACCGGAATTCTGTTTTTTCTTATTACCTATATTGTTCCGAATATTACCCGTGTTTTTACGGATATGGAGCGTGCTTTACCCGTCCCCACCCGAATCCTTATCGCGACCAGTGAGGCCTTGCGCGAGTACTGGTGGCTGGGGGCCGGTGCTGCACTGCTCCTGTTTTTTCTTGTCCGTTTCTTTCTGGCACAGGAGAAGGGCAGGTGGATCATGGATCGAATAAAGCTTTCTCTCCCTGTTATTGGCCCCCTTACCCGGAAAATCGTGCTGACCCGCTTTGCCTCCACCCTTGGCAGTCTCCTGAACAGCGGGGTCCCCATGATTACCTCCCTGCAGATTGTTGGTTCCATTGTCAATAATCGTCTGATCCAGGAAGTGATAGAAGAGGCCATGGAAGAGATACAGAAAGGGAAGAGTATGAGCAGTTCCCTTAAAGCTTCTGTCTGGTTTCCGCCTATTTTTATTCAGATGATTGGGGTAGGTGAACAGAGTGGCGAGCTTGAGCCCATGCTTGAAAAAATTGCCACGACTTATGAAAGAGAAGTGGAAACAGCAATCCTTGGAATGACATCACTGATTGAACCTGTTATGATTGCGGGAATGGGTGCGGCAGTTGGTTTTGTTGTGCTTTCTATTTTGCTGCCTATCTTTGAAATGAATCAAATGATATGATGGATTTGTAAAAAATCTTCATCTTCTTTGTTGCTGCATAATTTCTGTCATTCCAACGTACCTCAGTACGCTGAAACGACAGAAATTATACGCGCCTCGAATATGAAGCTTTTTCCAAATCCATCTTGAGTCGGGACTTTTTGCGAGTCCAATATGATATGAAAATCTAATTATATTACAGGTCGTGTACAATGAAAGACTATAAAGTATGTAAAGCATCTCACTCTGTGAAAACCGGAGCAGAGGGCTTCACCCTTATCGAGCTTCTGGTTGTTCTTGTTATTATTGGTATTCTTGCAGGGTACGTGGGGCCGAGGATTATGGGGCATCCCGATGATGCCAAACGGACAATGGCCGGTGCGCAAATGGGGAGCCTGGAAACAGCTTTGGAGTCCTATCGTCTGGACAACGGGAGCTACCCCAGCACTGAACAGGGACTGCAGGCCCTTATCGAGGCACCAACCTCCGGAAAATCGGCTTCCAAGTGGCGGGAAGGCGGCTATATGAAAAAACGTAAGGTTCCCGCGGATCCATGGGGACGTGCCTATGTGTACCTCAGCCCCGGAACCCACTCGGATTTTGATATTATCTCCTATGGTGCTGACGGTGAGTCTGGCGGTGAAGGTGCCGATGCCGACATCAATAACTGGGAAACAGAATAGTTTTTGCAGAAAACGAGGTGGTCATATGCTTCGGCTCAACATGGGTTTACCCTGCTCGAGCTGATCATTGTCTGCGTGCTGATCTCTATCAGTCTGGCTCTCAGTTTGCCCACCATGCGCAGCGCTTTTGTTGGGGATGAACTTGCTGCGGGTTCAAGAAAAGTCATCTCCCTGATAACAAGTGCCCGTGGCCGGGCAGCAAGGGATGGTGTGCCGCAGCTTGTGTCCTACGAAGATTCTTCCCGAAAACTCTGGTATATGCCGGTTGAAGAAGAAGAGAGTGAGAAGGATGGGGAAGAGACGGACGATGCCGACCCGCTAAGGCGTTCGCTGGTGACCCTTCCCGAAGGAGTGCGCATTGATGAGATTAAACAGGCGGGCGGGGGAGACGATGCCCGTCCCCTGCAGGATGGCCTGTGGGTTTCAAAACAGGGATATATGGACAAAACTTTTATTCGTCTTACCGATGAGGATAATGTAAGTATGTATCTGATTATCAAACCATTCTTCTTTGATGTGCAGGTGGTTGACGAATTTCCCGGTTTTGACTGAGCCCTGAGGACTGCCATGATCTCTGTCCCTGTAAACAGTTGCCGGCAAGATGCTGGCTTTACACTGCTTGAAGTTATGATTGCCGTTGCCGTACTGGCCATTGCCCTTACGAGCCTGCTCGGTTCGCAGTCGGCCAGTGTGGGACTGGCGACAGAGACCCGTTTTCATATTCAGGCGCCATTGCTGGCAAGAAAACAGCTTGCAGAGCTGGTGGTGCGTAAGGAACTTTTTGCCAGTGAGGGGGAGATCGGAGAAGAGTTCCCCGGTTTTCACTGGGAGTTGCAGGCGGAAGAGACTTTTTTCGGGGAAGAATCAGAAATTTTACAGGACCTTGAGGCAACACTCTGGCATCTGACGATGATTATTCGCTGGGGGGACAATCCCCTCTTTACATACCAGCTTGATACTTACAGGCAACAAGACGAACAATGAGCCAATCCCTTCTCTGTATAGACCTGCAAAGTGATCTGCTGACAGCGGTGCTCTTTGATGACAGCAAAGCACGGCAGGTGCTGAGTTCCACAGTTGTTGTTGTCGGAACACGTGAGCCGGTGGATGTTGTTGCAGAGCTTGCTGCTGCAATTGATTGCAGTGATTGTCAATCGTATCTGGCCATGGGCGCATCGTTTTTTGTTTTCCGCAATATTACGCTGCCCTTTTCTGATCGCAGGTCCATCGACAAAATTCTGCCCTTCGAACTCCAGGAAAACACTATCCATACGGTTGATGAGATGGTGCTTGATACCTTTGTTGAGCCGGGTGCAGGTGAAGAGGTAGACATCATCGCTGCCATGCTCAGTCGAAGCCTGCTCAGTCAGTGGCATGCTGCCTTTCAGAAGGTGGGTGTTTTTCCCGAGCGTATTACCCTGTCCGGGCAGCCGTCCATCGCCCGTATCTTTGCGAACGGGCAACCGCCTGAAGAGTTTATCTTCCTCGAATTACGAGTGGATGATGCGGCACTGTTTTTCGTCTCATCCGGAACCTTGCAGCTGATACGACCACTCTCTTTTACGATTTCTGAATCTGAATCTGAA
>JAOZKN010000128.1:0-3740 GCA_029935315.1 Desulfocapsa sp. | reverse complement strand
TCTGAATCTGAATCTGAAGAGGAATCAACAGCAGCTTTTGTTTTTGATCAGGAGAGCGGGGAACTCAGCTACCAGGGAGGAGACTCCAGAGGCAAATCCTACGAAAAGCTGGCTCGTACCGTTAAACAGACTTTGGCTCCCCTGTTTCCAGCCCTTGATTTTAGCCGGATTCCACTCTATGTCGAGGGCAGCGGTGCGATGATTCCCTCAGCCAGGTCCTGGATTGAGAAGGCATTTGCTACTCCCTGCCTTGCCTGTGGACACGGTGGATTGCTTCCGCTTCCCTTGCAGCTTCCTGAAAAAACAGAACAGCACGCGGCCTTTCTTACATCCTGCTTCAGTATGGGGACACAAGCGGAAAAATCGCCACAGGAGTTTGACTTCTGCAAAGATGGTTTTGCTCCCCGTGATCACCTTGCCCAGTATCGTCTGCTGGCGAAGGGAGGCGCGCTGTTTCTTGCTATTGTGCTTATGGCTTCTTTTGCCTGGCTGGTCTATGGTAACAGTACAATGAAGGCGGAACGGAGTGCTTTGGTGGCTGATATTCGTGCTGTCTTTCAGGAAACGCTGCCGGATGTAAAACGAATTGTTGATCCCCGTCAGCAACTGCAGGTCGCCATCAATGGCGCAAAAATATCTTCCGGAGAAAACGAAGGGATGGGGCTACCTTTCACTGCACTGCATGTGCTGCGTGAAATCTCCATGCAAATTCCGGCTTCCCTTGAGGTTTTGCTTACTCGTCTGGTTTATGATGGCAAGGGCTTACGACTGGTTGGCGTAACTGATAATTTTAATACCGTTGATGCCATTAAAACAAGCCTTGAGCAATCCTCTGAGATTCAAAGCGTTACAATCAGCTCCACCAATCAGAACCCAAAAGATAACAGCATTCGTTTTGAGCTGAAGGTGGAACTGGAGGGGGAGCAATAATGAAAGCGTTCTCTTTATCCTCCATAATGCAACCGCTGCTCCAGAAGCTAAACTGGCAAGGTATGGAAAAGCGGGAAAAAATAATGGTTGCCGGCCTGGGGGGAGTGGTTGCGCTTCTTGTGCTCTATAATTTTCTTCTCGCACCTCTGCTGAGTACAAGAGAAAATCTGCAGAAGTCACTGGTGAAAAAAGAAGTCGAGTTGCAGGAAATCAAAAATATGCAGCAGGAATATCGCATGCTGCAGTCACAGTCCACTGATATTAAAGGGCGAATTGGCAAAAGAGCAAAAGATTTCACCCTTTTCTCCTATATAGAAAAGCGTGCCGCACAGGCCGGAGTCAAAAAGAATATCAAATATCTCAAACCCAGTGCAGTAGAACGCGAAGGGGCTCTTCAGGAAGCACGGGTGGATATGAAACTTGAGCAGATCACCACTGAAAATCTGGTTGCTTTTCTCAAAGGACTGGAGTCAGAAGAAAATGTGATCTTTGTGAGCAGGCTTTCACTCAAGGAGCATGGAAAAGAAGAGGGCTATCTCAACGCGGTTATTCAGCTAATCACTTTTCAGCTGAAAAGCGGAGAGGTCCGATGAAGCTTTTTGAGCATAAAATAGTGTTGCTGCTGGCCTTGTTTTACTATGGCCTCTTTTGTGCAGTTGTCATGTTGTATTTTCGTTTTCCCACAGAACAGCTGCAACTGTTCTGTGAAACAAAGCTGGAGCAAGTGGTGACGGGCAGTGATTGTAAAATCTCCGGGATTGGCTATGGCTTTCCTTTCAGTATAAAAGCCAATACCATTCGTTTCAGTGACAGTAAAACGAAAAAACAGGAATTATTTACACTTACAGATGTTCGTATTACTCCAACCCTCACAGCAATGACCTCACGATTTGGCCTTGAACTGGATGCCTTTGGAGGGACACACAACGGTACTCTTGAGTTAAACCGCGATACAAAAGAATTTACGTTGCAGGATATCGAGGTGAGAGGCCTTGATCCAGCGACGATCCCCTTTCTTAAACAGGCCAGTAAACGTGAAATCACAGGCACCGTTACAGGAACCGGAAGCTTTCAGGGAAAATGGGAGAATGGGAAGTACGTCACGGAGGGAAAAGGAAAACTCAGTCTGGAACAGGGGAGCTTTGCTTTACTTTTGCCCGTTCTTTCACTGAACAGCATTGATTTACGAAAATTTGAGACAGACATTGAATTCAGGGACAGTACCCTCCAATGCCTGAACGGAATATTTAATGGCAATGAGTTGAAAGGTGCATTTTCCGGGAGTCTGGAGCTACACGCCGGCCTGAAAAGGGCTACGCTCTCCTTTATCGGGGAGCTGGAACCTTTGCCACCGCTCCTGCAGCAGGGGAAACAGGTACAGAACATGGTAATGCAGTTGCTGAAAAAACAGCAGCACGGCACAGTCCCTTTTGTGTTAAAAGGGACTGTACAGAAACCCAGCTTTACATTTGAGACTTGAATCAGAGTATGCAGAGTCGTTCTTCTATTATCGCATCATTCATCCTTGTAAGTCTTCTGGTAGCCGGCGGTGTTGAATTTTTCTGCCGAACCCTCGGGGATGCCTTGTCTGTGGAAAAAAAGGTCGAACAGTCTGTGGCTGTAACAGGCACGATTTCCCTGCCAGTTGCAAAACCGCCGCATACAGGTTCTGTAAAGGCAGGGAAAGCCCAGGTGACCGAGAACTATTCTGTTATTGCAAAGCGGAGTCTTTTTGGAGAAGTCAAGCCAGTGGAGGTTCCTGTGCAAAAAAAGGATCCGGTCCCCGAAGCTTTGCAGAAAACAACATTGAACCTTACCTTACTGGGGACAATCAGTGGCAAGGGGGATGTGCAGCGCGCTATCATTCTCGATAAAAAGGGAAAAACCCAGGATATTTATTACAGAGGGGATGCCGTAGGGTCTGCTATTATAAAAGAAGTGAAACGGGGTGAAGTTATCCTCACTGTTGGCGGGAAAGATGAGATTCTTCTTATGGAAGAGCTGAAGAGTGGTGCAGCGGGAGATTTCAGGAGTAGTGCTGCAGGTACAAAAAACACTGGGCCGGCTCTTTTTACCCCCGTACCGGTCCCAAAGAAACAAACTAAAGTTAAAAAGGCAAAGCCAGCGGTGGAAAATGGTGAAGAGAAAAAGCCATCCGGTTATTTGTCGCGTAGAATGAATTTTCAAGAGATTCTCAACAAACGGAAAAAAGATCAATGATATATTTTTGTATGAAAAAGATTCTTCCGATCAGGAATGCTTTGTTCTTCTTATTTTTTTGTTGCACGCTTTTCGCTGCCCCCCTTGCATTGCCGGCAGCAGAGGAAAAACCGGTTGCCGCTCCTCAGTCTGCAGGATCGCAGCGATTTATAACTATTGACTTTGATAAGGTCGATATCCTTCTTTTTATTAAGTATATCAGTGAGCTTACGGGGAAGAACTTTATTATTGATAAGACGGTGAAGGGTACAGTCTCTATCATTTCTCCCACAAAAATATCTGAAGCAGAGGCGTACCAGGTCTTTGAATCTGTTCTTGCTGTCAACGGTTTTACCACCGTTGACTCCGGAGTGATGACAAAAATTATGCCATCAGTACGGGCAAGGACTGAAAATATAGATACTCTGCACCATGGCAGGCCATCCAAGCCGGAAGATAGAATTGTCACCCAGCTGATCCCCCTGACACACATCACTCCCACAGAAATGAAAAAGGTGCTGGCACCACTCGTCTCCAAGACCTCGGTGGTTATCGCCCATACCCAGTCAGGCATACTGATTGTTACAGATACCCTTTCCAATATTCAAAAA
>JAOZKN010000127.1:5036-7324 GCA_029935315.1 Desulfocapsa sp. | reverse complement strand
GATGTCTTGGTGCAAGTGGCCTTGGAGCACTGACTTATAAGGATGGTGACCAGCTCTTTCCAAGAGATGCAACCCCGGACCAATGCTATCTGGAAGAACTCCAGAAACTGGCACGGGAGTTTGAACGCGATGCTAACACAGTCGACCCCGAAATGGCATTGCTTTTTCAGGCAGGAAGTTCTCCTGGCGGAGCACGTCCCAAGGTACTTGTAAGCAACCGGCAACATGAGTACATCGCCAAGTTTTCATCTATCAGGGATTCCTTTGATGTCGTTGCCCTTGAGGCCGCGGCCATGAAACTTGCTGAAATTGCTGGCCTGGAAGTTGCGCAAACACGACAAGTTCCCTGCGGTGACAAGAGAGTCTTACTGGTGAAACGCTTTGATATACATAAAAACGGCGGCCGCAATCATCTGATCAGCATGCAAACCTTATTGAGAGCCGATGGCTATTACAGTGCAGGGTATCGGGACATGGCGCAGGTGTTAAAGCAGGTATCCAGCAGACCGGCAGAAGACTTGCTGCAACTTTTTAAACAGCTCGTTTTAAATGCCCTTTTGGGCAATACCGATGATCATTTAAAAAATTTCAGTATGATGCATGATGGTAATGGCTGGAGACTGACCCCTGCCTTTGATGTTGTACCTAATATCGGACAAAATCTGGAGCATGTCCTGCATATCAATGATTCCTTCCTTGCTCCTGATCGAAATGGCCTTATTCGTGAAGCGGG
This sequence comes from Desulfocapsa sp., assembly GCA_029935315.1. GTDB lineage: Bacteria > Desulfobacterota > Desulfobulbia > Desulfobulbales > Desulfocapsaceae > Desulfocapsa. The sequence goes on along the minus strand of JAOZKN010000127.1, from coordinate 6,591 downwards.
TTTCTTTATGGTTAAGGGTCGGCAGGCAATTGAAAATACAATTGATAAAGTGGCCCATGCGGTACAGCAGTGGAAAAAAATCTTTATGGAGCATGAAGTCCCCCAACGTGATATCAAAATACTGGGAAGTGATATTGATCAACGGATACAACGCATCAGTTTAGGGAACTAAAGCCTTCTCTTCAGAATTTCTTCATCTTTTCCCCGACAAGAGTCGACTTTTCGCAACTGCTTCCCTCTTTTGGGTTACAATCGAGGAGTATGGTCATGATTCTATCCGCCAGACGGTTGCAACCAGCATCCTCTGCTCTGGCCAGGAGGTCGGACATCAGTTTACTGAATTCAAGGCATTTCTGGTAGTCAGATGTTGCCCGTTTGTGGAGGGCACATGCCCTCTCCAGATCTCTCTTGATATCGTCGGGAAGTTCTTTAGTCATCAGGTCACTGCTTATCGAATATCTATTCGTTTAACATCCAGACCAAGTTTTCTCCTGTCCGGACTGTTTGGCACAAAGGTGCTGGATTGTATCTGCAGGCTATCCAGGCGCTGAAGTTCCACTGGCAGCGAAAAGAACAACACGTTTTCCTCTTGTCGCAGAAAGGGTAACATAATCTTCTTATTGGCAATAATTCTGATTCCAAGGTCTTCCACCGATCCGGGACGCCAGCCATTGGTATAAATCACTAACAATTTGTCTCTCTCCGGCTGAATAGTATAGTCCATATGCAGTAAGCGGCCATCGCCATTACTCCAGCCATCGTGGTAAAAGCCCTTGCTCTTGGCAAAGTCAGTTTTCCAGATGGGAAGCCCCCTTGCATTCAACAGAGGTGCAATCAATTCTATATTTTGTGTTTGTAAAGGAAAGTGCCCATTCCAGAGCAATGCTGATCTACTGAGCACATCGAACTCTTTTCCGGGAACGGAAAGAAGCAACATCGTATAATCCTGTAAATCGAAACGTCCAGACACCACCGAGGAACCAAATTCATGCGTTAACACACGAACACATTCATCAGCAGCACTGGTTTCACAAACCATGGCCTGCCCTCTCTCAGCCTTTACAAAATAACGGGACAATCCTTTTTTGTAACGTAAACTGTATCTGGGCAGAGCAATCTCAGATTTGGCAGTTCCTTTGAAGAAATCTCGTAAACGTGCACTGACCCAACGATCAGCCAGTACAAAATCCACATCCTGCTCAAGAATAATATCCTGAATTCTCGGTATATCATCTTCAGCATTTGGCTGTATCTTCTTTTTCTCCTGAAAGACGAAGAGTTCCGTTACCGGTGTTGCTGCAGATTCAAGAAAGACAATTCTGACATATCTTGCTGATTGCGGCGGAAACAAGGCCTCATTTTTTGTCCGGACTCCACTAAGATAAATCTGAGGCCCAGCATGGAAAATGTTTGCTGTTCTGGCAACTGATGTAAACACGTTTTTATAATTCACATCGTCAGCAGACAGATACACTTCAAATCGCATCCCTCCCTGCCATTGAGGATTGGCAGCAAGCTGTGCATTAAACAACCAGAGCCCCGTAAGCATCCTCTG
>JAOZKN010000127.1:0-4936 GCA_029935315.1 Desulfocapsa sp. | reverse complement strand
GTTATATATCCCTTACCCGGATCACTCTCAGTAAACTGTGCATTTACCTTATAGCGTTCAAGACCTGCGTTTGCAAAAGGGATACTATTCTCTGCAAACATACTCAACTTCTGGGCCTTATATCCAAATCGCTGATCACCATAGGTAACTACGCTGGAAAGTCGCTGTTCCTGCGCTGTTTTCACAATGGCAGCCATGGTCTGTTGCTCCTCGCGGGCTCCCTGGCTGTTCCATGCGATAAAAAAGACAGTACCTGCAATCTGGAACAGCAGCCAGCTGCCAAACAAGAGGATGCTAAGAGTTCTCAGAGGCTTCTTTTTATGCCCTGTCACAGCGAGTGACCAGATAACACATAATAATAATGACCAGAAGTTTATTGCATACCGGGGTGCTCTCACCGTTGCCATATGATGCTGAACATACAAAAGCAAAAAGAGAAGGCAAAAAGACAAGGGAAGCAGATAGTATTTTTTAGCTGCAAGAGTATCTTTCTGTTTCACAAGCTGAAGAAACGCAAGGCTCACTCCACCTGCAAGAAGAGCAATACCGCCATAAACAATAAGAAAGCGTACAAACGCTGAATCAAAGGAGTGAAGAAAATTCCAGACTATCAACTCATGGATATTGGCAGTGAACAAATTAAGCAGGGCCTTCGCTGTAAAGACAAGAGAAAGAGGCACACTTTCGGAAACACCACCAAAGATTGTTCCGGTTTCAATGTAGAACGGGATAAAACCTGTGAATCCAATGGCTGCTGCAAGAAAAAGTGTGCAAAACAGTGCGGGATTACCACGCGATTGCCAGAGGTAGATGCAGAGTACAACAGCAGCAATAGCAATGTATGGGTATGTTAATGCATGAACCCATATGCCTAGAGCAATCAGAATCCCAAGACATATGGATTGAGCCAACAGTGGCAAGCCAACAGATTTTTCCTGCAGAATACGCAGGGAAAGCCAGAGCATTGCAGTCCCTAAAAAGAGTATGGCCGAATAGCCACCATAAGTAGAAATCGAATACCAGAATACATAGTATCCTGAAAAAGCAACGGAGGCAGCAGCAACCAGGCCAGTCTCTTTATTGTGTATCCGGCAAAAGAGCAGATAGGTGACACCAATCCAGGCAAGAGTAAAGCTGATTGGAGACAGACTTATAACAAACTCAGAAAAGCCAAAAAGAGAAAGATAAAAAGCAGCCAGATAGGCTTCCAGGGCACCAAAATATGGCTGTCCATAGAAAAAAAGAGGCCTGTCGCCATGCAGAATGTTAACACTCATCAAGCCGACAGTTGCTGTATCAAATGTAGAGGTGTAGCAAAACCAGGAACCGGCAACCAGCAACAAAGCACTTGATAACATCAGGCAAAGCAACAGGAAATGCAGACGGTGTGAAGTCATAAACGAGTAAGACGAGACCTTTAGGGGTTTTGTAGAAGAAGAAGGTTGAGCCAGGTCAGGTGAATATCAGGTTTCGCAGGAATCAAAACAGCCAGACTGTCAAACCAGATTTGACCCATAGTCTGGAAGCCGGCAATATTTGGATGCAGCAAATCTCCGTAGCACCCGGGCGTGTACTTTCCCCAGTCAGGTTGCATCTGGTTATACAGTTCCACAAGTTGCACATTCTTCTCCTCGGCCAGATCACGGATATACTCATTCATCAGAGGAATATTTTTATAACGGTGCTCTGGGTCAGCGTCTGGAGTAATGGTCGCCAGAAGTGGTACCATACCTTTGGCAACAACCTGATCGATCATAAGACCTAGGTAAAATTTCACATCAAGTCCCCTGGCTCCATGTAAAAGGTCATTAGTGCCTTCCAGAATCAGTACATACTCGGCACCTGTGTTGCATGGTTTAGCCATTACCTGACTGATTCTGACAAAACCATCTTGAGCAGTCTCACCACCACGCCCGAAATTTTTAACGACATAATTGCGATCACTGTTTTGCAGCAATTCAACTAAATTAATTTCGTAGCCTAACTGAGTGGTTCTTTCCCATCCACAGTCACCTGCATAGACATCACAGCCTTCGGTTAAACTATCGCCAAAACCGATAATAATTCCACTGACTTCTTCTTCAGTCTCTGCAGACAGGGCTAGTGGAAAAAGACAACTTATAATTCCAAGGCAACACAACTGAAAAAACACTGTTTTTACTGTAAAAAATGTATCTGTTTTTTGTCTTATCATCATACAATTAAATCAAGGGGAGTGTCCCCGTTCCATATTTATCTTTATAAAAAAAATCAGCCTTGTACAACTCCTGAATAAATTTCGGGAGGAGAGGAAGGCTTTTACTGCGTAGCTTTTGTACTGCAGAATGGCTCTCCATAAAACGCCTCTCTTTTTCCACCCAGGATTTTCCATCCCACTGCAGAAATGCCGTGACAGGTTGTCCATCGATAAATGTCTGCCAGGATAATGCAATACCACCGTTATCAGTGTTCCATAAAAGCGGATCCACATCAGGCACTTTATTGTTCCCATGTACCTTCAGAGCTGTACTCCAGCGAGCCTGCACTATTCTGGACCAAAAGATATCAGAATATGTCTTATCAGCACCAGTCCAGACAATAAAAGGGTGTCCCTTACTGTCTATTACTATGCTCACATTCCGATTATCATCCATACCTGTGATAATCTGGCTCGGTTTCGACCACTGTCCTTCCTTGCCAGTAGAAAAATAGAGCAGCTTTTTCTTTTTTTCTGTCTGAACCCAGACAATCCAATGGCTTCCATCTCCGGCAACAGTTGCAGAAGAATGGAAAACCCGCTCAGTAGCACTACTCACCTGTACCGGAACAGACCATTTTGTTTTGCTGAATGAACTGGTATAAACCTGTTCACCCTCCTCTCCATAATTAGCGGTCCAGACAAGATTTAATTCATCAAACGTATGTGGCTTTGTCTGGGAGACCGCAACCGCATTGCTGACATGTATAAGTAAAACAAGAGAAGACAGAACAGCAAACAACGATCTCATTGCTTTCCTATTATCTTTCTGATGTAATAGGTTGGCTTGTCCTGTGACTCATGATACGTACGTGCCAGCATTTCTGCAACAAGACCAATGGTTATAAACTGGACACCAACAAAAATAAGTAAAATAGCAAGGAGCAACAGGGGCCTGTCAGACATTGGCATACTGTATAATTGTCTTTGCACAGTCATAACAATAGCCAGAGTGCCGCCAAGGGAACCGGAAATAATCCCTATTGTACCAAAAACATGAATGGGTCTTGTGGAGTAATTCAACAAGAACTTAACAGTGATAAGATCAAGGATGACACGCAAGGTTCTGGAAATTCCATACTTTGAGGTACCAAATCTCCTGGCCCGGTGATTTACCTTCACCTCGGCAATGGAAACACCCATGGCACTGGCAATTGCAGGAATAAAGCGGTGCATCTCTCCGTACAGTTTGATGTTCTTAATCACCTCTTTACGAAATGCTTTTAAAGTACAGCCATAATCGTGTAAATGAACGCCCGTTGCAAAAGAGATTATTTTATTGGCAATCTTAGACGGTAATTTTCTGCTGAGGAAAGGATCCTGGCGATTAAACCGCCAGCCGGTGACCATATCATTTCCCTCATTGATTTTATCCAGGAGTATGGGGATATCAGCCGGGTCATTTTGCAAATCTGCATCCATAGCAATAATAACATCACCTGCGGCCAAATCAAAACCAGCAGTCAGGGCAGCTGTCTGGCCAAAATTCTTGCGAAGTGAAATAACATGAATTGTGGCATCTTCTTTCTGCAGGTTTTCAAGAATCTGCAGGCTGGAATCACTGCTTCCATCGTCTATAAAGATCAACTCATATTCAAGGTCGATTTTGCCAAGACTTTGTGTCAACTCGTTGTAGAGAATGGGAATATTTTCTTCCTCATTCAATAATGGAATAACAACTGAAACGTCCAATATCTTTCCTCCTGAATATTCTCACTAAGAATTTTTTAAATTCAGATTTCTAACTGATACAGATAATAATATGATGGAGAAACACCGTATTTCTGAACCATGGGATCTTCATACTTAGGAGCTTTTACCTGTAACTTGTACCCATATTTTTCCACCAAAGAAGAGAAGTCCTCTCCACTGTTCAGGGCAAGCCTAGTTCCACCATGATCAGAACCGTTGGGGACAATAAAAAGATTCTTTATCTTTGCACCTGCAACACGGGAAAGCCACCACTCAATCGCTTCCAGACTACACTCGGAAAAGCTGTGTATATTAACGGCCAGATCGATCTGTTCTTCCTGCAGACGTTTTTCAATCTCATCAAGAGCGACCACATCTACTATCTCTTCCAGGCCACGAAATCTGGTGTAATATTCTGATAAAAATGTGGACTCAGGAACGGCATCGGTACAAATATATTTGGAAATATTCGGAAAAGAATTAGCAGCACGATATGCCAGGCGTCCATACCCGGCACCAATATCGAGAATGCTTACATTTTCCATTGATGAGAGATGTAAATGCTCTTCAAGAAAATTTAGTTCAAAAGTTGAATCGAGTAAATCCCTGCTCACAGTTTGAGAACCTACCTCGTGGGTGTAGACCCCAAATAAACCATCTTCCTTGTTTTTGCCAAGCACTCCCAAGGTATCAATGGCCTGGGCCGCGTATGCAGTCAGGCAGTAATTAATTTCTGCACAATTAGGATCATTGGTTTGCCAGACATAGCAATTATCACCACGAAAGGCCTGCAATCCATACGATTGTACATATTCATCGGTCCACACTATCGAAATAGATGCATTTGCCTGGAAAGAAGAATATCGTTCCCTTAATTCTAATAACCTTAAATTGCTGACAGTTAGATGTCTTTCTGCACCCTCAGGTAAAATCAAATCCTGCTGGGGTGCTACTTCACCTGTTTGCCAGTTATATAGCGTTGATCTTTTGACAAGAGAAAGATCAAGC
>JAOZKN010000213.1 GCA_029935315.1 Desulfocapsa sp. | reverse complement strand
CTGATACTTGACAATGAGTTGTTTTAATAAGGCATCGTTTTAAAAAAAGAAGTGGTTCCCTTTGTTTGAACAGTATCTTTTGTTTTTTAAGTGGATTCTCTGCTGTTTTTTTATATTGCCATTTCAATCATTGGCAGTATTTCGACATAGGCCTCTTCAGGGGTTTTTCTAGCCAAGCTTGAATGCGGCCTGGATTTATTATACCAATCCATATATTGCATAATGGATTTCCTTGCTTCGGTAACTGAATCATAGGCATATAAATATACCCGTTCATATTTCACGGACTTCCACAGACGCTCAACGATAACATTGTCCCGCCATGCTCCACGTCCATCCATACTAAGTTTACATCCGTTGTTTTTAACAGCCTGTACAAACTCATCTGCTGTGAACTGACTACCTTGATCGGTGTTTACAATTTCTGGGCGTCCATGGTGAGCAAACGCCTCTTGCAGTACATCTACAGCATGACAGGATTCCAAAGTAATCGCCACCTTTGATGCCAATACCTTACGACTAGCCCAGTCCACAACAGCAGTGAGATATGCGAATCCTTTTGCCATTGGAATGTAAGTTGTATCCAGTGCCCAAACCTGATTGGCCTCATCAATAGCAAGATTCCTCAATAAATAAGGATAAATTTTGTGACCTGGATGTTTCTTACTGGTGTTTGGCTTTTTGTAAAGTGCCTCAACACCCATACGTTTCATCAATGTACTGACATGCTTGCGATCGACAACGAACCCTTTTCGATTAAGCTGATCACGCAGCATGCGGGCACCCATAAACGGATGTTCCAGATGCAGCTCATCAATATGACGCATGAGATCCAGATCAACAGTATCGACTGCTCTGGATTTATAATAAACACTGCCTCGACTAATACCGACCAGTTGAGCTTGGCGGCTGATGGATAAGGAGTGATCGCGGTCAATCATTTTCTTGCGCTCAGCAATCCCACCTTGGTGAGCGCCCCTTCTAAAAAATCATTCTCAAGCGTCAGTTGACCAATCTTGGCATGTAATACTTTCAAGTCAACAGGCGGTTCGACTGCTGTGTCTTTGTCAAACACACCAGCTGCCCCTTCACTGAGTTGTTTCTTCCAGGTTGTAATCTGGTTGGGATGCACTTCAAACTGTTGTGCTAACTCAGCAAGCGTCTTGTCTCCCGCCATTGCAGCTAATGCCACTTTAGATTTGAACAACGGTGAATGCGTTCGTCTCGTTTTTTTTGTCATTTTCTGCTCCATAAATTTGCCCTTTAAGGACTTTTAACGGTAGCAGATTATCCACTTATAGGCTTGATAGGCTGGACCGTGAGCGGGGCTTCGCCTCACCCACGATCCAGCCTATCGGGGCAGCTGTCGCGCTACGCTCTAACGGGTTGTAGGTTCCGCTCACGCTCCACCTATCAACCCGTTAGAGCCGACTCCGCTTCTCGCTATTTTAGCAAGCAAGCTTGCAAAAACAGCTGTGATGCTCGCGGCACAACAGCTGCCCCGTTCAAATTATTGGGGCCACTTCTCATTGGCCTGCAGGGCAACGGCACTACAACCAACCGAGATGCTATCGGTGCGCGGGTCGAAGTTATCACCGGGGCGAATCGCAAGGAAAGAAACATGCAAACCCTGCGGGCCGGTGAAGGATTTTTGTCACAGGACTCCAAGCTGCTGCACTTTGGCCTTGGAACTGATAACACCATTGAGAGTGTCGTGGTGAGTTGGCCGGGAGGAGAAAAAGAGTTTTTCCCTGGCGTGGCAGTTGACGGTGGTTATACCCTTACCCAGGGATCCGGCAGGGCTGTCCCGCTTCTTGCGAGGGACCAGAATTCGCTTGTCCTTCAGGAATCGAAAACGACAATACCAGTCCCAGGAGAAAACAAACGTATCCCCCTGATGACCAGGTTGCCTATAAAAGAAATCTCTATACGAACAATGGACAAGACTCCACAGATACTGATCCCCGGAGGAAACGGTCCTGTACTGGTTTTATTGTGGGCCACCTGGTGTCCCACCTGTAAGGAGGAGCTGAGCGAACTGACAAAAAGGCAAGAGGAGCTTCTCAAATCCGGTCTTGGTGTTCTTGCCTTAAGTGTCGATGGTCTGGGAGATGACAAGGCGGACATTGGACTTGCCAGAAATATGCTTGTTGACATGCAGTTTCCCTTCCTG
>JAOZKN010000212.1 GCA_029935315.1 Desulfocapsa sp. | reverse complement strand
CTATTTGATGTTCGGCAGATATGAGTTCATCACTCCTGAGGCAACGCCTCAGGTTCTTAGGTTTTTTAAGGCATAGGGAAACTCAAGAATAGAAAAAGGAAAGGGAGTCCGAAGACTCCCCCGACGAATAATTCTATTCCGTCGTTCCCATCTGGCTATCCCTTGACTGGTTGCTCCTCAGCAGAGCCAGTCTCCGTTTCACCAGACCTCTTACTTCCTGATTGTGCAGGAAAGAATTAGTAATGAATGTATCGAGATTATTTTTTGCGTGGATCTCGTGAGTACACATCCAGGAAGAGTTTTTCATCAAGTTGAGGGAGTTCCCGTTGAGCACCGATGGTAAGCAATTCTGCAGCCATAACATTGAGTAGTCGCAGATTACCGGCAGCATGTTCCACCAAAGCTGTCATGAGTGGTTTCGTCATCAGTTGCGGAGCACCTGCCTGTTCCAGTGAATATTCAAGATAGGCTCGTAATTCTTTTTTGTCATAAGGGGCAAGCATCCTGCGAAATCGGATGCGACTGCCAAGTGCAAGTAATGAATTTGTACGAAAGCGTTCCGGAAGAGTCAGGTCCCCGCACAAGATCACGGTCAGCAGGCATTCGGAATCAAACTGAGCACTGCCAAGCAAGCGCAGCTCATTAAGATTCATGGTCATCATCTCTTGTGCTTCATCGATCAGCAGAATCGGTCTGAATAATGTACTTTTGATATGTTGACGCCACCGGTCCCTGAGAGATTTGAATCCTCCGTAACGATTTGATGGTGTGAGGTTAACCCCAAACAGCTCTCCCATCTCCCTGTAAAAATCAGCCAGACTGCTTTGAGGCCTTTCCATCACTCCAACAACAACATTTTCCAGACGCTCAAGTCGATGTGCCAGGTATTGCAGATTCTTTGATTTCCCAAGTCCCGGTTCACCGCACATCAGAGCGAAGCCACCATCCATTACCAGATTCTCAATCTGAAAGAGGAATGTGTCGATGGATGGTGCCGGCCACAAGGATTCCACCGGAATGTTGGGGAGAAACGGGTTCCATTTCAGGCCAAACAGAGCAAGGAGGTGCTTATTGTTCATTGCCGTCCTCCATCATCTTGTGGAATATAGGCAGGAGGGAGGCCGGTGGCAGCGTACTCTTCTAACAATTGACGCAATAATGGTGGGTAAGGATCAGCATTATCATCAACCACAGGGGTATCTTCCGGCACGGGAGTAATTGTTCGTCTCAAGCCATCAGCATTCTTTATTTTATCCTGTGGGTAAATCTTAGCCAGGAATGTGGAATCTCTTTCGTCAACCAGCCAGACCCTGCTGAGATCCCAGCTCTGATAGAGGACATGAAGTCGATTGAAGTGGCGAAAGCGGGATGGCACTTCGAATCTGATCCCCTTTATTTGCAGTGTGCCATCGCTTCTTCGCTGAATACGGCTTTCATGGGCAGTAAAAGCGAATGCCATCTTTTCACTTTCAGGGGATGGGCGGGAAGAGTCCGGGCCTTCCAGCAGCTTGTCAACTGGTGAACAGTTGATTTCTGTGTGTCTCTTCCGGTTGTACTCCATCTCCGACCAGGCCTGTGTTGTACGATTTAAGATATCAAGAGTTAACGGTTCGACCCGGGAAAGCATGGACATCAAGCGCCCTTCCAACTGGCCCCAGAATGATTCCTGCTTGCCATTTTGATAGGGACTGTACGGTAGGGTTCGATCATGCTTAATACTCAGATTCAGTAAGCCGTTTGTTGTCTCATGGGCAAGCATTGCAGCACCATTATCTGTCATCAGGCTTCGCGGCAACCCTCTTTTCATAAAGGCCTGGACGAGACCATGCTGTAGAATCTCCGCTGTCTCTTGCAAATACCATTGAATATGGCAACAGAGGCGGGAGCGATCATCAAGTATGCAAAGGGCTATAGGTGTGTGCCATTCCCCATGACTATCCGTTACCCTGAGTTTCCCTTTATGGAAATCCAGATGCCAGAGACCGTGCACATGGGAGACATCATAACCTCGCACTTCCCGCTGCTCCAGGTGATCTTCTGCTTTTTTCTGACCACGGGTTTTGTTTCGAGGCGATTTCTTTTTATACCACCCACGTTCTTTCATGCGCCTGCGGACGCTTGCATAAGAGGGAGTATGACCAAGTTCAGGTTTTTCTTTAATCAGGGCAACAAGATTGTCTGCATGAAG
>JAOZKN010000040.1 GCA_029935315.1 Desulfocapsa sp. | reverse complement strand
ACGAAGATATACAGCAGCTCGAAGGAGAGGACGGTCGTGTTTCAACTCGCTCCGGCAATGGCAAGGCACGTATAACATCAGTGGATATGACTCATGGTGATGGTAAAACAGCACGCACATTCCTGGTTGGTGAAAAGGTCGTCCTGCATTGCCAGGTGACATTTAACAGCAATATTAAAAAACCCGCTGTTGGCATTCTCCTGCGTGACAGGATGGGGAATGATGTGTATGGAACGAATACCAGATTTCTTGGTCAGAAAGATATCCAGGTTAACGCCGGAGAATCCCTTGAGTTTTCCTTTTCTTTCCCGCTCAATGTCGGGCCTGGGAATTATTCCGTTTGTGTGGCCGTACATGGTGGGGATTCCCACCTGGAAGAAAATTGTGACTGGTGGGACCGTTGTCTGGCCTTGCAGATTGTGGCGGGCAGTGAGCCGTCATTTGTAGGTGTTGCCTCTTTGCCGGTTACAGTTGAAGTCTCAACTTTATAACTCATTCAGGAAATATAGATATGCTTGAAACAGATAATCCTCAAGTTGATTTAACAGAACTCCTCGAAAAAGTTGAACATGAGTTACGCGAGCAGAATAAACAACAGCAAAAGGGCAAGTGTGCGGCGCAGGCAACTGAACTTGTAATCAACGATCCTTATGCATGGGCACAATTGAATGAAACCCTGAAGGTAGCAGAGATAAATATAGATGCTGGTGCAGAAGTCACTACTATGCACGGATATCGTGGACTGAAACGAAAGATTATTCGTTTTGCAAGACGAGTTGGCTTCTTTGTGGGACGCCTGATTACCATTCCCCAGCGTAACTTTAATAATTCCATACTCCATATGATGCGTATCATCCTTGACGGTATTCGTGATATGAATCGTAATACTGCACTTCTGGAAAAACAGATGGCGCAGCTTGAAGAAAAATCCTTAATCGTTGATTATCTCAAAACCGGAATGGTTACCCAGGAGAGAAGGGTGGCCGTTCTTTTGGAAGAGTTGCGTAATCAGGTTGCTTCAGGAGAAAAGAGTACTGCAGAAGAAATCGTCAACATAACTGTTCCTGATATTCTCGATCCGCTCTATCTTGCCTTTGAAAACCGTTTTCGTGGCACCCGTGAAGAAATTCGGGAGCGCCTGCTTGAATATATCCCCTTGATGCGTGAAGCCGGTGCAGGAACGGACGATCGTTTGATTCTTGATATTGGCTGCGGCCGAGGCGAGTGGCTTGAACTTATGCAGGACGAAGGGCTTGCTGCCAAAGGACTTGATCTGAACAGTGTGCTGGTTGAACAGTGCAGGCAGAAAGGTTTTGAGGTTGATGAAAATGATGCCCTGGCGTATATGCGTTCGCTGCCTGATAACAGTCTTGGTGCAATCACCTCTTTTCATCTGATAGAGCATTTGGATTTTGATACACGTGTGGCACTTTTTGATGAATCGGTGCGAGTCTTAAAAAAGGGTGGTCTTGCACTTTTTGAGACCCCAAATCCCAGGAACCTGCTGGTGGGAGCCTGTAACTTCTGGGCAGATCCCACCCACCTTCGCCCCCTGTATCCTGAAACCCACCAGTTCCTTATGGAATACAGAGGATTTTCCAGGGTCGAACTTTTGTATCTGCATCCCCATGAAGGTGAGCAGTGTCTTCCGGCAGAGGAAGCACCGCAGCTTGCAGCCCGTTTAAACGAAGTTCTCTCCTGTGCAAGAGACTATGCCATCGTTGGCTACAAAATATGAAAAAAACCGTAGCCATAGTTGTTCCATGGTTTGGTGAGAGTCTTAAAGGCGGGGCGGAACAACTTGCCTGGCAGGTATCGAATCGGCTGGCAGATCGTGGGCATAGTATCGAGGTGCTAAGCACCTGCTGTGCGTCTTTTCTTGAGGACTGGTCGGTGAATACTTTGCCCTCCGGGGTGAAGCAAGTCGGGAATCTGTCGGTACGCAGATTTAAAGTCGATAAACGAAGGGCTGATCTCTTCAGCCATGCCAACTGCTTTGGCTTAGCATTGCCACCCGAAAAACTGAAAGCCGGGGTAAACCCATTTAGTGCAGGAACTGCCGAGTTATTTGTTGCAGAGAATATTAACTCTCTGGCCCTTGAGCGATATCTGAAAAACAATAAAGATAAATATCATGCGTTTATTTTTCTGCCGTATCTTTACGGTATTATTTTAAATGCTTTGGAGATTGTGCAGGAGAAAGCCTGGCTGCAGCCATGTCTGCACGACGAAGCCTATGCCTACCTCCCGGCAGTGGATACATGCATGCGAGCATGTCATGGGATTCTGTATAATTCCCTTGGCGAAGAGCGCTTAGCCAGTGATCTGTTCGGACCTGGAATAGTACGCAAGGGTGAAGTCGTAGGGGTGGGTGTTGAAAGTCTCGATATTCCTCTTGCAGATCTTCCCCATACCGTTGCAGGCCTGAACCTGCAAGAAGAACAGTATGTCTTGTGTCTTGGACGGCGTGATCAGACAAAAAATACGTCCATGCTGGTGGATGCCTATCAGGTTTACCGTGGCTTAAACCCCCAAAACCCCCTCAAACTCATAATAGCAGGTCCGGGTGATGCACAGTTTGGTTCCGATGTGGACGGGGTGTATGATCTTGGCCTTGTATCAGAAGAGGACAAAGAGGCGTTGCTTGCCAATTGCAAGGTGCTGTTTCAGCCCAGTAGAAACGAAAGTTACTCCCGTGTTATTATGGAGGCCTGGTTTTATGACCGGCCGGTGGCGGTGCATGGCGAATGTCTGGCAACGGCTCTTGCTGTCGAGGCTGCAAACGGGGGGCTGCAGGCAATAGATGTTGGGCAGTGGGCGGATCTTTTTTCCGTGTTTGGCCAGATGGTAGAGACGGAATGCCTTGCCTACGGAACGACAGGAAAAGAATACGCCAAACAGTTTGCGGAGTGGGATTCGGTTATTGATCGTTATGAGCAGGTATTGACATTATCCACTGCAGAGACTTCGGTCGTACAGGAAGAAAAACAAAACAAACCAAGTGCAATTTATCAGCTGTTACCTGGCTTTGCTTATGGTGATGCCATCAGCAATCAGGCGATTATTATCCGGGACTACCTGCGACAGAAAGGTTATGTGTCTGAGATTATCACTGAACATCTGGATCCGGGTATGGCCCATGAGGCCAGCCTTTTTAAGGATGAAAAAGGGATTATAGCCGGTAACGGGCTTATCTATCATCATTCAATAGGTGCAGGTCTGACAGACTTTGTTATTCAACATGCAGGTCCAAAGGCCCTGGTCTATCATAATGTTACCCCACCGGCTATGGTTTGTGATAATGATCCTGCACTTGCCGCAATCCTTGAACAGGGTATACAGGATTTACAGGTACTCGCCCCTCATTTTACAGTGAGTGTTGGTGATTCGCAGTTTAACAGCCAGGATCTTGAAGATAACGGTTTTCTCTCTCCATCGGTGTTGCCAATCGTTGTACCCCCGGAAAAATGGAATATTCCAGCCGATCCGTTTATGATGGACAGGCTGCAGGACGGCAAAGATAATATTCTTTTTGTCGGGCGCCTGATTGCCAATAAATGCCAGCATGATCTGATAGAGGCTTTCGCTGCCTATCACGCCATGTACGGGAACAGCAGGCTGATTCTTGTGGGCGGCTTTATCAAAGAGGAACGTTATTATCAGTCTCTTAAAAAACAGGTAGTTGATGCAGGCCTTAAGGAGAATGTTCTGTTTGCCGGTAAAGTACCCGATTCCATTCTCCATGCCTGTTATCGTTGTTCGCATCTGTTCTGGTCCATGAGTGACCATGAAGGATTTGGCGTGCCACTTATCGAGTCCATGTGGTTTGATATGCCGGTTTTTGCCTATAAAAGCTCGGCCGTCCCGGAAACACTGGGTGAGGGCGGACTGCTTTTTACGGATAAAGAGGACTGGCAACAGTTAGCTGCCACTGCAAGACTGCTTATGCATGATGCTGATCTTCGGGATACCGTTATTGCGGGACAGCGATTACGGAGAGAAACGTTTGTGCCGGAGGCCATCGAACCGCGTATAGATGCCTTGTTGAGAGGGATGAATGGCTAAGAAATGGTGGGAAATACTGGCAGTGTTTGTGGCCCTGTTGATTCTGGCCGTTGTCTCTACCTATCCTTTAATTCTTCATTTTGATACCGGCATTCCCTATTCTCCCTTTGGCGGGGTGAAGGTGTGGAACCGTTCGGGCGATCAGATACAGCTGATGTACTGGTTCTGGCTGGTGAAAGAAAATTTTTTAGGCCATGTTGTTCCCTTTGACTCAAATCCTTTTGAGTTCAACATGGCTGAGCCCTACGAAACTTCCGGGCTCAATACCATTCCCCTTGCATTTTTATATATGCTGTTCAGCCCCTTAGGCGATATCTTTGCCTATAACAGTACCATCATAAGTTCCTACCTGTTGTCGGGTGTGTTCATGTATCTGCTGGTACGGTTGTATAGTGGCAGTCGTCTCGGGGCGCTGCTTGCAGCCCTTGTTTTTACCTTTGCACCATCCCGCATAAAAGGCTTTACGGCCGGACATGGCTATGGCTTCTTATATTTCTGCTATCCGTTTATTTTTTATTTTCTTGAAAAGGGGATTCAGTCACGTAAAATTCGCTATGGCTTGTTATCCAGTGTTGGTCTGATCGGTCTTTCCATGCTGGAACCCCACCTTATTTATTATATCTGTGTATTCCTGGGGCTCTATATTCCTGTTCGGGTGATTGCCCTCCTGCCGGAAGGGATGGATCATTATGTTCATCTCCAACGAGAAAGCAGGTCAAAGCGTATTTCTGTGCTCTGCATTCTGGGCGCAGGTGTTGCGGTCACCGTGTATTCACATTTATTCTTTTCTGTTAAGGATCATGTCGCAATGTTCACACCGGTTTTCTGGTGGATTCTTGTACTGTATCCCTTCCTGTTTCTTATTATTTCACTCTGCCTGAGTACCCTGTATCAACGCTTGAGTGATCTTTCTTTTCAGGAGAGTTTGTGGATTGAGGCCAAATCATTACTTGTGCTTTATCTGTTCTGGCCTCTGAACCTGTTCCATGATGACGATTCAGTCATCAATACTGATGTTCTCGTATTTGCTGCACTTGCAACTGTATTGCTCTTGAAACTGTGGTTTCTGCGCAGGCATCTCTATTCCATGCTGTCTGCCCTGCTGAAAGGTATTGCTGCTCAACGAAGGTCTGTTTTACCCATATTGCCCCTTGTCTTATCAATGGCATGGATTGTTAAATGGATGTCTTCTTCCAAAGTCGAGCGGGTTGCAGAAACTATTGCCGGTGGAGGCAGGACTCTTGGCGATGTCAGTCTCTTCTCTGCCCGTCTCAGCGATCTTTTCAGTTCAATAAGTAATGTCTATATTGGTGTTGTACCAGCACTTCTTTGTGGTGCTTTTCTGCTTTACATATTGCTGACTACCTGGTTTGGAAAGAAGAAGCAGGCCTTCACTGGAGAGAAAGAGTTGTTGGCTCTTTTCTATATAGCTGTTTCCCTCTTTTGTGTTGTTCTGGCATTGGGTCTCGCGTTTGGTAACGTCTCTCTCTATGCCCTGTTTTTTCATTATTTCCCATTCTTTCACTATCCACGTGTTTCTGACCGTATTATAACCCTCGCCCTGTTTGGTCTGGCCATTGTCTGCGGATATGTTGTGCAAAGGATTCAACAGCGCTGTCAGGAGAAGATGAGTCTGGCTGTCGTCACAGTGGTCCTTTTTACGGCCATGGGATTCCAGCTGAAAGATTATAATGTTTTTTCTCCCATGGGCATCAATATCCTCGATAAAGGACAGGATGTTTATACTCATGTGAAGAAAAATATTGGAGATGGGCGTTTACTGGAGATTCCGCTCTGGCCTGGTGATTCTCATCAGTCGTCCCTCTACCAGCACTATATTATGCTGGACGGCATACCTCGAATAAATGGTTGCAGTCCCATGGTCTTACAGAAATATATCGATACGGTATTCACCCCCCTGGCCAGTATTAATCAGGGGCGTCTGGACGAGGAGCAGTTTGAACTTTTACATGCGCTTGGGGTAGAATTTCTCACAGTCCATGATAACAGGGACGTCTTTTTGAAAAAAGTGAGCCCTTTTGTGCCGTTAGCAACTGTCCGACGTCTTGAGAATTCTCCCTATCTTGAACGGGTGCATATCAGCAATAAGATGTATTTTAAATCGATGACCAAAAAGAGTAATCGTCTGGCACTGTTTCGGGTGAGAAGTGAAGAAAGTGTTAAGAAGAACAGTGCGCAGGCCTGGTACGATATGCCTTATTTTTATGATGTGAATTGGCGATTGTACCGACAGGTTGGCGGAGTTGTGAAAGACAACAGTATCGGCAAGAATGTTTTTCAAGCCACGGAAGGAGCAGATAATCCGGGATTTCTGGTGTATGGCCCCTATGATATTTATTCGCCAGGTGATTATCTCTGTACTTTTTCCTTGTCGGCAGAGGGAGAAGCAGGAGAAACACTGGTGAAAATTGAAGTTGTTGCTGTGCATGAGGATGGCAGTGTGAGCGTACTTGTGCAGCAGCTTATTGCCGGGACAGGAAAAGACACCGGATACCAGAAGTTTCCTCTCTCATACTCTATCCCGGAAGAGACAAAACTGGAATTCCGAGCCTTTTTCTACGGGAAGGGGCTGCTCCGCGTAGAAAAAATAAAGGTGAATAAGGTTGGACATTCTGACTCACTCTATGCCATTGAAGCAGAGAATATGGTGGGGAATACCGGAGCAGTGGTTGCTGTTCCTGAGGCCTCTGCCGGGAAGGTCGTTGAGGCAGTGGTTGGGATGCATAAAAGAGATGTTCTGGTCTATGGTCCTAACCGGAGTTATGAAAAAGGGTCTTACACGGCACAGTTTTTTCTGAGAAACGTTGGCGCTATTCCCCCAGAGGGAGCAAAGAGTGTGGTTGCAACAGTATCTGTTACAGATGGACAGGGCTTAATCGATTACGCGAAACAAAAAATAAACGTATCCAACCTGAACAATGTCTCGTTTACTCCAATAGATCTTGCCTTTGAGCTACCCCGTGCGGATGATCTCAGCTTTCGTGTAGTTTTTAACGATACGAGGAGTCTGCAACTGGACAAAATAGAGATACTGGTGCAATGAAGCAGAGAATAGAGTGGGTCGATTATGCAAAGGGGATTGGAATTATACTCGTTGTTTATGCCCACCTCTTAAGCAGCGGCTATCATTCAGGTCTGGCAATTGCACCCCGTTTTTTTCAGTTGTCAGACAGTTTTATCTATAGTTTTCACATGCCTCTTTTTTTCTTTCTGGCAGGGCTTTTCACGGCAGCAAGTTATGAAAAGCATGGGGGCATATCCTTCCTGTTGCAGAAAATTAAATATCTTGCCTACCCTTATCTGCTCTGGTCCTTTTTACAGGCTGCTGTCGAACTGCTTTTTGCTGGTCACAGTTACCGTGGAGGAAGTCTGGAGCAGTTCCTGTTGATACCCGTTTTACCGTGGGCACAGTTTTGGTTCTTATACGCAATTTTAATGATGTATCTCTGCTTTTTCGTTTTAAAATCATTCAGGAACTACGGTGTTCCCGTGATGAGTCTTGTGGCTGTTTTGCTGTTTTTTAAGCCAATTCCCAGTGAATATCTTGGCCTGGCAGGGTTCTCCACTGGCTTTTTGTTTTTTATGGCGGGAGTCTGCCTGAAACCATATAGCCAAAATTGGGGAGAAATGAAAAGAACAGCATTATACTTCCCGGTTGTTCTTTGTATCTTTATCGTTTCAGCCTATGCATTATTTTCGTATACCATTGAAGCTACCCGTTTGCCAGGAGGTGCGCATCCGTTCTACTTTATACTGCTTGCAGTACCTGGCATCGCAGCCTGCCTGTTTCTGTCCATTTTTCTGGCGCAACATTCATGGTTCCCTTTTCTGAAAGTGCTGGGTAAATATTCTTTACAGATTTATGTTGTCCATATGCTGGCAGGTGTCGGTACACGTATTATTCTGCAGACAGTTTTTCATGTTACAAATCCATTGCTGCATATGGGAGTAGGAGTGTCAGTGGCTGTGGTTGTCCCGGTCCTCCTGGCCCTGCTTGCAGCAAAATTTCATATTCCCTATCTGTTTGCGTGGGATAGTGGGCGTAATAACGCCAGGGAGTTCGTATGATTTTTGTGGATGCTCATGTTCATATCTACGACTGTTTTGATGTGGAGCAGCTTCTGGATGCTGCCCTTGCAAATTTTTCTGCTGCACAAGAGGCGGCTGGAATTGCAGAGAACGATGTCTTCAATGTACTTCTCCTGGTGGAAGGAAAAAAAGATAACTGGTTCCAGCGATTGCAGGCTGAGGCAACAACGGATGGACAGGTCACAAAAAAAATATCTCCCCACTGGCATGTGGAGCTGGATCTTGCTGACGCCTCTCTTCTTGCCTTTCGGGGAGAATCGGCTGCACAAAAACTGCATATTGGTTGCGGACAACAGATTGTAAGTAGAGAAAAAATAGAAGTACTCAGTCTTTTTTGTAAACAGAAGGTTGAAAACGGATTAGATTTAGCAGGAACTGTTTCTGCAATACAGGAGTCTCAGGGAATTGCTGTATTGCCGTGGGGTGTCGGAAAATGGATGGGTAAAAGGGGAAAACAAATTGCTGAGACTCTGGGGCATCAGCAGGGTCAGAATTTTTTCCTGGGTGACAATGGTGGCCGTCCCGCTTTCTGGCCAGAACCAGCATTGTTTGCTGCGGCAGCCAGGCAGGGAATAGCAGTGCTCCCCGGAAGCGATCCCCTGCCCCTGAAAGATGAGGCCGGGAGGGTTGGCAGTTTTGGCTTTTACCTGAAGAGTAAAAACACAGGCGGTCAAAGTGTTTTGTCCTGTCTGCAACAGGCTTTGCAGGCACCAGATATTCAAGAAAAGATATACCCTTTTGGAGTCTTGCAACAAAATGCTTTATTTGTTTCCAATCAATTAAAATTACGTTTTTCTTCCTAATCTATTCGGGTATTGCATGGCGTTGCGCGATTTTGCAAAAATGAGTTCCAGGGTGTACGATGTGCTTATCGTGGGCGGCGGTATACACGGAGCTGCCATCAGTTATCACTGTGCCAGGGCAGGATTACGCTCTGTTGTTCTTGAGAAACAGGATTTTGCTGCAGCCACCTCTGCCAACAGCCTGAAGATCCTGCATGGCGGGCTCAGGTATCTGCAACATTTAAATTTTAAACGCATGCGCCATTCCATTTGTTCTCGTCGTGAAATGATGGCTCTCGCCCCCGATCTTGTCGAACCGCTGCCCTGTATGATGCCTCTTTCCGGCGGGGGCTTAAAGGGCAAGGCAGTTATGAGAGCAGCCCTGTTTGCCAATGATTGTATCGGGTTTGATAGAAACCAGTCACTGCCCGGGAAGATCCACCTGCCCCGTGGTCATGTGGTGGGAAAAGAGGCCTGCATTGCTGCAATACCCGGCATTGCCACGGATAATCCCCGTGGTGCAGCTATCTGGTATGATGGCCTTGGCCTCAACACTGAACGTATGGTACTGGAGTATATTCTGGGCTCCCTGCATTACGGGGGAGATGCGGCTAATTATGCAGAAGTGACATCCCTTGAGAAGCAGGATGACTATTATTTACTCAATGTTGAGGACAAGCTCGCGGGTGACTCCTGTCAACTGAAAACAAAATATCTTGTGAATGGTGCAGGACCCTGGTTTGAAGAGTGTTGCGGGCTGCGAATAAAGGATACTCTTCCTGAACAAAATTGGGCCATGGCCTTAAATATTGTCTCGAGAAAAAAGATATTTAGCAAATACGCAGTGGCCCTTGAAGGCAAGAGACGTTACGAAGATAAGGATGCAATCGTAAAGCGGGGCAAGCGCCTCTACTTCTTTGTCCCCTGGCGCGATAAAACCATGATAGGCACTGAGTATGAGCCATGCACAGAGTCTCCCGACAAATTCAGGGTAAGCAGAGAAAGCATCCAGAAGATGGTCGATGAAGTCAATGCGATCTATCCGGCTGCCGAGCTTTCCTATGAGGATATCTCCTTTTACCAGGCAGGTCTGGTACCGATGAAGAGCAAAGGACAGGACGGAGATATACAGCTGGCAAAGAACTCTCGTTTCTCTTTCCATGAAGAAGATGGCTATGAACGGGTGGTCTCTGTGAAAGGGGTAAAGTATACTACCGCTCCCCATATAGCCAAAGAGATCGTGGCAGAGCTGACCAACAAGCTGCAGCCTGCTGCTGATCGAACAACAACTCCTTACATTCCTGTCACGCAGGGAAACAGAAATGAGTTTGCTGTTGAGAACATGAACGATCAGGTTTTGCAAAAAGAAATTCATCAAATGATAAATGATGAGATGGCCTGCAAGCTGTCGGATGTCATCTTTCGCCGGACAGGACTTGGCACCGCTGAGCGTCCTGCCATGAAAAATCTCAAGAGAATCAATGACTGTATGGCTGATGTGCTCGGCTGGAGTGCAGCTGCAAAAGAAGAAGAACTGGAAGAAGTATTAAAACGATATGAACCGCTTACAGACAGAAACAGCTGATATAGAAACAGCATCGGAGGATTATGCATCCCGTTTTTCAGGGGCAGTCGGTGGCTATTTTCTCGATGTACAGGAGCAACTGACCCTTGGTCTGTTGCAGGACATGGAGGGTGCAACTATCCTGGATGTCGGGGGAGGGCACGCCCAGCTGGCAAAACCACTTGCTGAAAATGGATTCCGGATGACCGTCACCGGGAGTGACGATGTGTGCAGGGAGAGGCTGGATAAAGTATGTAGTCCGGGGAGCGTTGACTATATAACCTGTGACAGTCTGTGCCTTCCTTTTCCGGACAATCATTTCGATGTGGTGATCTCCTTTAGGTTGCTCCCCCATGCAGACAGGTGGCAGGAGTTGATTCAAGAGATGTGCCGGGTGGCCTCTAAAGCTGTTATTTTTGATTATCCCGACAAGAGGAGTGTTAATATCTTTTACGATATGCTCTTTGAGCTGAAAAAGAATATGGAAGGAAACACCAGAACCTATACCCTGTTTACCCGCAGGCAGATAGGATATGAACTTGCGAAAAACAACTTCCATAACCTGCAACGAAAGCCCGAATTCTTTTTCCCCATGGTGGTGCATCGTAAGTTGAAAATGGTTGCCCTGTCTCGATTCCTGGAGTTTGTGCCCAGGATTTTGGGGCTTACCGCTTTGTTTGGTTCTCCCATCGTCCTTCGTAGTGATAAGAAATAAGCGGGTCATATGAAAATTCTTCTTCTTGCTCCGCAGCCATTTTTCCAGGAACGGGGAACTCCCATAGCTGTAAAATTGCTGGCAGAAACACTGGGCGCACAGGGGCACGATGTTCATCTGCTGGTTTTTGCTGAAGGAGAAGATATACCCCTTACGAAGGTGAGCCTCCATAGAGCCTGGAAGATCATTGGCGTATCCGGGATAAAACCCGGTCTGTCATTAAAAAAGCTGCTCTGTGATGTTTCCTTATTCTTTAAAGCCATCAGTCTGCTGCGAAAGCATAAATTTGACATTGTCCATGCGGTGGAAGAATCTGTTTTTATGGCTCTCGTCTTTAAAAAAATCTTTGCTGTTCCCTATGTCTGTGACATGGATTCCTGTATGTCTGTGCAGATTCTGGACAAGTTTCCGGGACTGGGATTTTTACAAAAAATCATGCAGTACCTGGAAAAAAAGGCGGTTTCGGGCAGCGTAGGAGTCATGGCTGTCTGTAATGCTCTGGCAGATATTGCAACAGGCTATTGTCCCGGGAAATTCACAGCAGTCATTGAGGACATCAGTCTTCTGGATAATGAACAGCAAGGAGATGAGGATCTCAGGAAGCAGTTGGATATTGATGATACTGTCGTTTTTATGTATGTGGGCAACCTGGAAAGATATCAGGGGATAGATCTCCTCCTCCAATCGTTTGCTTTGGCCTGCACACAGGAGACAGAAAAAAAAATGTCTCTTGTCCTTCTTGGCGGCAGCGAAGATGATCTCTTGAGTTACAGAAAGCAGATAAATAAACAAAAACTTGAATCAAAAGTCTTTTTTTGTGGGCCGCGTCCTGTTAGCTTGCTTGGCTTTTATCTGGCTCAGGCTGATATTCTGCTATCTCCAAGGGTGCAGGGAGGGAACACTCCCATGAAAATATATTCCTATCTTGATTCCGGCAAGCCTGTACTTGCCACAAACCTTGAGACGCATACACAGGTGCTCGATGGAAAAATCGCATGTCTGGTGAATGCGAAAGCAGAGGACATGGCAGAGGCTATGATCACCTTGGCAAGAGATGAACAGTTAGGTAAACGTCTTGCTGAGAGTGCCAGACAAAGGGTTCAGGAAGAATATTCATCTCTTGCCTTTCAACGAAAATTGAAATCTTTTTATAAGCAGATTGCTTTCAATATTGATGAACTCGCAAAAAATAAAAATTGGGATGGCTAAGTAAAAAACTTTATATTCGAGGAACGGAAATTTGATGGAGTGAAACGTACTTAAGTACGTCGTAACGACATCAAATTTTCAGTGACGAAGAAGATGAAGAGTTTTTACGACGCCATCGATACTGTTGGAACGGAAAAATAGCTATGTGTGGAATTTGCGGTTTTAACTGGAAAGATGAAGAGCTGATTAAACGGATGAACGATAAAATCGTTCATCGTGGGCCCGACCAGGATGGAATTTTCTGTGACGATCAGGTGTCCCTTGGGCATCGACGCCTGTCCATCATTGATTTGTCCGAAAATGGCAGGCAACCCATGTTTAACGAAGACAGGACTATCTGCCTTGTTTTTAACGGAGAGATCTATAATTTCCAGGAACTGCGTGAAATATTGACGGAGAAAGGCCATGTCTTCAGCTCAGATTCTGATAGCGAAGTTATCATCCATGGCTATGAGCAGTACGGCGTGGAGGTTCTCGCAAAGCTGCGGGGAATGTTCGCCTTTGCTCTCTATGATATGCGGGAGAAAACTATTTTTCTGGCAAGGGACCGGCTGGGAATCAAACCGCTCTACTATTATCATAAAAACAACAAACTTGTTTTCGCCTCAGAGATAAAGTCCATCCTTGAAGATAAATCCATTGAGCGGAAACTTGCCCATCAGGCACTGTACGACTATATCGGCTTTGAATTTGTGCCAGCCCCTGCCACCATGTTTCAGGATATTTATAAGATTCCTGCAGGTCATTATCTGTTTTACAAAAACGGGACAATGGAGCTCAAAGAATTCTGGGATCTTGATTTTCAGCAGCAGACAGCACCGAAACTCAACTATACTGACAGTGTAGAAAAATTACGGGAACTGCTCGATTACTCGGTGAAAAGTCACCTGGTTGCTGATGTTCCGCTGGGTGTCTTCCTCTCTGGTGGCCTTGATTCCAGCGCCATTGTCGCCATGATGCGGCGTCATATATCAGGAAATCTGAAAACCTTCACCATAGGTTATGAGGACAAGAGTTTCAGCGAGCTGGACTATGCACAGCAGGTTGCAGACTATTTTGATACGGATCATCAGGTACTTATGCTTGATGATATTAAACCCGAATATGTCGAACAGACTCTGTATCACCTCGATGAACCCATGACCGATCTTTCCACTGTACCCTTGTATCTCCTTTGCAAACAGGCAAGGGAACATGTGACAGTCTGTCTCAGCGGTGAAGGTGCGGACGAAAGTTTTGCAGGTTATGACCGCTTTAAGGCCAGTAAGTTAAGTCGGTATTTCAGCGTAATGCCGGAAGCCGTTCGGAAACATTTCGTTGGCAGGCTGGTTGCTATGCTGCCGGATCAGTCCCAGAAAAAAGGCGCCATTAACATGCTGAAACGCTTTGTTGAAGGTGCAAATCTTCCGGCTGAAGGGCATCACTTGCGCTGGCAGTATTTTTCCAATGAAAAGCAGAACCAGGCATTGTTCAGTAATTCTTTTAAGTCGCAGGCGCTGTTTGATCCGTTTCGCATCGTTCGTGAGTATTCTGCCCGTTGCAATGCCGATGACAGAATTAACAAAGAAATTTATCTGGATATGCGTTATATGATGACCGACAGCGTGCTCATGAAAGTGGATAAGATGAGCATGGCCAGTTCCCTGGAAGTACGTGTTCCTCTGTTGGATCATGTCTTTGTTGAATTTCTGGCATCATTACCCGGCGACTGGAAACTCAAGGGGATGGACACCAAGCATGTGTTCCGTTCAGCGTTGGAAGGGCTTTTGCCGGATAATATTGTGCATCGTGGTAAGCAGGGCTACAGTTTGCCGGTTAAGCACCTGTTACGTGGTGATATGAAAGAGTATATGGTAACTCTTTTAAATGATTCTCCAGTTATTCGAGAGAATATGCAGATTGATTATGTAAACCATCTGATTCAGGAACATTCGGATATGGTGCATAATCATAACCATGTTCTTTGGGCGTTGATTAATGTTGCAATCTGGCATAATAAGTTTTTTGAATAGATTTTACATCTTCCAGAGATCAGCCAGCGATGCCTGTTGCTGCGAACAGGCTAGTGTTTAAAAAGAGATTATTCTTGGTTTTATACAAATAGGAGCGAAATATGAAAGTTCTGGTTACAGGTGGAACCGGGTTTACCGGGAAAGCACTGGTACGAAGACTTTTGGATGATGGGCATGAAGTAGTGGCCCTTGATTATCAGGAAGGCTTGAAGACTGAAGAGTTGCGTCAATGGGGTGCAAAAGTAGTTATTGGTACCGTGACTGATGCAAAAGTTGTTGAAGAATGTATGCAGGGTGTGGATGTAGTACAACATCTGGCGGCTGCATTCAGGGAGATGGATGTCCCTAATTCTTACTATGACGAAGTGAATGTGGGCGGGACAAAAATCGTCCTTGAATCCGCATTTAAACATAAGGTGAAAAAGTTTATCTACTGTTCCACTTGCGGGGTGCATGGGAATGTTGAGCACCCTCCTGCACCGGAAACTGCGCCCATTAATGCTGCAGACTATTATCAGCAGACCAAGTATGAAGCCGAACCTGTTGTTCTTGAATATGTGAAAAAGGGAATGAAGGCCACCATCTTGCGTCCGGCTGCCATTTATGGGCCCGGAGATCCTGAACGTTTCTTTATGATCTTCAAACGAGTAAATAATGGTTCTTTCCCCATGTTTGGTGACGGGAAGACCTTTTACCATCCCCTTTATATCGATAGTCTGATTGATGCACATGTCCTTGCCATGGATGAGAATAAAGGTAACGGAGAGGCATATCTTATTGCTGATGAGGAGTATGTGGGAATCGAAGATCTTGTCAAACGAACAGCCAGGGCCCTTGGGGTTGAGGTGAAGGTTCCTCATTATCCCATTCTGCCCCTGATGATAGCCGGTCATATCTGTGAGAAGGTGTGCAAGCCATTTAAGATTAAACCGCCTATTTTCCCAAGACGGGTCGACTGGTACAGACAAAACAGGGCCTTTGATATCAGTAAGGCCAAAAGAGACCTGGGCTATAATCCCACAATAGGGCTTGATGAGGGCTTGAAACGAACGGGTGAGTGGTATAAAAAGGAAGGATATCTGTAGAGGAAAATGCTGCTACGCGTAATAATTCATGTCAGAAAACAAAACGCATAAGGCCATTACCGGCAAGGGCTCAGCACTCAGCAAGTATCAGGATGTGATTGTTGGCGACCGGTCATTGTTAAAACTCCTCTATTTCGAGTTTTGCAACTGGCTGGGTGTGCTGCCTGGTGCTGTGGGTATGCTGTTGCGCCAGATTTTCTGGCCCGGACTTTTTGGTAGTTGTGGCAGGAAGCCGGCATTTGCCAGGGGGATAGTGTTACGACATCCCGGCAAAATGCATCTCGGTAACTCAGTGGTAATAAGCGAAAATTGTATTCTCGATGCCCGTAACAGCAGTACTGAACAGGTGATTACCCTGGAAGACGATGTTATTTTATCCAACAATGTAGTGCTGTCCTGTAAAAATGGAACCATCTCCATTGGCAGGGCAACCGGCATCAACAGTTCAGCCATTATTCAATCGACCAACCATTGCCCTGTTACTATTGGGGCCGATGGCATCATCGGACAGATGAGTTTTGTGGTTGGCGGCGGCAGTTACAATATAGAACGTTTGGATATCCCCATCCGGGAGCAGGGAATTAAAAATGATGGCGGGGTAGTGATTAAGGAAAATGTCTGGCTCGGTGGGAATGTCACTGTGCTTGGCGGTGTGACCATTGAAGAAGGTTGTGTGCTGGCCGCAGGAGCTGTAGTCAGCAAATCACTGCCAGCCAATTCAATTGCCAAAGGTATCCCAGCACAGGTAAGTGGCAACAGGAAGGAGTTATAAGGGAATGCGTATCGGAATTATGATGCGATCGGCAGATGAGGCCGGTGGTATTGGCGTGTATGCCAGAAATATTGTTGAAGAACTGCTGAAACTGGATCAGAAGAATCAGTACATCCTCTTTTATAAAAGCGATAAACATTTTGGCCGCTATAAAGAATTTGCTAATTGTCGTGAGATCCTCCTGGCCGGGAAGAATAAGGCCATTTGGGATCAGTTTACCATTCCTTCTGCTGCCAGAAGGGAAAAGATTGATCTGATCTTTAATCCCAAATTTACCGTCCCTCTTTTCACCAAATGCAAAACCATGATGGTTGTTCACGGAGCAGACTGGTTTGTACCACCCTACGACGAAGTCTATACCACACTTGATAATTTTTATATAAAGAGGGTTATGCCTCTCTATTTTAAAAAGGCTGACTATATCAGTTCTGTGTCCGATTATTCCACAGACGGCTTTGTAAAAGCCTTTCCCTGGTGTAAAAATAAGATTAAAACCATCTATTTTGGGCCCAATAAAATATTCAAGCCGGTCACCGATACACAGGTGCTGGCAGATGTTCGCAAAAAGTATAACCTTCCTGATAAATTTATTTTATCTGTCATCCGCTATGATCGCGGTGCCAGAAACACCAGGAAAAATTTTAAGGGAATGGCAGAGGCTTTTGCGCTTTACAGGAAAATGGGTGGCAAGGAAAAATTTGTTGTGGTGGGGCGTGACTGTGATTTATACGCAAAAGAATATGATCTGAAATCGTTAGGCATAGAGAAAGATGTTATTTACACAGGTCTTGTTCCCCAGATTGATCTCCCTGCTTTTTATTCACTGGCAAGACTCTATTTGTACACAACAATCATTGAAGCCTTTCCCATTCCCACCACCGAGGCCATGGCCTGTGGCTGCCCCATTGTTACCTCTAATGGTACAGGGCTTGCCGAACTTACCCATGGCGTTTCCCGTGCCGTTGATCCCCTTGATTCTGAAGCCATAGCCGAGGCTATGAAAATTGTTCTGGATGATGAAAAGTTGCAGCAGGAGATGCGTGACAAAGGTTTTGAACGCTCTCGTATTTTCAGCTGGCCAAAGTGTGCGCAAGAGACCCTGCAGATTTTTGAAAAATTAGTGGCGGAAGGCTGAGCAATGAATCTGCCGCCGGTAGTCATCGTTATTCTTACCTGCAATCAGAAGCAGGTAACTCTGGATTGTTTGCAGAGTTTCGAGCACTGTCAGTACCCAGATAAACAGATTGTACTTGTTGATAATGGTTCAAACGATGGTGTGGAAGGGGAGGTGAACGCAAAATATCCTCAGGTCACAGTTATTCGGAATGAAACTAATCGTGGTGCAGCGGGAGGACGTAACAGCGGGATCACTTATGCAAAAGAAAATCTGCAGTTTGAATATATCATGTTTATGGACAATGATATCGTGGTGCAGCCTGAATTCTTAAGCAGGCTGGTGACGGGGCTGCATGGTTGTACTGATCCTCGGGTTGAGATCGCCTCACCCCTTTTGTATCAGATGGGAACAGAGAAACGCATTGATTGTGCTGGTGGTGCAGTGCTTAATTTTTTCACAGGCTCAACCCAGACCCGCGGGCATGATGAAGTTGATGAGGGGCAGTATGATAATGAAGCCTTTCCGCAGTGTGTGCCGACTACTGTTCTGATGGCTCGTGCCGCACTGGAAAGAGCCGGGCAGTTTGATGTCTCCTTTGACCCCTACGGTTATGAAGATCTGGATATGGTTCTTCGTGCCAACCCGGACCGCAATCCCTTCTTGTTTGTTCATGATGCCGTAGTGTATCACTTAGGTTCTAAAACCGGATTCTCCGGCTATACTGCCGAATATACGCGTATGAAGGGCCAGAATATGCGACGTTTTTTTAAGCGTCACTCCACGTCCTTTCAGTGGCTCTGCTTTAATTTGTTGCTCCCCTTTCTTAGTGTGAAAACCATTGTCCGGGAATTAAAAAGGGGAAATGTGAGGGCAATTATTGGGCTTGTGAAAGGTTTTCTTGGCTTAGGCAAATAGTAATTGTCATGTGATTATTAATGAAACTCTCAGCAATTCTCCAAAAAAATCAGGAAAATCTGTTCTCTTTTGGTGCCACACTCTGTCGTTCCTCATCCCGCTTCCTTCTGGTCTTTCTTGCATCTTTTTTACTCAGCAAATATGAATTTGGTATTTTCACAATCTTTATATCTATCTATTTCTTTTCCCGTCTGTTTTCTGAAAATTCTCTGAATCTGCCATTTATTAAATTTGCCAGCGACGGGGATAATGATCCGGGGCTGGTCAATTTTCAGGTGATTATCTTAAAGGTTGTGTATGTGCTGCTGGTAAGCGGTGTGATTCTGGCTGCCTCCGGGCCTATTGTTCAGTACACAGGGCTTGAACGTCAGGAGTTGCTGGTGTTGCTTCCCTTTATGTTGCTTGCTCTCACCGCATATATGTTTGTCAGCCAGGTGCTGATTGCCCAGGTGAAGATGAGACATCTTTTTGCCTACGAACTGCTCAACAGTCTGGTCTATGTGCTTTTTCTGGTGGCAGCATATTTTCTGTGGAAGGAATTCAGCACAGAAAAACTTCTGGTTGTTTTTTCAGCTGCCATGGGATGTTCAGCAGTGCTTGGCTTTTTTGTTTTTCGCCGTTTTATTGCTTTGAGCAGACAGGTTAACAAAGAACTGCTCCTGAAAATCATTAACTATTCCAAGTTTACAATATTAAGCGGCATCAGTTCTCTGGTTATTTTGAAAGCGGATGTGCTTATGCTTGGCTTTTTCCGTTCTCCCCAGGAAGTCGCTATTTACGGAATGGCCCTTTTTGTCAATGAAGCAGTACAGATGGTGTTTGACTCTGTGTTGCGTATCTGTCTGCCCAAGGCCTCGGCGCTGTCAGGTGAGGGTGCAGATGAACGTATTCGCCACCTGTTCAGGCAATCTGTTAAAAATATGTATATTGGTATCATACCCATTGTTGTAGTGATTGCTGCCCTTGCTCCCACGGTTATCAATTTGATTTACAAAGGGAAGTATGACGATTCGATTGGACTGATCTATCTGTTTCTGGCGTCAGCCCTCGTGAAACCAGTAGGCTATGTTGCCGGTGTAATACTGGGAGCAACCGGGAATATCAAGCTGGACAACCGTAACTGCTGGATTTCTGCAGTGTTAAACGTTCTCTGTAACGTGATCCTGATACCGAAATTTGGTGTTATGGGGGCGGCTGTTGCTTCAACGCTGAGTTTTATCAGCCTTACCTTGTTGCATTATGCTTCTGTCCGCAAGGCAGTCTTTTGTTCTCCACGTGTATAATTATTTTTACTTTATTGTCCCAAAAATAAGCTTTTTCGGCCTTCTCCAGGTCTGAAAAAAATCAGGAAGAAGGTAAAGCTTGCGAGGCATGTTAAAATCCGCCATTTCATCAGTCTAATAGCTGTTTTTAGCGCTAAATCGTTTGACAAAAGAAGGCTCTCGAAGTATTAAAATAGCAACAATAAGATATGTGTTCACTTTTGTTCCTCTAATTAAATTCCCCTTGTTTTTCGTTGTTTTCTGAGGTTGGGATAAAGGTGACTGGCAATGTGGTTCCAATTGTCTGAAAAAATTCGTTAAATGAGTAAATTCTGATATTGAAGGAGAGTGTTATGAAAAATATAAAATCCAATCAACGGGGTAAAATGAAAGTAGCTAAAATTTTTGCTTTGCTTATGTTATCGCTGCTTTTTGGCGGGAACAGTTTTGCAGCTGGCTATGTAAGTCTGGATGTGTTTCCTAAACAGACAGGTGTTTTCACATCAGTCGGGAAACAACAGTTTATTGTCTTCGGGGTTAGGGCAGATGGAATTCGCGAAAATATAACACGTAAAGTGGACTGGCATAGCAGTAATGAAAGTCTCGTGAATATCAGTGAGAGCGGTATGGCTACCGTTGTTGCCTCCGTTACCAGTGGACGGGTTCAGGTTTCCTGTACGTACCCCAAGAAAGGTATGATGACAGGTCCAAATTCGTTGTTGTTATAAGCAGCAAACTATAAAGTTTATCAATAGAGTAAAATGAAAGTAACTAAAATTATTGCTTTGCTTGTGTTGTTGCTGTCTTTTGGCGGGAACTGTGTTGCAGCTGAATATGTAAGTCTGGAGATGTATCCTAAACAGATAGGTGTCTTTACCTCTGTAGGGAAGCAACAGTTTATTGTCTTCGGGAAAAAAGCAGATGGCACTCTTGAAAATATAACACGCAGGGCGGATTGGCATAGCAGTAATGAGAATCTCGTCACTATTAACGAGACTGGTCTGGCTGCCATTGTTGGCTCTGTTACCAGTGGGCATGTGCAGATTTCCTGTACCTACCCTAAGAAGCCTGTTCTGTCAGGTATCAATTTGTTGTTGTTAAGAAATGCTTATACTGTTGGTGGTAATATTTCAGGTCTTGCTAGTGGAAATGAGGTTGTTTTACAAAACAGTGGTGGGGATGATTTACGTCCCAGTGCTAATGGCGCGTATGCTTTTGCAACGGAACTAGAAAATGACACCCCTTACAGTGTTACTGTTAAAACACATCCTACCTCCCCCAATCAGACTTGTCGGGTAAGAAATGCCACTGGAAGAATTGCTAATGCAAATGTAACTAACGTCAATGTTACTTGTACTACGACTAAATATACTGTTGGTGGGACTATAACTGGGCTTGCAACTGGAAATACAGTAGTTTTAAATAGTTCAGGGCAAAATTTAGCTGTAAGTGCTGCTGATGGAAGTTTTACTTTTGCTCCCATTGATGATGGCAGTTCCTACAATGTTTCCGTACAGACAGCTCCTACATCACCTAGCCAAACATGTGTCGTGTCTAACGGGAACGGAGTGCTTTCCGGTTCAAACGTTACAACAGTGTCAGTGGCTTGTACAACTAATGAGTATACAGTTGGTGGAACTGTGACAGGGCTTGCTGCAGGAAATACTGTTGATTTACAAACAAACGGAGAAGCTCTTCAAGTTGATGCGGATGGTGGATTCACCTTTCTCACGGCTCTATTGGACGAAACACCTTATGTCGTTACAGTTACAGCACAGCCTACAACACCTAATCAAACCTGTGTTATTACAGGTGGTGGAAATAATGATGGCTCAGGAACACTTGCAGGAGCTAATGTAACGGATGTTTTAGTTACTTGTACCACTAATACATATACGGTTGGTGGAACTGTGTCAGGGCTTGCCACTGACAATATAGTACATATAGCAACCAATGGAGAAACCCTTTTGGTTGATGCGAATTCTGTATTTGCTTTTCCTACAGCGCTGGATGATGAAACAGCTTATGCTGTTACCGTTACTGGAAATCCCACAACGCCTAGTCAAACCTGTCTTGTTACTGGTGGTGGTGGTGGGGATAATG
>JAOZKN010000211.1 GCA_029935315.1 Desulfocapsa sp. | reverse complement strand
CTCCAGCCGCAACTCCGACCAGAAAAGTAAACTGAGAAATATACAATCCCCATGAAACATCACGGCTCATACCGGTCATGCCCAGGCCAAAGTTGTACTGCCTGACATAACAGGCGGCACCAACAGCCATGAACATTCCTAAAAATGCAAGCCAGACCCAGTACGCCGGCTTGCCTTTGAGAGTTTTTTCAATCATGACTACCTCACACTATGTAAAAGACTGATGGATTAGTACCCAGCGTTGGCTTTCTCTGGATAGTAAATTCTTTATCGAGCACCGCTCGTATCTCAGACTTAGGATCATTCAGGTCACCAAATGTAATAGCACCTGTTCCTTTGCAAGCCTCAACACAAGCCGGTTCCTGTCCAAGAGCTAGACGCTCGCCACAGAAGTTGCATTTTTCAACAACCCCCTTCATACGTGTGGGGAACTCCGGATTATATTTTTTGACATATGGACGCGGATCCTGCCAGTTGAAAGATCGTGCACCGTATGGACAAGCTGCCATACAGAATCGACAACCGATACAGCGATGGAAATCCATGGCCACAACTCCAGTTGCCTCAACCTTAAAGGTCGCCTGTGTCGGGCACGCTTTAACGCATGGCGGATCATCACAATGATTACACAATACCGGAAAATCCTGACCGGTAATCTTTTTAGAGCCCAGACGGACAGAATGATCGGTAAACACGTTTTCAAAAGGTGCTTTCCATATCCACTTGATTTCATTCTTTTTATCAGGATACTGTGGAATATTGTGTGCAGCTACACAAGCTGCAATGGCCTCATCAATCAGCCCTTCCTTTGCATTGAGCTTGCGCGTATCTATGACCATTCCAAGACGTACACCGGTGGGTGCCTCCTCAGCGTGTCCACCACCATGAGCATCAGCTGGCGCATGTGCAGCTGGGGCATCATGGCCTCCAGAAGCAACAGCAGGAGATGATGTCAGCTTTATAACAGCTGGCGCAGCCATTCCTGCGACCACTGACGCACCTGCTATTTTTAAAAATTTTCTTCTTTGCTTATCCATTAGTGGGTCGCCTCCTTCGATTTCACATCTTTGGGAGTCAGATGACAATCCCAGCAATAAGGGTCTACTGCTGCATAGGTATGACAGCTGTCACAGAATTTTTCCTTCTCACTGTGACATTCCATACATGCCATCTGCAAACCTTTTGGATATTTTTTCCCGCCAATCTCAAGGATTTCGCGATTACCGTCTCTCAAGACGTTATCACGCCATTCATTGAGCAGCTGCATGTGATTAGCCCGCATATAATCAGCAGGCATAACACACTGTTTTTCTCCACCTGGTGGTAACTCGGGCTTTGGCAGATCACCTGCCGTAGTCAACCCGTTGAACCAGATTGGAAAAGTCACAAAGGCTATAAACAATATCAGCCCCGGTATGATTGTTCCTTTATTATACATTTAGATTTCCTCCGTTCCGGTTCCGTTAAACCATGGTTCTGAGGCCATCGGGAAGTTCAGACTCAGTCCCGTCGGCGCCATAGCCCATGGCTCGTTTCTCGTTATCCATCACCAGGGCATTTCCGACAAGTTCGGAAAGGCCACAGACGCCGCACCCAGGATTCCAATAATCCATCAAGGAAGTTAAGGTCGCACGATCAATGGCACATACAGTAGTGAGCATATTCACATCATGTTTATCAATAACGTGCTTCACAGCATTTGCACGCGGCAAACCCGCACGCATACGCAGTTCCATGATCTCATCTGTGTTAAGTCCTGTTCCAGATCCACAGCAAAAGGTCTGCTCGCGAATAGTATTTTCGGGCATCTCATGCCATTTAGGAACAACATGATCCAGAATGTAACGTGGCTCATCCATCAACCCCATGGCTCTTGCAGGGTTGCAGGAATCATGAAATGTGGGTAGCACATTTGCATTACGAGATGGGTCAAATTTAATTTTATCATGTTTAATCAAATCAGCGGTAAACTCGCTGATATGGATCATCTTACTTGATCTGGCATTATCAAATACGGTGCCTGTAATCGGAGATTTTGGAACCTCCATAAAATCAGCAGGGCCATTCATGGTATCCATATATTGATGGACAACACGCCACATATGTCCACACTCACCACCGATGATATACTTCACGCCAAGGCGTTTCGCTTCTGCATACATCTTACCATTCAGTTTCTTCATCAACTCGTTGTTGGTGAAGAGTCCGA
>JAOZKN010000210.1 GCA_029935315.1 Desulfocapsa sp. | reverse complement strand
AAAGAAGTGACAGGATTTTGAAGGATTAATTCTTCATAACACACGGATCCCTCTAAGGAGCAGCCGGATTGGAGTTCACAAGTGAGGAGACAGATATTTTATTAGGGGAAAAATGTAATGCAAATTGAAAATTGGAACGGTCGCAAATGGTCAAAGAACATTTTTGGTCATATTGGTGATGATTCTGGCAGTACTGGAACCAAGCTCTTTCTGGACAAAACGAGCACCGCCCGATTTGGCACTGGAAAACTTGGCACTGAATTTCACCTCCAGTCCAACACTAAACTGGATGCAAACACGATTCGTACTGTCTATACTGCACCAGACATTAAGTTGATCCAGACCACGACCTATTTAACACTGGCATACCTGATATAATCAGGCAGTTACTTTGGCACGACCCGTAACGGAACCTATAAAATTTTGCTTTAACTTCTATTCACTTGAAGAGGGAACGTATGAAATTGTTAAGATTATTTCTCTATTTTGTCATCTCCAGCATTTTCTATTCCACAAGTAGTTATGCGGCATATGTCTTACTGCCTGATTCTATGGATATGCTGGCATGCTTTGCGCTGGATCCAACAACAGGCTTAGTGTATGCACAGGCTGATGACGGGGTCGCATATTACTCGTTTGATCCCGTTGCACAAACATGGCAAACCTTAACTTCAAGCCCTCTTAATTCTGGAAATAATGGAGGAGGGGTATACTGGAATGGAAGGATTTATACGATATACACGTCTAACAAGACTCAGCTCGGGGTTTATGATATAGCTTCAGACTCCTGGTCAACGGTAACAAATGGTCTTGGTCTTGGCACAGGAAATATTGCCACTGATGGTGTCTATATTTATGCAGTAAGTGGAAAGACGTTTAAACGATATAATCCGGCTACTGATATATGGAATGACTTGGCAGCACCGTCAATATCTTTTGATGCGTGGGGAGGACTGGCATACTATAATGGTTGGATCTACGGCCATAGAGGAAACGGAAAAAGTGAGTTTGCAAAGTATGAGATTGCCACAAACACTTGGACTACCCTTACGCCAGCCCCTGGAGGAATAGCACTGGGAAGTGACATCGATCCTGTAGGAAAGACTTATTTTTGTACGGGAAGTTATCATGGAAACACAATGTATATGTTTGATCTGGTAACTGAAACATGGTCCACAGAAACTCTTCCCTGGAGTCTTACGGATGATGGGGGGATGGCATATAGTTGTGCCGCAGGTATTCAAGGGATGTATGTTGCTCAAGGGCAGGCGGGAGTTAGATTTGCCAGGAAGGTGACCCCTACAGGTTGTGGATGTAATGTGGCAGATCCGGGTGGACCATATAAGACGTTTATGGGAATGGGTATAACTCTTGACGGTTCAGCATCGTCGGGTGCAAGCACCTATGCTTGGGATATCAACAATGATGGAACTTACGGCGATGAAACAGGTGTCAGCCCAACGCTGGATTGGAATACTTTAAATTCATATGGTATTTCCACTACTGGAAATTTCCCTATTGGTCTTCAGATCGATGATGGAAAAGGTTGCCTGACAGTGGGAACCGGCGTGCTTACTGTTGAGGCGGCGTGTACTGGTTGCTGTATAGTGGCAGTAGCTTCAAATAAGACCATGTATGAAGGTGCAAGTG
This sequence comes from Desulfocapsa sp., assembly GCA_029935315.1. Classification (GTDB taxonomy): domain Bacteria; phylum Desulfobacterota; class Desulfobulbia; order Desulfobulbales; family Desulfocapsaceae; genus Desulfocapsa. The sequence continues at coordinate 575 of JAOZKN010000210.1, read as the reverse complement.
TTACTTTGAATGGTTCTTCTTCTTTGGGAGCCGTTAACTATTCCTGGGATTTAAACAATGACGGAACATATGGTGATGTGACCGGTGAAACCCCTGTAGTTTCCTGGGGAGTGCTGAATACTTATGGTATTTCTACTACGGGCACCTATATTATAGGGCTTCAGATTGACGATGGAACTGCCTGCACGAGTACTGACCTTGCAAGTTTAATCGTTAATGTTAGCGTGTTACCGACAGTTACGACACAGGCTGTAAGCAGCATAGCACCAACCACGGCCACGAGTAACGGCAACATTACTGACCTCGGAGTACTCGATCCAACTGCACACGGGGTTTGCTATAGTACTTCAGCGGATCCGACAACTCCTTGTACCGACGAAGGGGGCGCATCTGTAACCGGAGCGTTCACCAGTGCCTTATCTGGACTTACAACCGGTACACTTTACTACGTCAGGGCCTATGCAACCAATAGCGCTGGAGTTGCATATGGTGCAGATGAAACCTTTACAACGCTTGCTATCTTGCCAACTGTTACAACCGATGCCGCCACATCTATCACTGCCCATTCCGCCACC
>JAOZKN010000209.1 GCA_029935315.1 Desulfocapsa sp. | reverse complement strand
CTATAGTCCGGTGTGGTGTCATTGCCCGGTGTGGGGACAGGGGTTGTTTCTGTTACATCCGGTGCTGTCAGGTCTATTGTGAATGGAGTAACTGCAAGAGCTGCTGCTGCAGCATTTCCTGCGCCGTCTGTGACAGTGATCGTACAGCCGCCATAGGTGCCGGCGGCCAGGGTGCTAAATGTAACAGTATTACTGCCTGCAGTTGCTGCAGTTGTGGAACTGGAACAGCCGCCGCCAACAAGAAGTGTGCCCGCCTCGGAGCTGCTGAATGTATAGTCCGGCGTGGGGTCGTTGCCAGGTGAGGGGACAGGGGTTGTTTCTGTTACATCCGGTGCTGTCAGGTCTATTGTAAAGGATGTGACTGCAAGGGGTGAATTCGCATTGCCTGCATTGTCTGTGACAGTGATGAAACAGTTACTGTGCACACCTTCCGACAAGGTATTGAAGGTTATGGTATTATCACCAGAGACTGCGGCCATTGTGGAACTTGAACAATCACCGCTGTAGCTAATGTCACCGGCTTTTGTCGTGTTGAAGCTATAGTCGGGTGTGGTGTCGTTGCCCGGTGTGGAAACGGGGGTTGTTTCAGTCACAACCGGTACTGTCAGGTCTATTATGAATTCTGTGACAGTAAGAGGCGTACTCGGATTGCCTGCGGCGTCTGTGACAGTGATGCTGCAGTCATTGTAGGTGCCGGCAGTGAGGGTATTAAAATGAATCTTGTTGTCGCCTGCGGTTACTGTGCTGGTGGAGCTGGTACAACTGCCGCCCACAGCAAGTGTGCCTGCCTCGGTGCTGTGGAATGTATAATCTGGTGAAGAGTTATTGCCCGGGGTGGGGACGGCTGTTATTTCGGTGACCACCGGTATCGTTGTATCAACGGTAATACTCACTGATGTCGCTGCCGGAGATTCATTTCCGCCAGGATCTGTCTGCTTGACAGTGAAAGTCGGGGTAGCGTTGTCTGCAAGATCCGGGCTGATATCACAGCTCCAGTCTCCTGATCCGTCAACGGTTGCCGTACAGCCATACAATCCTCCGTCAGTTACCGATACCGCTGCACCCACCTCTCCGGTTCCGGTGAAGGTCGGGGTGGGGTTATTTGTTACTGTGCCATCAGCCGGGGCCGTAACAGTCGGGGCTGCCGGGATTGTGGTGTCGATGCTAAGGCTTACTGCTGTTCCTGCCGGAGATTCATTACCGGCCGGGTCTGTCTGTTTACTGGTAAACGTCGGGGTATCCCCGTTTGCGAGGGGGGGAGCAATGTCACAGGTCCAGTCTCCAGAGCTGTCAACGGTTGTGGAGCATGAATGTTCCGGTACTACGCCGTCTGTAATGGATACCGTTGCACCCGCCTCTCCGGTTCCGCTGAAGGTCGGGCTGGTATTATTCGTTGTTGAACCGTCCGCAGGTGCGGTGACGATTGGGGCTGTCGGGGCAGTTGTGTCAATGGTAAGACTTACTGCTGTTCCTGCCGGAGATTCGTTACCGGCTGGATCCGTCTGTTTGCTGGTAAATGTCGGATTGTCACCGTCTGTGAGGGGTGGAGCTATATCACATGTCCAGTCTCCCGAGCCGTCAACGGTTGTTGAGCATGAATGTCCTGCACCGTCAGTAACTTCCACAGTTGCGCCCGGTTCTCCTGTTCCGGTAAAGGTCGGAGCGGTTTCCGTAGTCGCAGAGCCGTGACTCGGTGCGGTGACGACGGGACCTGCTGTCGGGGCTGTTAAATCGATGGTTAAAGACACCGTTGGCCCTGCCGGAGATTCATTGCCGGCCGGATCTGTCTGGGTAATGGTGAAGGTCGGGATGGCGCCGTCGCTGAAAGGCGTGGAGATCGTACATGACCAGGCTCCTGCTCCGTCAACTATTGCTTTGCATGTGTGGCCTGCGCCGTCTTTCACGTGCACTGTTGCACCCGTTTCTCCGGTTCCGGTAAAGGTAGGGGAGGTCTTATTGACTGCCGAGCCGTCTGTCGGTGTAGTCACAACGGGGGCTGCCGGTAAACTTGTGTCAACAGTGATGTTCACTGTGGCTGCCACCGGAGATTCATTGCCGGCAGGATCTGTCTGCTTGACGGTGAAGGTGGGGCTGTCGCCGTCTCCTAAGGCCGGAGAGGTCACACATGACCAGTCACCGGATGGGTCAACAACTGCGGTGCATGTATGTCCGGCACCGTCGTCGACTGTAATTGTTGCACCCGTTTCACCTCTTCCGGTGAAGGTCGGGGTT
>JAOZKN010000208.1 GCA_029935315.1 Desulfocapsa sp. | reverse complement strand
AGCCATATATCATTATGCCCGGATGGCGGAACTGGTAGACGCAAGGGACTTAAAATCCCTCGCCCCTAGGGTGTGCGAGTTCGATTCTCGCTCCGGGCACCATAGTTGATCAAAGGAGTTAGGCAAAATTTGTTTAACTCCTTTTTTATTTCTGGCTGCAATTTGTCTTCCAGTGTAGCCCAATAGCTGTAAATATCCATCGTAGTGTCCAACGTATTGGGTGGTCAAGCCTCGACATTTTGACAAAGGCATAAATTACCAACAGTATCCTGAACACTCATTTGATTGTGGAGAGCCAGATAGTGTCATATAGAAATATAAATTCAATACTAAGAGAACGTAAGACGAGTGTGATGATCACAGGCGCAGGAAGCGGAGAGGTTAATATGTCGAGGCTCCCCGATGATGGCGAAGTGGTTGGTATTGAAACTGATTTTGCAGAATATGTACAAGTTGAGATTCACTCTAGCAAGGATTTCGGCAATACATGCCATGGAGCAGTAAAACACCATGTCTACAAAGGTCCCCCAGGGGATATGGAATTAATTATCGATGATGGAGAACTCATAGAATTCTCACACTCTAAAATATACGCAATCCACCGTGGCTAATCAACTCTATCAGCCCTTCGCTCCACGCCTCTAGCACACCACATTTACGCCGCCAACTTGCTCTTCGCTCTCCACTGTACTGATGATGTAAGCATTGATCCTGCGACAGCAACACCAGCTGAAAGAGTTTTCACATTAAGCTCCTTGCATAAGTGGTGGAACAGTACGATGATGATACATTGACTGATTTTCCTTATAAACAAATAATTGCCCTTTTGCCATTAGGCCCTGGAATTACATAAAAATGCTTTGGTGGTCCAAATTCAACCATAAATCGAAACATACCTGCAGCATTGTCAGAAAGATCATTCCAAGCCTCATTAGTGCCATACCCTAATGGCTCATTCTTCCACTCGACATAATCTTCGCCTTCTGAGTTGCTCGGTTCACCTTGTAGCCAGTGACTATAACTCAACGGCTGTGTTCGCCTGGATCCTGTAACCCATTGAAAACTCCCTTCAACATCTTTGTCAGATAGACCAATCCACGCCCTGACACTTATTAAAATGTTATGCCCGGCAAACGCATCCAGAACGAATCGATCTTCTTCATGGGTCAACAGCGTAGCAAGATATCCGCCTTCACTCTCTGCAAGTGCTTCAGCAGTAGTCCAGCTTATCTCAGTCTCATGAACCGTTTTGTAAATAGCATACGAGCTGCCAGTATCAGGATTGTAGACAGGACCAAATTCAAGAGTAATGACATTTTCAGGCACATCATCAAATTCAACCATGAGTCGAAACATCCCTGCAGCATTATCAGGGACATCGTTCCAAGCCTTATCAGTACCATAGCCCAAAGGCTCATTCTGCCATTCAACGTAATTCTCGCCTTCTGAGTTACTCGGTTCACCTGGGAGCCAGTGAGTATTATAGTTCAGCGGCTGTGTTCCTTCAGTTCCGGTAACCCATTGAAAATCCCCTTCAATACCTTTATCAGATAGACCAATCCATCCCCTGACACCTTTTAAAATGTTATGACCGGCAAACGCATCCAGAACAAAGCGATCCTCTTCATGGTTCAATAGCGTAGCAAGATATCCGCCTTCAGCTTCTGCAAGAACTTTTGCTGCTTCCCAAGTTATATCAATGTCAGAGTCATTTTTGTAAATGCTGTACCAATGACCGTTATCAGGGTTATAAGCAGGACCAAATTCAAGTGTGATCGCATTTGCCTTACTCGACAGACTAATACCAAGGAATATTATACTAAAATAGAGCATTAACGTTCTCATGTTGTCCTCTTTTTTAATTTGTTTTCTGGCAGGGTTGCACTTACATCTTAATCCGTCGCGATTGAACAATAGATAACAATGCATAGGACCGCAGGGCCAAGCTGATAGTCCATAAAAAAAAGCTGAGGTTCAAGCTGTTAGGCAACCCGGCTAGCTTGTTGAAGGCGCATATCTTCCCGTCTCTGCCTTCCAGCAGGGTTAGTTTTATCTGTATTTCTTAATGAAAATTATATGCTAAGAAAGAGTCGAATGTCAAATTGAAGGGATCAAAAAAAGATACCTTTACTTTCGAAACTGGGGCTTCAAACGAGCGATGAACAGTAGCAAGGCTTTGGTTAAGCGAGAACTAAAACACAATAGATTGGATCCGGCAGATTACATTATAATCCCGTTTCCGATCAGTGACAA
>JAOZKN010000207.1 GCA_029935315.1 Desulfocapsa sp. | reverse complement strand
GTAGGCATGTAATTATTTAGAATTATATAAAATTGCAGAGTTTACCACTGGCCATCCAAATCGAAATCGTGGTCTGTCTCCACATTAATTTTATAAATTTATGGCCACACCTGAACGGGCTTGATGTTCTGGCTCCATAACGTTTCTTCTTTGAGAGCTATTATTTGCTTTCTCCAAGAATTGCTGGAAGCATCAAAATCCAAAAGTCACTACCATTTACATATGGAATATACCCTGTGCCGTCTTGGACATTGCGTACCTTGGGATCATATATACCGTCAGCTGGATCTGTCTCTCCAGCAAGGTTGTTCAAATATTCCTGCAGATCTGTATAACCGTCTCTGTCATAATCAGAAACATCGTTTGCCGTATCAAGATCACCGAAATGTTCAATTTCCCAGGTATCTGCTATACCATCCCCGTCTAAATCAACCGGCACAGTGTAGAATTTCAGGTCATCCCCGAGCATCAGATTATAACTGCCTGCAGCATTAAAAGTTTCAGAGTAACTGATGACCACCAAATAGTAGTTGGTACCAGCATTCAGGGCGATATTCCGGGTAGTCAGTCCAGCATTGGGGAAGCCATTGCTATCATCATCTATGGCGACAAGGTTATCTGCCGGGTTTTCTGGATCAAAGGGGGCACAATAGAGTGCAAGCAGAGTATCAGGAGGTGACTCGCTGGTGGTTGTTATGTCGGCCTGTAAAAGGACGTTGCTGTTGGGTACAATCCTGTACTGAGTATAACGAACATTATCATTATAGGAATCTTCTGATAGTGTCGTGCAGGTGGGTGCAGAGTTGAACGGGGTGCTTTTTCTCCGGTCATGGGTGGGTGATGAAGAATCGAAGAATCCTTCTATGGCGTATTCTGCCATTGCTGACAAGGGTAATAGTAGAAAGAGTGAAAGAATTATCGTAAGGCACAGTGATACCGGTTTGAGCAACATGGCATGCTCCTGAAAGTTACTAGTTGCGCGAAGGGTAGAGTCCAATCAGGGATATAATATAGTTCACTGTATTATATGGCTGCATTATTGAAGCCGCCTGATTTCCACCTGTGGCTTGAATCGCACCGGAGGCCAGCTGGCCAGTCGGGGCGCCGTTAGATGAATGGTAGAAATCCGGGGCACCGTCTCCGGTTTTGCCCAGATAGCCGTCAACCGGCAGAGAGTTGGTTGCCTCCGTAGGGTGAACCTTCATCAGATGATTATGACTGGGCAGCTGATTGACCGTCAAGGTCTGATTTTCAAAACCAGACCTTTCTCCAAGACGTTTATTGGATAATCCGGGGCCGGTGCCGGCATGGATGGCAACTCTGCCACGCAGGTCGGGAAGACCAAAGGTAGTACTTCCATCTCCTCCATAGGTCGTTCCCAGAATTGAGAAAAGAGCAGAGTTCTGGGTAATTGGCAAGAGCTGTCCATCACATAAGGCCCAGCCCCTGGGGGCAAAGTTACCGCCAAACATGATAATCTGACCAATAAACGGTTCTAATGCCACTGCATTATTTGGTTTTACAGCCAATAGCGCCAATACCAATGGCAGGGTGAGCAGTATTGTCTTCACAGTTTTAACAAATTTCATTCTTTCCCCATTTAGTTTCGAGTTCAATAAATAAAAAAAGCCGAGTTACCTTATCTAATAGGCAACCCGGCTACCTTGTAGACCCGTGGCTTTCTGTCCCTGCCACACGGCAGGTTTGGCTTAATCTATATTGTTTAGACTTTCTTATTTATTCTATGATGTGGGTGCTGAGAAGTCAAATAGGATTGGCAGTGCTAAGGTCAACAGAGGATGAACAAATGTAAAGTTAAGATGTTTCCTGACCATTTCACAGTTAGGGCTTGTAAGGAAATAACATGGCTGAAATTTTGCTTGGGTTTGTGTTGTATTTAAATGTTGTGATTAAGGAAAGCCGCAGGCGTAGCTGGCTACGTTGAGGACTTTCCGATTGAACAACATTTAAAGATGACACGAATACAAGATGCAAATTGGCCATGTTATTTCTTTACATGCCCTTAGCTATATTTTTTGAAGGAAGGCTGGGTAAAGAGTTGAGAATTTGATAGAAGTGAAATTTATGCAAGGTTCAGATCTGCGACACCCGCTACAGCAACAGTCAGTTCTTCCGACGAGCCTGTTTGTGGGCCCTTTCTCGGAACAGACTGTTACTTCAGCTACCTTGAGTAGCAGATCTGAAATTAAAATGCTGACACAGAACGATGAACACTCCCTTAATTTCTCAAACACCAGACTTGACTATAACTCAAATCA
>JAOZKN010000039.1:18274-22602 GCA_029935315.1 Desulfocapsa sp. | reverse complement strand
TGCATATGCGTGGTTATCGTGCAGAAGGGGGGGGGATCGCTCCATTAAAGGAAAGTTTAGCAGCGGCAATCGTGTCCCTTGCCGGTTGGAATGCGGAAACATCGAAGGAGAGAATGCTCCTTGACCCCATGTGCGGTTCCGGAACGCTCCTTATTGAAGCAGCCCTTATTCAGGGTGATGTGGCCCCCGGTCTTTCCCGCAGTTATTTTGGATTTCTGGGCTGGAAGGAGCATGATAAAAAGCTTTGGGACTCCCTTGTTGATGAAGCCATTGCCCGGGAAGATGCGGGGCAGGAAAAGGAGTGGCCTGTTATTCTTGGCTATGACGCCGATCCCAGAGCCGTGGCCCTTGCCAGAAAAAATATCGAAAATGCAGGTCTTGAAGAACATATCGTTGTCAAACAGAGTCAGTTTGCCCACCTCAGACGTCCTGCGGCTCAAGGTTTGCTTGTAACAAATCCCCCTTACGGCGAACGACTTTCTGAAAAAGAAGAGGCTGAGGAGCTGCACAGGGGCCTTGGACGTATATGCAGAAAAGAATTTGCGGGCTGGCAGTTGGGGATTTTTACCTCCAACCCCGAATTTGGTGACCGCATGGGCATGAAGTGGGACCAAAGTCATCGTTTGTACAATGGTCCCATTAACTGTCGTCTTTTTTGTGGAACAGTACAAACAGAAGTCGACCAGGATTTTGAGTGGCATATCTGTCCCGACAAAGGGCCTGCAGATGGAATCGAATTTGGCAACCGCCTGCGCAAGAACAGCAAAAAATTGCTCAAGTGGGCCAGACGTGAGAATATTCACTGTTTTCGTCTCTACGATCGTGATTTACAGGAATATAACGTCTCTGTGGATATCTACGAAAAATGGATTCAGGTACAGGAATACGCAGCCCCCGCGTCCATCGATGAAAAGCTGGCAAAACAACGTTTCCAACAGGCACTGGCTCAGGTTCGTCACCTGTTCAGCGTACGTCGGGATCGGGTTTTTATCAAGACCAGAAGGAAGCAGAAGGGGAAGTCCCAGTACCAGAAACAGGGCAGTAAGAAAAAGATGCATGTGGTACGGGAGGGCGACTGTTCCCTGCTGGTGAATTTTACCGATTATCTGGATACCGGGCTTTTTCTTGATCATAGAAATATTCGTTTGCGTATTGGCAGGGAAGCCACGGGAAAACGTTTTTTAAACCTCTTTGCCTATACCGGAACAGCCTCCATTCATGCTGCTGTCGGAGGGGCCGCCACCACCACAACCGTTGATCTTTCGGCCAATTATCTCACCTGGGCACGAATGAACTTTGGCTTGAATGGTTTTGGCGGGCTGGCACATAAAACCGTGAAGGCTGATTGCATGCAGTGGCTGCAGGAGGAAAGAGGTGAGTATGATCTTATCTTTGTCGATCCGCCAACATTTTCCAACACCAAAAAGGAGAGGCGTGTTTTTGATGTGCAGCGGGACCACAAACATCTTATCGAGCTTGCCATGAACAGGCTGGCGAAAGGTGGGCTGCTTATTTTCTCAACAAACTTCAGACAGTTCCAGATGGATGAGTCCATAGAGAGATACTATTCCGTGAAAAATATCAGTAAACAGACAATTGATCTGGATTTTACAAGAAATTCCAGGATCCATCAGTGTTGGGAAATCCGAAGAGAATAGGCTTATTCTTTCTCTTTTTTGGGGGGGAAGTTAAGCAGTTTTCCTGCTTTTTTAACAGGTTGCGTCTGGCAGTTGGGGCAATTTTTACAACCTTTGTTGAGCATGGCATTGACAAGCTTTATAAATTCTTCCCTGCAGTCAGGGCAGAGCTGGAGAATCAGTTCCTGATAGATATCGTCCAGTAATTCATTTTCATCTTTTCCGGCAATTTCAGATAATGCCTGGGCGATAAGCCTGTCCGGTTGTTGTAAATCTGGAATGGTGGCATCTTTGGCCGCTACCATTTCTGTTCGACAGTGATAAAAAAGGTCTCCGTCTGGCAGATCTTTTCCGCAGGAATCGCAAATTCGCTTACTAATGTTGGGGATTTCAGTCATAATAATTTTTCTGCGTTTTTTCCTGTAATTTTTTCCAGAAGTACACTTGCAAGTGCAAGGTCATTCAGTCTCTGCAGGCACTCACTCTGATCTTCCCAGGGAGAGTCAGTGCCAAACAGTAAATAGTCGGTAGGATGATTATCTATCATCCGTTTCACCTGCTCTTTCTCAAGATACTTGAGAGCAAAAGAGATTTCCATATAAATTTCTTTGCCAATCAGCAGCTCTTCCACCTCATCCCACAGCTTCCAGCCACCGAAATGGGTTGTTATCAGTTTGAGTCGGGGGAAATTTGTGAGCAGTTTGAGGATCTGGGCGGGATCGGCACAACGAACGGGCGGGTAGCCAATGTCAAATCCACAGTGCGCCACGAGAAGGAGTCCTGTCTCCGATAAGGCTTCGTAAAAAGGGGTCAGTCGTTTGTCTGCAAGAAAATAATCCTGGTAGTAGGGATGCATTTTAATGCCGATAAAGCCTTCCTCTTTGACCCGGTATACGTGTTCCACGCACTGTGGATCATCGGGGTGGATGGAGGGCAGGGGAATAATGCGTGGCGATTTGACCGTCTGCGACCACTTCAGGATAGCTTCAAACTGCTCAGGCCGTGTGGCTATAGAGCAGATAACGCTTTTCTCAATTCCTGCCTTGTCCATGGATTGCAATAATGCATCCACGGTACCAGCGGTGTGGGCGGTGATATTGCCGACCTTTTCCAGGCGGGGGATCGCTTTTTGGGCTACCGCATCCGGAAAGGCGTGGGTATGAAAATCGATGATCAATTTAGTTGCGCGATCTGGGGAAGAGCCTGAAGGAGATGGTTTTTGCTCCTGTGATATGTCTGTTCAGACGTTTTTGGATTACGCCTGCCACCCAGAAAAGAGCCATGGATATCAGTAAAAAGTAGAGGCCGGCGACACTGAAGTGGAGGAATAGATTGTAATCTTTTTCGAATAATTCTCCAGCCTTATTCATCAGATCTTTTTGCTCGTTGATAACGGGCAGGGTGAAATAGACAATGGCGGTTGCATGGAATAAAAACACTACTTCATTGGTGTATGCTGGCCAGGCCAGACGAATCATATTGGGCCAGGTAACTCTGCGAAAGATATTCCAGCGACTCATCCCCATAGCCTGGGCAGCCTCAATTTCCCCTTTGGGCGTTGATTTGAGGGCACCGTAAAATATTTCGGCGGTGTAGGCACAGGTATTTAAAATCAGTACCAGAGGGCCAAGAAATAAGGGGTGGAGAATAAAACCATCTACTCCCATTGGTTTCCAGAGTGGCCTGTTGAGGGCCAGCATTATGGAGTAAAACATAAAAAACTGGATAAAGAGCGGCGAACCGCGAAATGCATAAATATAGGCACGTGAAAAGAGCGAAATAATCTTATTATGACTGCCCTTGCCAAGGGCAAAGAGAATGGCCAGGGGAAATCCCAGGGGAATAGAAACAACGGCGAAATACAAATTGAACAGGGCGGGTTTGGCGAGGATTACGATATCCTGGCCAAACCCGGTTTGGAGGAAAGATTCAAACATCATTGTTCACCCCGGCCAGCGACATCCCGCGGCTGGCACGTGCCTGCAGTGCCTCGAAAAAGCGTTCTGAAATCATGGTCAGCAGGATAAAAAACACAAACAGTACCAGATAGTATTTCCAGCGCCAGTCCGGGTGAACCAGTCCCACACGTGCGATATAGTTTGCACCTCCAAGGCGTCCTGCCCACTGGACGATATCTGCTATTTGCAGGAGTGAGAGAAAAGAAGTTGCTTTCAGCAGTAATATCCAGACATTCGACAGGCCCGGTAAGGCATAGACCCACATCTGCCGCACTTTAAAACGCCAGAATACCTGCCTGGGAGTAAAACCGTATGCAGCAGCAGCTTCCAGTTGTCCTTTGGATACCGCATGCATTGCACCATGAATCACATTTGCTGCGAATGCACCATACACAATCCCTAAAGAGACACAGGCCATAAGCAGATAATTGCCGGTGCTCAAGATCCATTGAGCTTCTGCACACGGGGGCCAGGTGGTGGCAGCAGCAATGACGTCAGCACCGCACCGTGAGCGAGCCAGAAAATATTCTACCAGCTGTTCAAAGGCCAGGGGGAAAAACAGGATAAAGAGGAGGTCGGGCACACCACGCACCATGGTGGTGTAGATATTTCCAATCCAGCGGAAAGGAAAAAATATAGATTGCTTGAGGGCCGCTCCGATCAGGCCAAAGAACACTGCAAAGGCTGCACTGCCAAAAGCCGCGATAAGAGTAAAGCGCACACTGGCATACCA
>JAOZKN010000039.1:0-18174 GCA_029935315.1 Desulfocapsa sp. | reverse complement strand
CAAAGGCTGCACTGCCAAAAGCCGCGATAAGAGTAAAGCGCACACTGGCATACCATGCCAGGTGTTTCCCGTTGGTGATGTAGGCAAGTTTGGCACCCATATCTTCACCGAGCCAAGCGCTTATCCAGGTGATTAATGATTCAGGCATAGGCAGTTCTAGCAGCTCGGAAGCAGAGTAGGTGTCAGTAATGTCCAGTTTGGATTTTGCAATAGGATGTATGGGCTGCTTGTGGGAGCGTCATCCCGGAAATTGCGTAGTATTTTCTTAATATTTTTCCATCCAATTTGAGTCAATCTTTGCGAGGAACTCGCATGACCTGGATTGGATGGAAAAATATTTAAAAATCAAACCAGTTACGGTCAAAGCGGACACTACTGATATTAATTAGAGTAAAAAGGACCGTCCTTAAAATACACTTTGATCAGTTTATCCACGGTACCTTTCTTTTTGAGGCTGGTCAGGGCCTTGTTCAACGTATCAGCCAGTTTTGCATCTTTTTTGCGTAACCCAATACCAATACCACCACCAATTCGTATTCCCTCACCAACGTATGATAATGTATCCTGAGATGCTTTTATTACGGCATCAAGGGGGTCGCCATCGGCAAGCATCAGGTCTATGTTTCCGGCAGCGAGGTCAGCCACAGCCTGATCAAATGTTTCAAAAGAGAGAATCGTATTGTCAGCAGCGAGATTTGCAGCTACATAAGAGGCGTGAATCGTAGCACTTTGCACACCAATTTTCTTTCCTTTCAGTGCGGATAAGTCAAATTTGTCACCAGTTGCGGCCGCGAATCGTGAAGGCTCGGCCGGATAATACTCGTCACTGAAGTTAATGGTTTTTTTACGATCATCAGTGATTGACATACCGGCCATAATCATATCATAGTTGCCGGCCACAAGATTTGGGATAATGGAATCCCATTCGTTGGTTTTAAATTCACAGGTCAATTTTGCTTCGGCACACAGGGCATTACCGAGATCAACTTCATAGCCGGCCAGTTTTCCGTTGTCATCGATGTAGTTATAAGGTGCATAAGCTCCTTCAGTACCAATACGTACAGTTTGGGATAATGCAGGTGTGGCCATAACAGATGCAGCCAGTGTCAAAGTTACCAGTATCTTTTTCATGATGTTCTCCTGTGTTTTTTTGAAATACAGTATTAATTGCAAGTTTAATAGTGCGTTTAGTTCATGGTGCTGGATAAAAATTGCTGCAACCTGAGTGATTCCGGTGAGCCAAACAGTTGAGCCGGTTCACCCTGTTCTTCAATAAGCCCATTGTGCAGGAACAAGGCTTTATTGGAGACATCCCGGGCAAAACTCATTTCGTGGGTGACCACGATCATGGTGGTTCCCTCCTCAGCTAACTGTCGCATAACGGCCAGGACTTCGCCCACCAGTTCCGGGTCAAGGGCTGAGGTTGGCTCATCAAATAAAATTGCCTCTGGTCGCATGGCAAGGGCGCGGGCGATGGCAGCGCGCTGCTGCTGGCCGCCAGACATAAATGCCGGATACAGATCCGCCTTATCTGCAATGCCAACTTTTTCAAGAAATTCCATACCGATATCATTTGCTTCAGCACGAGACAGGCCTTGAACACAGACGGGCGCTTCTGTGACGTTTTGCAGAACTGTCATATGTGACCAGAGGTTAAACTGTTGAAAGACCATGGCAATGCGCGAACGTAAGGCCTGTACCTGTCTGGCATCACTGGCAGTACGTTTTCCTGCGCGGTTGGTTGAGAATTGAATGGCTTGCCCGTCCAGTTCAATATCTCCCTGATCAGGTGTTTCCAGCAGGTTAATGCAGCGGAGAAAGGTGGATTTACCCGAACCGGATGAGCCAATAAGGGAGATCACATCTCCGGGGTTGGCTGTGAGTGAGATACCATGCAATACCTCAAGTTCACCGAAACACTTGTGGATATTTTTGATATTAAGTATGGGGACGTCTGTCATTTGCGCCATTAAATAATCGTTATGGATTGAGAAAAGATCACACTAAAAAAGTAGTGTAAGAATGGGCAAATTACAAGGTGTAAATATACAGCCTCAAACATTAATCCATCGGGCGGAATTCTCGATGTCTGTTGTATTCCACGCCCAGACCTGCTACATTCTGCTCGAATTGATTTTTTCAGAAGTTTTCCCTGCTTTCAAGGTCATATAAATATATGCAATATTCTCAGGTTTGTCTTCATACATTTGGCTATGCATTACCTCCAAAGGTCTTGACATCAAATGCTATAGAGGAGAGGCTTGCACCGGTGTATGAGCGTTTAAAACTTCCCGCCGGAAGACTTGAGTTAATGAGTGGTATTCGTGAACGCCGATTCTGGGAACCGGGGACCAGACCCAGTGACGGTGCAGCCCTTGCTGGCAAAAAGGTTTTGCAAAAAGCTGATCTTGATCCCAAATCCATCGAGTGCCTTATCTTTACCTCGGTTTCGCGTGATATGATGGAGCCTGCAACGGCCTCTTTTGTCCACGATAAATTGGGGCTTGCAGCAGATTGCCTGATTTTTGATATCTCCAATGCCTGCCTGGGATTTCTTGATGGCATGGTGATGCTTGCCAATATGATAGAGCTTGGGCAGGTAAAAAACGGATTGATTGTGGCGGGGGAGACGGCTGAAGAATTGGTGGAATCCACCATTCAACTCCTGCTGGCCGATACGACCCTGACCCGGAAAAAAATAAAGCCCGCTTTTGCCTCTCTGACCATTGGTTCAGGATCCGTTGCTCTGTACATGTGCAGCGGAAATGAGGATATGGACAGGCCGCAACTGGTGCGGGGGGCATGGAAGGCCAACACAAAACACTCTGATTTGTGTCAGGGCACGGCAAGTGGGAATGCAACAACACTTATGAACACCAATTCCGAAGAGTTACTCGTTCGGGGAGTGGAAACAGCCCATGCAACCTGGCAGGAATTTGCCTCTATTTCCGGTTGGCGGGCAGATGATGTCGATCGGTTTTTCTGTCATCAGGTGGGATCCGCCCATGCCAAACTCCTTTTCGAGAATCTTGGCCTTGACCATAACAAGAATTTTGAAACCCTGGCGGTGCTGGGGAATGTTGGTTCTGTTTCTGCACCTATAACGCTGGCCATGGCCATTGAGCAGGGTAAATTTCAGCCTGGCCAGAAAGGGGCAATGCTCGGAATTGGGAGCGGGATCAATTGTTTGATGTTGGGTGTTGAATGGTGATGAGATGGAAAAAGTACTGACAGAATTGGAAGGACAGGCACTTTTAAAGATTGCACGGATGACTATTGCTGGCAATTTGGGGCTGGAAGTTGAAAAAAATGATACTTATGAGCCCGCACCGGATATTGAGTGCGGAACCTTTGTCACCCTCAAAAAAAATGGTCAGTTGCGGGGATGCATAGGAAATCTGCAGGCTGCAGGATCCGTTACAGAAGGGATACAACGCAATGCCCGGAGTGCAGCTTTTCATGATTCCCGCTTCCCACCGCTCACTGCCGAGGAGTTTGAAGAGATTGAGATTGATATTTCCGTACTCAGCCAGGCACAAGTGCTGGAGTACAGCGATGGAAACGATCTTCTTGCCAAATTACGACCGGGAATAGACGGGGTTATTTTACAATTGGGTGGTGCAGGTGCGACCTTTCTCCCTCAGGTCTGGGATCAGTTGCCTGATGCTGAACAGTTTCTGGGGAATCTGTGCCGTAAAGCTGGTCTGGCAGAGACTGCATGGCAGGATTCTCACCCGCAGATAGAAGTGTATCAGGTCCAGTGTTTTGAAGAGGAACAGACATGAAAGAAGTATTGCTCAATGAAAAACTGAGTGCAGAAGTGGGTAGTATCTACGAGACCATGGAAGCTGACTATGATGTGGTTGCAAAGAAATTAAAGTTCAGTTGTAATGGTTGCCCGGATAACTGTTGTGACTCTTATTTTCAGCATCACACCTACACCGAATGGGCCTATCTCTTCCAGGGTTTTCGTGCACAAAGCGAAGCGAAACAGCAGGAAATCATGAAACGTGCGCAGCAGTATATTCTGGATTGCGAAGCTGCAGAATCCCGCGATGAGCGTCCACAGGTGATGTGTCCTCTCAATGAAGAAGGGCGTTGTATTCTCTATAAAAACAGACTTATGGTGTGCAGAACCCATGGTGTGCCTGCTTCCATGCGCAGGCCTGATGGACAGATCCTCAATTTTCCTGGCTGTTTTCGTTGTCAGGAAATCGTGAGCAGGAAGTTTGTTCACGAGTCTGAGGCTCCACAGATGGAGCGCACACCTCTTTTACAACGTCTGGTGGCCGTGGAGCGGGAACTTATGGGCGATAAAATTCATTTGCTGCCGCGGGTAAAACTGACCATTGCTGAGATGTTGATTCAGGGCCCGCCTGCAACGGCAACACCGCACTGTGAGCGGCCGGGAATTAAGCCCGGTGTATAATCCGGGGCAGGAGATCGTGCAGATTGTCGATCAGGATAATAATGAACTGAAGGCCGTTCCGAGAAATATTATGCGTGAGCAGGGCCTGATTCACCGCGCCTGTTATATCCTTGTTTTTAACGAGCAGAAGCAGCTTTTCTTACAGAAACGAACGAAGACAAAAGATCTCTATCCTTCCTGCTGGGACGTCGCAGCGGGTGGGGTGGTGCTGGCCGGGGAATCCTACGAGTTGTCCGCCGAGCGTGAGCTTTTAGAAGAGTTGGGGGTTGAGGTGAACAGTTATACCCATCTCTTTGATCAGTATTTTGAAAAAGATGGAAACCGGGTCTGGGGCAGGATATTTTCCTGTGTCCATAATGGCCCTTTTGTGTTGCAGAAAGAAGAAGTGGCGGACGGATTTTTTATGGATGTTGCCGCTATTTTTGCATTGAGCGAAAAAGAAGATTTTACTCCTGATGGGATTGATATATTGCAAAAGGTTGTAAATA
This sequence comes from Desulfocapsa sp., assembly GCA_029935315.1. Lineage (GTDB taxonomy): Bacteria > Desulfobacterota > Desulfobulbia > Desulfobulbales > Desulfocapsaceae > Desulfocapsa. The sequence goes on along the minus strand of JAOZKN010000039.1, from coordinate 13,257 downwards.
AGATAGCGGATATTTGCTAAATTCTAACGGAATGCGGCCAACAGAAAACAGACTATGAAAAACAGACAATTACGAAAACGATTAGTTGCACGAAAGAAACAACAACAGCGAAGAACAGCAGGGGTTATCAGCACTGCATTTTGGATTAAGCAGGATGTGCTGCCCGCGGTTGAGGCTGAAGTGCAAACCATCCAGGTTGTCCCAAAAGCTGAGCCCAAACAGGCTCCCAGGCCCGAACGTTCACCCGAAAGAAATCCTAAATGGAGCGTGTCTTCTTTCAAGGTAAAACCGGCAGAAGGGAAATCCCGTTTCCATGATTTCAACCTCTCACCAGCCATTATGCATGCCATCGCTGATCTGGGGTTTCAGTATTGTACACCCATCCAGGCACAGGCCTTGCCGGGTGTTATTGCCGGCAAGGATATCCAGGGAAGGGCTTCCACCGGAACCGGGAAGAGTGCTGTATTTCTTATTGGTATTTTTCAGCAACTTATTCGCCAAAATCAGGGAAAACGAAAGAACGGATGTCCCCGTGCGCTTATCATTGCTCCCACCCGTGAGCTGGTCATTCAGATCGCCAAGGATGCCAAGGCACTGGGTAAATATTTGCCCCTTCGTGTTGGCGAAGCCTATGGCGGAACGGATTATCAGCGCCAGCAGAAAAACCTGCAAAACCGACCTGTGGACATTCTGGTGGCCACTCCCGGACGCCTACTTGATTTCTCCAGAAAACGTGTGGTACGGCTCCATGAGGCCGCCATTATGGTGATTGATGAGGCGGATCGTATGCTTGATATGGGTTTTATCCCCGATGTGCGTTCCATTATTCATCAGATCCCCAACAGAGATAAGCGTCAGACCATGATGTTTTCAGCAACCTTTACAGAAGATGTAAAGCGTCTGGCATCACAATGGTGTACAGCTCCCATATCCATTGAGACAGAGGCTGAAGAGGTTGCAACGGGGACAGTGCAGCAGATTGTCTATATGACCACCAGAGAAGAGAAATATCTAATACTCTACAACCTTATCAAAAATCAGGACCATGAACGAATCATGGTTTTTGTAAATATGAAACGTGATGTAAAAAGACTCTATGATCGCCTGTGTCGTGACGGGGTGGATTGCACGGTTCTTTCAGGTGATGTACCGCAGCATAAGCGAACCAGGCGCCTTGAAAATTTTCGGGAAGGCAAGGTTCAGGTGATGATTGCCACAGATGTGGCTGGACGTGGAATCCATATTGATGGCATCAGCCATGTTGTGAATTATACCCTCCCCTTTGAGCCTGAAGATTATGTGCATCGCATTGGCCGTACGGGTCGTGCCGGGAAATCCGGAATTTCCATCAGCTTTGCCGATGAAGAAAGTTCATTTTATATGATGGATATTGAAGAATATATCGGTGAAGTACTGACCTGTGAAACACCGGCTGGCGAGTTGTTGCAGGCAGTACCAAAGAAATCAGGCAGGCGATAAGCCCGGTTCTTTTAACAAATACTGCCCCCGGTGTTCTCCTGGGAGTATTAGTGATACTCTCAGGATATTCTGCTCTTCACTGGATCTCTTTGCAGGTGCGTCCTGATTTTTCTGCGACCTGGCCGGGGCAGAGAAGAGAGCAGGCACGCATCAATAAGCAATACAGTGCATCCTTGATGCGCACATAAGACCACCCGTCAGGCCGGCCATTTACTCATCTTTTTTTCTGTCCTTTTTGTCCTCTGTTTCGTCTTTCTTCATCAAATCATGCACTATTTTTTTCCGATTGCCGTGTCTCTGTACTTGAGAGGAGATCTCGAGGGAGATGAATACCCAAGCCGTCACAGGTTGACTTTTCTTCAGGTTTTCTCATCTTTAGTTATTCTGCCTATGGTAAATTGAGTCCTGTTCTTTTAGCATAATTAGAGGGGGAGAATCAATGGGGAGACCATAGTTACTAAATGGTCATGCCGTTTTCGTAGCTTTTGTTGTGCTGTCACAATAGACGTTGATGATAAAAGTTCCATAGACATATAAAATTATGGACCAAAGAGAATTAAATATTCAGTTGAGAGAAAAGATCAGAGATCTTGAACTCAAAAATCAACAGTTAGAAAAACTTGCACTGCAGCGGTCCGATGAATTTGCAACAATCAGGGACAGCCTGGAAATACAGGTGGCGGAAAGGTTAGAAATAATCCAGCAGCAGGAGGAACTCAAAAAGCTGGCAAGCCTTAAAAGGATGGCAGGAGCCATTGCCCATCGTTTTAACAATGCTATGATGGCGGTGGAGGGCAACCTGGGTCTTATGACTCTTCGGCTGGCTACCGGTTCCGACGAGTATAAAATGGCCTCAAATGCCTTACTGGCTGCCAGAGGAGCAACTCAGGTAGGCTCCATGATGTTGAATTACGTGGGGCAAAGACCTCTGCAACTCCAGGATGTATCCCTTGCTGACCTTGTTAGAGAAAGCGTTACCGAATTTCAAAGTTGCACCCATCATTCAGTTTCCCTGAAATTTATTCCACCGGATCAACCTCTTTACTGTTCTATTGATGAGCAGCAGATAAGAGAGGTGATGGAAAGTGTACTTACCAATGCTGTGGAGTCCCTTGATGGCGCTTCAGAAACAGTAGAGATTACATTCGGTACGGATTATTTCACAACGGATTCTCTACCCATATTTTTTCAGGATGATAATATCAAGGACGGAGTATATTCATTTTGTCAGGTAAAAGATTCTGGAAAAGGGATTAATCCTGAAAATCTTGCTCAAATTTTTGAACCTTTTTATACCACCAAGTTGGTTGGCAGGGGGCTTGGACTTGCCCTGACTGTTGGTATTATGCAGAAGCACCATGGAGCGATAACTGTTGAGAGTACACCAGAGAGGGGAACAACCATCAGAGTGTTGTTTCCGTCGGTCTCTCCCCCGGCGCAGAATACAATAGTCCCTTGTGATGATGTAGCGGCTGGACATGTGTCTCTGTCAGGGGATATTCTGCTTGCCGATGATGAACCCATTATCCTGGTTATTGTTAAAATGCTTCTTGAGCGGCTTGGATTCACTGTCCATACTGCCAAAAACGGGCCAGAGGCAGTGGACAAGGTTCGTACTATGGACGTTGATTTTTGTGCCGTCATACTGGATATTTTAATGCCTGAAATGAATGGTATTGAATCTATGAAAGAAATTAGAAAGATTGATCCTGCAATTCCGATTTTGTTAATCAGTGGCTTTTCTGAGGAAGATGTTCCCTTATACGAGGACAAGCCTGATGCTTTTATGGTGAAACCGGTTCAGCTTTCTGTTTTGCGAAGTAAACTTGAATCCTTATTGGCTTGAGTGGATGCGGGTAAATCAAACTCAAAAAATATCCTCCGATGAAAGAAGAAATAGAGAATCCTTTTCCCGACAATAATTGTTTTTTTTGCGGCAGTGAAAATAGTAAGGGATTGCAGCTTAGATTCTACTGGGACAAGGTCAGGCAGGAGGCATATGCTGAATATTTACCCGCGCAACATTTTGCTGGTCAGGGTAGCATTCTCCACGGAGGCATCCAAATGGGTCTCCTTGATGAAATAATGGGTTGGACCAGCTATGCTTTCACCCGGAAGATGGCAGTGACGTCAGGTATTAGCGTCAAATTTTTGCAAGCAGTGTACATCTGTGGGGAAAACATTGCTATTGCATGCCGTGTAATTTCACGAGAAGGTCCAAAAATCTGTATGCAGGCAACACTCTCGAACAGTGATGGTGAGGTGTGCACCACAGCAACGGGAACTTTTCATATTCTACCTGCAGATAGATATCGAGAGCTTATTCAGGGGAAATAACATGGGCACTTTTCCTTTATGGTGTACCTGGAGAAATTCCCGGTGCACGGGCTGGAATTAATACACTCCTGCTCTATCCTCACTTGTAAGCAGTTCCTTCCAGTATTGTCCGGTTAGAAAATTGCAGTAGTTTGAAAACGGATTTAAGGTCTGCTTCAGTCCGCTTTGACTGTGGATTTCTTGATTTTTGAGCTCTTTTTCCCATCCGATTTGTATCATGCGAGTCCCTCGCACAGACTGATACAAATCGAATAGCAAAAACAGCAAAAATACTACGAAATTCCCAGGATGACGCTCCCTGGAGCAGACCTTAAACCCTCTTGCAACGTTGATATTGTTTTGTTTCTAAAATGTACAAACTGTTTGGCATAATGCTGGCATTCCATGGAGGAATAAAATGAGAATAAATGAGACGATAGTCTGTACTGCTAAAGGTACTTTACTGCTGACTTTTGCGCTGTTTCTGTCTGCAATGTTGCTGGGAGGATGTGCCGGCCCAAATAAAGCCGGCTCGGATTCAAATGCCAGGCTTGTTACCCGGGGAGACGCTGTTTGTCTGAACACCCATTCGGAAAAGATGTGGCAGGTAGAGAGAAGTAAAACCTTTAGCTCACTGGAGGCAGCACAGGAATACACCTCAAATTTGAAGGAGGGTGGCTATGACGATTGGCGGCTCCCCACTGTCGCTGAGCTGTACGAACTGTATCTGATTTTCGATCTGCATGAGAATGGAAATTGTGAGTTGGATGCCGAAGGCACATACTGGTCAGATGAGCCGGATCTTGAAGGAAACGTAGGAACCTGGGAACTTGATGATAACTGTGATGCAGAGCGTCGTTATATCCCAAAACAAAAGGGAAAGGTTCGGGCAATACGCCCTTAGGATCTTTTTCCAGGAAGACGTCATGGAACCATACGGCTTGTATAAAAAATCGATTGCCCTTAGCAGTAAAAAGAAAACAATCTGCACCGTACTGAAAGTTGCTCTCAACCAGGCAGATACGCAGCACGGTGAAGTGCAGTAATGCAGTCGTTCCTGCTGGAGAATGGCCTGCCGGCTCTTTTTGTCCTGAGTTTTCTGGCTGCCACGGTTCTGCCCCTTGGATCGGAGTGGCTGTTAATAACTTTGATTGTGAATAGTTTCGATCCCGGAGCTGTGGTGGCTGTGGCCACAGTGGGGAATTTTTTTGGGGCCTGCACCACTTATGGAGTTGGCCTCTGGGGATCGGCATTTTTGCTGCAGAGGCTGTTGCGGATAGATAGAGAGCAGCGAGAGAGGGCAACTGTTCTTTTCCGCAGGTATGGCTCCTGGTCGCTCCTGCTCTCCTGGCTGCCAATAGTTGGCGATCCGTTGTGTCTGGTTGCCGGGTCTTTACGGTGTAACTTTTTCCTCTTTTCCGCCCTGGTCTTTATCGGTAAGCTTGTCCGCTATGCCTTTATTGCTGCTGTTACGGCTGGGAGTATGGGCTGAATACAAGAGAACCTGTTTTTCAGGACATGCTCATCGACATGACCCCAGTCGCTACAGGTGATAACTGTGGCATTGAGTTATCCCGTAGCCAGCCAGACACCCACCCCGATCATCAGTGTTCCCGCTATCCTGTTCATTGTTTTGAGAGTACTTTTTTTTCGGAGCATATTGCGAAGTGTTCTGCCACCGGCTGCATAGCCAATAAGGCATAAGAATTCAATGCTGAGAATAATAAAGAGTAAGATCATGATCTGGGGAGCGAGTGCAATCTCCGAATCGATGAATGGTGGTAAAAGAGAGACCATAAAGGCCCATGCCTTGGGGTTGGCAATGGCTGTAACAAATCCCTGCACAAGCAGTTCCTTCGCCCTGAATTCGACCTTTGTTTTACTTGGTTCATACAGGGCCATTTTCCCCTTTGAGCGCCACATCTGAACTCCAAGATAGCCAAGGTATGCACCGCCAGCATATTTCAGCACAAGAAAAACAGCAGGGTAGTTGAGCATAATGGCTGAGACTCCGGCCACTGCGGCTACGGAGACAAGAGCGACTCCGAGCAGTTCACCCCACATCATCCAGAACGTGCGACGGAGACCAATGGTCATTCCCAGGGTCATTGATAAGGTCATACACATTCCAGGTGTTGCAGAGACAAAAAAGAATGTTGGGACAAAAACGGTGAGGACAGAAGAATCAATCAGGCTGTTCATTGTATTTTTTTAAAAAAACGCAATATAAATGAAAAAACATGTGTGCTTTACGATATTTCACCATAAGCAAGCGTTAAAGAAGTAGGAATTGGCCTTTTTGTGCAATTCCTACTTATCTGGTGGCAGGCTAAACCTGTCCTGCCCCGGGCGATGTGGCTCGCATCATCGAGAAAAGAGAAGTTTTATTCCATCCAGTTGACGATGCCTTCCGTTGCACTGCGTTCGGTTCGGTATGCATTTACAGGTGAGTCCATATCGGGATACCCCACAGACAGTCCAAGGACCAGACGTTTTGATGCGGGGATGCCGAGACATTCTTTAACTTCTTTTGCATAATCGGTGGTAAAGGCCTGGGGAACAGTGGCCAGCCCCTTCGCATGTGCTGCCAGCATCAGGCTTTGGGCGAAAAGACCCATATCAAACAGTGACCACTCACCAAGGCTTGCATCCTGGAATAAATAGATGGCGTGGGGGGCAAAGTAAAAGTTAAAGTTGGCTTTTTTTGCCTTCACGATCATTTCCGGTGCTGTGAGATCAAGGCCGGTGAGCTCTTTTCGTTTATTCATAAGATAATCTATGCGGCCCTGCTCTGCTTCCGGCCATGAGGTGGGGGACTCAATATCAGGAGTGGGTGTTGCCCTTTCCTCAAGAAGCGCAACGAGCTTTTTTGAGAGTTCCTGTTTTTTATCGCCGGAGACAATTGCTACTTCCCATGGCTGGGTATTCTTGTAGGATGGACTCCACTGGGCGATGCTAACCAGTTCTTCAAGCTCCTTCCGGGGCACGGAATCAGTGGTGAATTTGCGGATACTTCGTCTTGTCTGTATGCATTCAATGGCGTTCATGAAAACTCCCTGTGTGTTTAAGTGTAGTTGAATTTATACTGGATAAAGGTTTTAGAAGAAAAAGTCCAAATAAATATTTTTCGAGATAGTGATGTTGCAATATATAGAGAACTGGCAGAAAAAAAGTCGCTATCGAGATGTTTCACGAGTTTGTGTCCCATTGGTAACCGGTATGGCCGCTACCACGGTGATGGAATTCACCGATCGTATTTTTCTGTCCCATTATAGCGTCGATGCTATTTCCGCAGTGGTTCCTGCCGGGGTGAGTGTTTTTCTCCTTCTTGTTTTTTTCGGTGGTATTGCAGGGTATATTTCTGTTTTCATTGCCCAGTATTCCGGTGCGGGAAGGTTGGATAAAATCGGCGCCACCCTCTGGCAGGGACTTTTCTTTACCCTCTTTTCCGGGGTAGTCCTTTTTTTTATTGCCTCCTTTGTGACAAAACCCCTGTTTTCGCTGGTGGGACATGGAGAAAGCATTCAAATCCTTGAAGTCCAGTATTTTAACATCCTCTGTCAGGGTGGAATTCTGCATGTGGCCATCCAGACCCTCTCCGGATTTTTTACAGGAAGGGGGAGGACACGACCGGTGATGATTGCAAATATCCTGGGAATGGTGGTCAATATTCCCCTCAATTACGCACTTATTTATGGCGCATGGGGAGCACCGGAACTGGGGATTGTGGGGGCGGGAATTGCAACGGTTGCTGCCTGGGGGGTGACCGTTTTATGTCTGGCACCGCCACTTTTTTCCAGGCGCTTCCGGGAGGAATTCAGGATTATGGAGAGTATGGCCCTCGACTGGCCTATTCTGAAAAGACTGCTCAAGTATGGTGTTCCCGGCGCATTGCAGTTCAGTATGGATGTTTTTGCCTTTACCTTTTTTATCCTTATCGTGGGCCGTATGGGAACCATGCCCCTTGCCGCGTCCAACATTGTTATCTCCATCAGCTCTCTGGCTTTTATGCCGGCCCTTGCTTTTTCATTTGGTATCAGCAGTATGGCAGGTCAGGCCCTTGGTCGTGGCAAACCAGAGGAGGCTCGTGCCGCGGCCTGGAGTGGTATTCATATACTCATGTGCTACACACTTCTACTGGATGCCTGCCTTATCTTCTTTTCGAGGCCAATCGTTGCTCTGTTTATTGACACGGAAGCTGTGGGAGTGAACTATGAGGAGTTGCTGAATATGGGTTCTATCCTGTTGAAGTTTGTGGCCACCTACATTTTACTCGATGTTTTTTATATGATTTTTGCTGCAGTGTTAAAGGGTGCGGGAGATACCCGTTTCCTTCTCCTGGCAATTTGCAGTGCAACCGTTTTTATTATGCTGCTGCCCCTGATTATAGGGATTAACTATTTAGGGATGGATGTCTATACTGCCTGGGGCTGCGTGGTTCTTTTTATCGGCAGCCTGGCCCTGATGACATCCCTCAGATATCGAGGAGGGAAATGGGAGAAAATGCTGGTGATCGGAGAGTAGGGGCCTTAGGAATAACTTTTTAGGTGTAGTTGTTCAAACCTGAGCTGACAATTACTGATACAAGTTTCAAGCGAACCTGACGTATTCAGGAAACATCTTAACCTTGCCATTGGTTTCCTCTTGCACTATTTGCACTTGAACTCGTAATCCGGGGACATTACCGTTTTTGTGCTGGGTGCCCAGGGTAACCAAGGCGTGTGTCACACCCTGTCAGCTTTTCAACTATGCTATAAAAATCATCAGAACCAAACGGGCGGCCGGTACGATTCTTTTCTTCCAGCAATGAACTCATCACGGAATCTGTACAGGGAAACTTTTGCCAGTTGGCAACACTTGAAAAGAGTTCGTCGTCTTGGACTAGAAGATCATGAGATACCAGTCCGCAATGATAGCCGGCGCTTGACCATTGGTATTCCCAAGGATATTGAACCATTTTCGCCTTCACTGGGTTACGAAGAATGTACTGGATGGCCGTTAGCAGGGATATATCTGTGGAAACAGTACAGGACGAAAATCGTCCCTTAAAAAGATAACCTCTCACTCCTTCACGAAAATTGATCATACGTGATAGAGACGATGTGCTTTTCCAACTGCACGAGCAAGGTTGTCAGCATGTTTTTTCGGTACTGCCAGAAGGTGTACGTGATTTGTCATCAGACAGTACGTGAGGAATTTGACACCAAATCGATTTCCTTGCCTTCGAAGAAATATATGCCAAGGAACTGAAGGTTGCTCACCCTGAGATGCTCAAGGCAATAACAGCGGCCAAGAAGCAAAATGATGCCGCTGATGCTGAGAAGATAGCGGATCTTCTTCGCTGCAATCTTCTTCCTGAGTGTTATATGGCCCCGGAAGACCATCGGAACCTACGTCGTATTTTACGATACCGGAACCTTTTAGTTAGAGAAGTGGCGAAGATGAAAACAAAGACCCGCCACTCTTTTGATGGAAGTGGGAGCTGAGTATAACAAAAAGCGTTTGCACGGGACCAAGTATTTTCAGGACTTACTCAACACCCTGGACTATGTACCGGAATCAGTTCTTAACCTTCTACAGATGAACCGAAGCAGTATGGAGTTTTTTAGCAAGATGCAGAAAACGCTTGTTAGTGCTCTCCGCAATGATTCACAGATCAGCCAACGAGTAGAGCTGTTAATGAATATCCGAGGAATTGGAGAAATAACAGCCCTGACCTGGGTACTGGAGATTGGTGATGTAAGTCGATTTGGCCGTATCAATCAAGCAGTTAGTTACTGCGGACTATGCAGTGCCCAAAAAGAATCGGCAGGCAAAGATATCCGAGGACCCATTTCCAAGAAACGCAAAAAACATTTACAGACGGTATTGATTGAGGCGGCAAAACTTGCACCACAATGGAATTCGCAATTAGCTGAAGTACACGAGCATGAACTAAAAAAAGGTAATCGTAACAGGGCAACCCTCGCAGTGGCCAGAAAACTTGTGGCGTACATGATGGCGGTTGATAAAAATCAAAAGAAATTTATACCGCGGGAGGTTCTTGAAAAAGCAGCTTAAATGAATAGTGATTTGCGGCTTGGTTTTCCTGTTGATCCTTTTGTTCTGGGGACTGTGCGATCTTTAAGGTGATGCACCCGTATAGTGTTTAAAGGTCAGCAGGTTTTGATCCAAACTCAATCTTCTGTGACGGCAAATAGCCTGATACTGCAAATAGATGTCTGGTCACAAGCCATTTGTTGTAGCAAAAAAACAAAGCGGCAAAGAATCACTGAAAAAAATATTTTATCTAAGCCCGTTCGGTGGGATAGGCCCTGTGGTTCCGAATGTACACAGGTTCTCCACCACAGGCCTATCCCACCGAACTCTGAGCTGAAAATAATGTTCGGATTGGGCTGGAACACAGGAAATCTCCGTTTTCCTCTTGACTTTACTTATCATAGATGTCCCCAGATTAGCCAGTTTACAAGCCAGTGCCCCGGTCAAAGACCAAAAAAGGTGGTACCCCAATTTAAATCCACAGCTGAACAATAGTCAGAGGCAACATCCCGGCTTACCGTTCATAAACGGCCTTACGAAGAAATAGGTGCCAGGGAAAGGGTGCTCTGACAGTATCATCGCAGTCATTGTTACTCCTGTCATTTTCAGTCACAATCCTGCCAGGGTCCACCCGGCAAAGTCCTCCAGAGACAGGATTCCTGAGAATACCTGATCCACGGGGCGTTACTTTGATCATCACATCAAAGGAAGCGGTAAAAGCCCCCAAGGTTACATCTTCTCCGTCTGCTGTGCAGTTGATGCTGCTGGCCACTTCGACACAGCTGATATTGGAACTGTTGACAATGTTGTTGACGTTTGCAACCGTCACCGGTCCATATTTTTGGCCGGGAGGCAGATCATCCCGGAAGATGCTCTGACCGTCACTGAACGTTGCAGGCCACCCGTTATTCACAATGGTCACTGTCCAAGTAAACGATTCACCTGATAATACTGCACCGCCGCAGTCGTTCTTTTTCACAGCCTGCAGGTCAGGAAGAGGAGCAGAGCCGCTGACACCGAAGTTGCAGCCATCGGCCCTTATCGGCAGGCTGGGGTCGGAATCTGGGCATGGGTCACATGCATTGCCGACGCCGTCGAAGTCATCGTCGATCTGATCCGAGTTGCTGCTGCTCAAACAATTGTCGCAGAAGTCACCGATGCCGTCATTATCCAGGTCAGCCTGGTCCGGGTTGGTTGTCATTGGACAATTGTCACTGCCGTCAACAATCCCATCGCTATCAAGATCAGCGTTACTCGGCGATGTCCCGAGGATGATTTCATCTCCATCTGAAATGCCGTCTCCATCACTGTCCGGGTCAGTTGGATCAGTATGGAAGACAAGCACTTCTGAGGACAGAACGATTCCGTCACCGTCCGCATCGCTCATGGCATCGTCAGGATTGTCAGGGTCAAGCAGCGGTTCTGCTTCCTCCACCTCGTCCGGAATCTGATCATTGTCCCGGTCGGACAGGATGGTAATTCCAATCGCGGAAGTCGCCTGCCTGCCGTTATCATTGGTGACCGTCAGGGTAATCTGGTGGCTACCGATTCTCAGGTCGTTGGCTGTTAAGGATTTCCCCTCTCCCAGGAGCCCGTCAATGGATGACGACCACTGGAAAGCACTTTGCTGCCTGAGCACTCCATCAGCAACATCATAGCCAGCTCCTTCAAAGTTGACGGCGGCCGTTGCCGGCAACCGGCTACCATCGGCCGGTGAGATGATAGCCAGCAGGGGATCTTTTTCCGCCACGGTAAAGGGAGGTGAGACCGCCTGACCGAGATTAAAGCCATCCGAAGCCTCTACTTTAATCACGGCAGTATTGCTTCCGGGAGCGGTAACCGTCACCCAGTTCAGTGATGTTGCAGTAAGCGCGGTGTCCAGGGGCACATAGGTCGCACCTCCGTCGACTGAATAATACACCGAATAGGTCAGATCATCAACATCCTGGTCCGTGGCACTCCACTGGATGGTGAATTCGGCGTCTGCATCCAGGGTTTCTCCTCCAGAAGGTGAAACCAAGGTGACGACAGGTGGATTGGAGCTGATTGCCCTGGTCCACGCCGTCTCACCCTGAAAGCGAATTTCTACGCTTTCACTGCCCGGTGGAGCAATGCGGACAACGGTGAAAGTAGCGTACTGGGCCGGATAAGGCGGTTGCTGGTGTGCCTGGAGCAACGAGGGGATGTTAAAGGCAAAACCATCCTCGCGAAGCACATTTCCACTGCCGTCCAGGAATGCCAGGGTTAGGGCACTATCCGGCAGGATCATGGAATCAACGGCGCCAGCAGGCAGCGGCCTCGATTCCAGCACGCCTGCGGTACCACTTTCCAGATCAATGTAGCCATTGATCCTGATTGCTTTCCCGTCAGCCGCCCCCTCGATGGAAACCCCATCGCCAGCACCAGTTGTTTGAGCGTTTTTTGCCCCGGCCGGCACACGGAAACGCTGCCGAATGCTGTTGTATTCCGCCGGCAGTAAAAGGACATTACGATCACTGCGGCCATTAGCATACGACATAATTGATTTCGCATTAATACCATCAGCTCCGCTCAAAACTATGCCCGGCGGCTCCACATTGAAGATGGGCTGGGCTAGAGTATACTGGTGGACGGCCGGTGCATCGGTATAATGTAGAAATGAAGCCCCTTCATCATACTTACAGTGCGAAGGATTCTCCGAATCATGATTCTGGGAATAGGGATCAACAAAACCCAGAAGATGTCCTGCCTCGTGGGCGAATGTACTTCCTGACTTTTCTGGGATCAAAAAAACGAACGATACTCTGCCGTCAACTGGAACACCAAGGATATCAAAAGGTAGAAAAATTGATTTAACCATACTTTCAATGGGGTCGGGGCACAACAGTCCTAAGGTCAAACCACAGGTAAGGGTACCGACAATATCGTTAAGTACATCAAGAACAGGACCAACGACCGGGATTTCTTCAGTCAGGTACCATTTTGCAATATGGGACACCATGCTGCGCGGTGGGATGCCGAAGCCGATAGTACGGCTCGTAGTATTAAACAGATCATCATCAATCATGGCCACAACCGACATGGCCCGCCTGTCAGTATTGCCGTCGTTGTAGTCACAAAGACAAATGCCCATGTTAAGCATGCCCGCTATCATGCCGCCGCCGTAGTGAAATATGTTCCAGTTGTCAAAATAAATTTTGCCGTCAGGTTCAAGTATAGGGGCCCCGGACCAGGAGGTGGGACTGATGACCAGATCAACATCTGAAACCGGGTAGACACGCCGGTACGTAGTCGCTGTCTCAAAATAGTGTTTCTTCCACTCGTTCCAGTTGTATCCCGGTTTGACCTTACCGTTTTCAAAAGGAACGACGGGCCGGATGAGAATCCGTGGCCTGATGACCTCGGCAAACTCAACGCTGTCCCGGGTGGATTCAAAACCAAGAA
>JAOZKN010000206.1 GCA_029935315.1 Desulfocapsa sp. | reverse complement strand
CAGATTTTGGCGTAATCTCAAAAGAGGTTGTATCACCATAGTTAACTGATTGTGAGCTTGGTGAAATGACACCTCTATCAGGGTCAATCTGAGTATTCACGATATAGCTGCTTAACGTGAAGCTGGCATTTACTGTTGTACTGCTGTCAAGACTTGAGAATGTACAGGTGGCTGCTGTTGTGGTGCCACCCGTTGAGTCACAACCCGTCCAGGAAGCAGTGGAACCGGTTTCGGCGGTGGCAGTTAGAGTAATCGGACTGCCGTGATTACGGGCAGAAGTTACCCCTGTCGCAGTACCCGGATATGTGTAACTGATGCCACCAACATTTGAAGCTACAGTACCACTACCATTTCCACCTGCATTGGCTGTGACGGTATACGTATTCAGAGTGAAAGTTGCGGTAACTGTTGTATTGCTGTCAAGACTTGAGAGTGTACAGGTGGCTGCTGTTGTGGTGCCACCCGTTGAGTCACACCCCGTCCAGGAAGCAGTGGAACCGGTTTCGGCGGTGGCGGTTAAAGTAATCAGACTGCCATGATTACGAGCAGAAGTTACCCCTGTCGTAGTACCCGGATATGTGTAACTGATGCCACCAACATTTGAAGCTACAGTACCACTACCATTTCCACCTGCATTGGCTGTGACGGTATACGTATTCAGAGTGAAAGTTGCGGTAACTGTTGTATTGCTGTCAAGACTTGAGAGTGTACAGGTGGCTGCTGTTGTGGTGCCACCCGTTGAGTCACACCCCGTCCAGGAAGCAGTGGAACCGGTTTCGGCGGTGGCGGTTAAAGTAATCAGACTGCCATGATTACGAGCAGAAGTTACCCCTGTCGTAGTACCCGGATATGTGTAACTGATGCCACCAACATTTGAAGCTACAGTACCACTACCGTTTCCATCTGCATTGGCTGTGACTGTATACGTATTCAGAGTAAAAGTTGCGGTAACTGTTTTATTGCTGTCAAGACTTGAAAATGTACAGGTGGCCTCTGTTGTGGGGCCACCCGTTGAGTCGCAACCCGTCCAGGAAACAGTGGAATCGGTTTCAGCGGTGGCAGTTAGAGTAATCGGACTAGTCTCGGTTATGGCACTGCTATCCTCAGTGTTTGTTGTCGGGTAGTTGTAATTGATCTCGCCCACATCAGATGATACCGTTCCCCTTCCATTACCTGCGCTATTTGCAGTTACGGTGTATTCGCTGGGAAAATATGGATACCCTGCATTTTTGGTCGCATTAATTGTCCAATAATCATTGTTTGCAGAATCATCATTTGGATTATTAACAAAATCCCAGGCACCATCCAGGCCGACTGTGCTTTCATCTGTAAAAGTTGCTAAATTTTTCATCTCAGCAGTGGTTTTACCGGTACCTTCAATGCTGCTGCTCTGTCCTGATGTTTCCGTATCCCAAAAAGAATTTACTGCTGTACCACTGCCTTTACTTCCTACAAGTCCACCAACATTCAAATTACCAGTTACCATGCCGGTGCTATAACAGTATTTAACACCCCAGGCACCGTTGCGCCCTACTAAACCGCCTACATGATCATTTCCTGTTACTGATCCCATGCTATAACTATTTTCTATATAGTACATCTCATGGGTTCCAGCTAAACCACCAACATAATCATACCCACTTACAACACTGATACTATAACATTTAAAAATGCCAGCATTAGAATTGACGCCTATTAATCCTCCGACATGATTATTAATACCAGTTACAGAACCAGTACTATAGCTGTTTTTGACAGTAGCATAAAAACTTTGCCCAACAAGACCACCAACACTAGAATTACCATTAACCGTACCTGTGCTATGACAGTCACTGACTACATCACCATTCCACCCAACTAGCCCACCTACCTTGTCATTGCCGGCTACTGAACAGGTACTATAACAATCACTTGTGGTAGATGCACCATTGCCCGTGTCTGGAATTTTACCCACCAGACCACCGACTACGTCATTTCCATTTACTGATCCTGTGCTATAACAGTTAGTGACCATTCCGCTGGCATACCCTGCCAGTCCACCAACATTGTCATGTCCGGTGATATTCACATTCGTAACACCTAAATTTTCGACTGTGCCAGTTCTACGGCCAAAAAGTCCAACACTATCCGTTAAAGGTCGATTGATATACAAGCTATCAATAGTATGATCCTGTCCATCATACGAACCAGTAAATGCAACGGAATCATTACCAATGGGAGAGAAGCCAACGCCATTATTCCAAGTATTTGTGGCAGAAGCATTAATATCTGCTGTTTGAATATAGTTTCTAGACCAATATACCCCGGTAGCAT
>JAOZKN010000126.1 GCA_029935315.1 Desulfocapsa sp. | reverse complement strand
CAGGATATCAAACAACTGCTGGCCTATAGCTCGGTGGAAAATATCGGTATCATTCTTATCGGTCTGGGTATTGGCATGATGGGTGTTTCCGAACAAAATCAGGCCATGGCCTTTTTCGGCTTCGCCGGTGCCTTAATGCATGTATTCAATCATTCCATATTCAAATCCTTACTCTTTATGGGAGCGGGTTCCGTACTCCATAAGGCCAAAACCAAGAATATTGAAGAACTTGGTGGCCTGATGAAGCGAATGCCCGTTACCGGTCGAAGCTTTCTGGTTGGATCAGTTGCCATCTCTGGCCTGCCGCCATTCAGTGGTTTTATCGGTGAATTTCTTATCTATTACGGTGCTTTTCAAGGGCTTACCGGTGAAAAACTTCCCTTTATCCTGACCATACTTGCCATTATCTCTCTGGCAGTGATTGGTGGTATGGCTACCGCCTGTTTTACCAAGGTTGTCGGCCTGGCCTTTCTTGGTGAACCCAGGACTGAACAGGCAGGCAATGCCGAAGAGTCAGGTCTTACCATGCAAATAGTCATGGGAATCATGGCCATCAGTTGTCTGGTTATCGGCGTACTCCCCGAGCCCTTTATCCGGCTCGCCTTTAAGGGAGTTCAAGACATTACTGCTGTCAGTGGTTTTAATACCGATGCCTTTATAGTCATTGTCCGGCATCTCTCCAAAACTGCAATTCTTTTTATCGCCATCTTTTTTGCCGTCAGCCTCTTTCGTAAGATGCTCTATGCAAACAAAGAGATTGGCAGCGGCGGCACCTGGGGCTGTGGCTTTACCCAGCCCACTGTTCGCATGCAATATACCGGAACATCTTATGCCTACGAAATGGTAGAATTTTTCAGCCCATTTGTACCCATAAAAAATGCATACACCGGTATCAAAAAAATCTTCCCGGGACAGACAACCTGGCAGAGTGAGGTTACAGATATCGCCGAGACCAGTTACCAGCGCTATTTAACCACGCCAATGTTTAGTCTGATCAATAAACTGAAATGGATTCAGCATGGCCATATTCAGTTGTATATCGCCTATATCATCATTGCGATTATTGTCCTCCTCCTCTTTTTATAAACCACAGAAACAACGATTAGGAATATTATAATGGATTCTTTACTATCATTTTGCTTTGCAGTTGCAATAGCGCCCCTTCTGCCAGCAGTAATCCAGAAGACCAAGGCCTATTTTGCAGGCAAGCAGGGACCACCCCTGCTTATCAATTATTACACCATGATCAAACTCTTTAAAAAAGGGTCGGTCTACTCTACCAGTACCAGTTTTGTCTTTAAACTTGGACCAGTGGTAGGTTTTTCCACCAGTTTGATGATGCTTCTCTATTTCCCCATGGCCGAGATTGCACCTCTTTTCTCCTTCCATGGCGATGTACTTATTCTCTTTTACCTTATGGGACTTGGCCGCTTTTTTACTATCTTGGCAGCCCTCGACACCGCCTCACCCTTTGAAGGAATGGGCGCGGCCCGTGAGGCCTTCTTTTCTACCCTTGCTGAGATGACAGTCTTCGGCATTCTCATTCTCTTCTTCAGATTAACGGGGAGCTTAAGTTTTTACGAATTCTTTTCAGGAAATCATGTCATCGATCTTATGGGCGAATATAGTGCCCTGCTTATTTTGGTTGTAGTAGGACTCTATATTGTGATGCTCACCGAGAATTCACGGGTTCCTGTGGATGATCCGGCAACCCATCTAGAACTCACCATGATTCATGAAGTAATGATCCTTGACCACAGCGGACCGGATCTGGCCCTTATCGAACTTGGCTCATACTTTAAACTGCTCTTTTATTCCGGCTTTCTAGCCCGGCTTATTGACCCGTTCCATGCCGATAACGCCATCATCAACGGCCTGCTTTTTTATGCTGTGGTGGCCTTTATTTATATCACCATCGGTGTGGTTGAATCCATTACTGCCAGATACAAAATGCCACAGGTTCCCAAGTTTATCCTGACACCATTTATTCTGGTCTTTTTTGTTATTATCTTAAGCATGGGGGTAATGTAATGATCCAACTATCGAGTGCTTTTTTCTCCGTAAATCATTTATCCGATGCCCTTATGTCCCTGACAATTTTATCGGTTCTGTTGTCATTGGGCTCAAACAGACTCATGGCCCTGGTCAAAATCATGGCCTTTCAAGGCATTGTTGTTTCTTTGACTCCTCTTTTCCTTGAACACCATGAATCCATGAACTTCGCCTCCATTATACTCCTGCAGATCATGTTAGTGATCAAAGGGATGCTTATTCCCGGCTTAATGTATGCTGCTGTGAAGAAAGTTAAAATCCAGCGGGAAGTTGAACCTATTATCGGCTATCACGCTTCTCTTTTTGCCGGACTGATTTTCATTCTACTGGGAGCCTTTATTGCCCACCGCTTAAGCATTTCATTACCAATAGAAAATGATCTTCTTCTGGTTACCGCCGTTACCACATTGTCGGCAGGACTGTTCCTTCTTATGAGTCGCCGCAAAGCAATCACCCAGGTTATCGGTTACCTGATGATGGAAAACGGCATCTACCTTATGGGTACTGCTCTGGCCAAAGAAACTCACACCATGTATGTGGTTGAATTTGGAGTTTTACTGGATTTACTGGTTGGAGTCATGATTATGGGTATCATTCTTCACAACATCAACGCTTCCTATGACGATGTTGATACAGCCCTCCTTGGTCAGCTAAAAGACAATTAAATTTTAAAAGGTTATTCCATGTTAGAACTCACAACAATTATCCCCTTAATTGCCGGGATCACAACTATGTTTGTGTCAGTACGTCTGGGACGTCGCATTCTGGTGCTAACAGCGCTATTGCACCTGTTCATGACTGCCCTGGGCTGGTTTGGCAAGATTTCTCCCGCCTTCCCCCAATATTTTTCCGTAACCAACGAGGGAATGCTTATCCTCCTGGTTACTTCATTTGTTTTTCTCTGTATCTCCGTGTATGCGGTCTCGTACATGAGTGAAACAGAAATTTCCAGCGAACCAATCTATATCGGTTGCACCCTGCTCTTCTTATCCACCATGACCATGGTAGCCCTGGCCGACCACCTGATCGTCCTGTGGATTGGTATTGAGGCTACCACTCTGATGAGTGCGCCGCTGATTTTCCTGCATCGTTCCAAGACTGCTCTTGAGGCCACCTGGAAATATGTGATGATCTGTTCCGTAGGTATCGCCCTGGCTCTGCTCGGCTGCTTTTTTGTGGTCATGTCAATGGATCTCAGTGGTATTCATGTACCTATTACCTTCAGCGCTCTTGGTGAAGTTGCAGATAAACTTGATCCTGTCTGGCTTAAGGCCGGTTTTATCTTTCTGGTTATTGGCTATGGTACTAAGATGGGTCTTGCTCCCATGCATACCTGGCTGCCAGATGCCCATAGTGAAGCCCCCAGTCCTGCCTCGGCTCTTTTATCCGGTGCTCTTTTAAACTGTGCTTTCCTCGGCGTATTTCGTGGCCATCAACTACTCTACCAGGCAGGTCTTGGTGATTTCTCAAGCAATATTCTGATTGGCTTTGGTTTATTCTCCATGCTTATTGCCGCCATCTTTATTTTCTACCAGACCGGCTATAAACGGATGTTGGCCTATTCCAGTATTGAAAATATGGGTATCATTGCCTTTGGTATTGGTATCGGAGGCATTGCTACCTACGGCGCCATGCTCCACCTTATCCATCATTCATTAATCAAGTCTTCACTCTTTCTGTCAGCAGGTAATATTTTGCTCGGATACGGAAGTAAACTTGTCGACAAAACAGGTAATATGGCCAAACTCTTCCCGAAGACCTTTACTACATTTTTTGCGGGCTTTGCCGGAATATCAGGGTTTCCTCCCTTTGGAATCTTCATCAGTGAATTATTAATTATCATGGGTGCCTTCCAGCAGGGAAGAAATATAAGTGTCAGTATTTTTATCTTTGCACTCATTCTTATCTTTGCCGGGGCATCCCGTCTGGTAACAAAAATGTGTTTTGCTTCCTGTGATAATGCAGAAATCCTGGTCAAAGAAAACTGGGCCAGAACCCTGCCATCTTTTGCTCTCCTGGCAGTGTCACTTATCCTTTGTGTCTGGTTGCCTGACAGTATCTACCAAACCATAATTTCTGCAATTGCCACGATTGGAGGTAGCGTCTAATGTCTAACCTAATGCACATACAAAATAACGAAAGGCTCAGTCGGGCCAATATTCCCCATCTTGACTTTGATACATTCCGAAAGGAATTACTTAATCTTGCCGCAAATGATGGTCAGGTTGTTCAGTTTTTTGCCTATGAAGATCAGGGAAGCTACAAGCTGCTGGCCGTCATGCGACAGAATTACAAGCTCTTTGTCACTGGCTGTGACGCCCCTGACAACTTTGCCTCGTTAACTGCAGAGTCTGAAAAATTTCATATGTTTGAACGTGAAATTGGCGAACAGTACGGACTCAAAGCAGAAGGACACCCCTGGTATAAAATGGTGCGCTACCATGAAAATTATACCGGGAAAAAGGATGTCTTTGACAACAACTATGACCAGGATATTCCCGGTAACTACCCCTACTTTACCGTGGAAGGAGAATCTGTCCATGAAGTAGCGGTTGGGCCTGTTCATGCGGGTATCATTGAACCTGGCCACTTCCGCTTTCAATGTTGCGGAGAGCGTGTCTTTCATCTGGAGATACAACTTGGCTATCAGCATCGCGGTGTAGAAAAACTCCTGCAGACAGTGCCCTATAAACGCTGGCCGATTATTGCTGAAACCATTGCCGGTGACACCACAATAGGCCATAGTCTCTGCCAGTCCCAGGCTGTAGAAGCACTAGCCGACCTCAAGGTGGATGAAGGAGCCTCCATTGTCCGAACCATTGCACTTGAACTGGAACGTATAGCCAACCATATTGGTGATCTTGGAGCTTTGAGCCTTGATGTTGCCTTTAACCCTCCCGCTGCCTATTTTGGCCGGATCAGAGGCGAGTACCTCAACCTCTCTCAGATTCTTGGCGGCAACCGTTTTGGTCGTGGTCTGGTAAGACCTGGCGGAGTTACTCATGTAATGGGTGCCGAGCAAAAACAACTGCTGCGTGAAAAACTGGCGGAGCTCACGCCGGAAGTGGAACATGTCAACGATCTGATTTTCACAGCCGCAAGTGTTCTTGGTCGTTTCGAGGGTACCGGCACGGTAAGTCATGAAAATGCCGAAAAAATCGGTCTGGTTGGGTACTCCGGTAGAGCCAGTGGCCTCTCCTATGACGCCAGAGCCACTTTTCCCACCGAATGCTACGGAAAACTACCAGCAAACAGCAACGAAAAAACTGATGGTGATGTATGCTCAAGGGGTACCGTGCGACGGGAGGAAATCATGCACTCAACGACACTCATTAATACCTTACTGGATAAAGAAGAAGAGGCTTCAAGCTATATTCCCGAAACCATAGAGCTGGCACCTGACTCCTTTGTTGTTTCCATCAATGAGGCTTGGCGTGGAGAGGTTTCTCATTGTCTCCTCACCGATGATAAAGGTGAAATACTTCGCTACAAGGTCAAAGACCCATCCTTCCACAACTGGACTGGTCTGGCCCTATCCCTGCGAGATACTGGCATTTCTGATTTTCCACTATGCAATAAGAGCTTTAATCTCTCTTACTGCGGATTCGATATATAGGTGTATCCATGTTAAAAGTAATAAAGAACAGATTAGAACAGGGGCATCGGACATCCAAATACCCC
This sequence comes from Desulfocapsa sp., assembly GCA_029935315.1. Classification (GTDB taxonomy): domain Bacteria; phylum Desulfobacterota; class Desulfobulbia; order Desulfobulbales; family Desulfocapsaceae; genus Desulfocapsa. The sequence goes on along the minus strand of JAOZKN010000126.1, from coordinate 2,042 downwards.
AAAGAACCCATTGAACTCTACAAAAGGTTTCGTGGCATGCCAAAGGTTGACAGTAACTGTGATGCCAGCCTGGTGAAGCGTTGTGCCGATGCCTGCCCGCAGGATGCTATTAATACCGAGACCAAACAAATTGATCTTGGTCGCTGTGTATTTTGTGGATTATGCGAAACCTTGTCCGAGGGGCAGTTTGCAAAATTCAGCAACAACTTTGAAATGGGAACAGCCAATCGTGACGATCTCTTCACTCACGGTGATTTACCAGCTCTTGCTGCACATTCCAAAAAACATTTCAAAAAGCTTTTTGGCCGCTCCCTGCAACTGCGGCAGATTTCTGCGGGAGGTTGTAATGCCTGTGAAGCTGACACCAACGTACTCAATACGCCATTCTTTGATTTACAGCGTTTTGGTATTCAGTTTGTCGCCTCCCCGCGTCACGCTGATGGTATCCACGTAACCGGCCCAATCTCTGAGAATATGCGGCAGGCAACAATCACCACCTGGGAATCTATTCCAAGCCCTAAGGTGGTGATTGCCAGTGGTGCCTGTGCTATTTCCGGCGGACCGTTTCATGGCAGCGATGAAGTTGTTGGCGACTTAAACAGTTTGATTCCTGTGGATTTATATATCCCGGGCTGTCCGCCACACCCGCTGACCACCCTCCATGCCCTGCTGAACTATTTTAAGTAAGCAGCCTTATTTGAAGTCGACCGGATCATCTCCTTAGATGCTTTTATACCCTGATCTTGGTCGACTTCATTTTAGTATTCGTCTCCTCTCTATTTTCCTTCGTTAACAAATTTCTCCAAAACGACCTTGTAAAACTGTATCTTCCAAAATTCCTAAAAAGCCGATTGGTTGAGACGATAGACAACAATCACGCACTCTCTCCTCTATTAAATCCTTGACTTTATCGAAAAGAAAGCTATGAATAGCTTTTTGTTGCATTTTGAAACGGAAGTACAATTTTTTAAACATACTATCATCACAGATTTATTCGCAAGGAGAATACAATGGGAAGACCAATCATGCCAAGCCCTGAACTGGCATTACAACAACTCATGGAAGGCAACAAGCGCTTTGTTAACACTTCCCTCAACCATCCCAATCAGGATGGCGAACGCCGCATTGCACTTGGCAATGGCCAAGCGCCCTTTGCAGCAGTCCTGGCTTGCGCTGATTCCCGCGTCCCACCAGAGGTTCTTTTTGATCAGGGACTGGGTGATCTCTTTGTTGTCCGGGTGGCAGGTAATATTCTCAACGATCAATTGCTGGGCAGCCTGGAGTATGCTGCGGCTCATTTAGATACTCCCCTCATTGTTGTCCTTGGACATACCAGCTGTGGTGCCATTGGCGCAGTAGCACAAGGTGCAGAACTGGAAGGACACATCGCCTCACTGATTCCTGCCATTCAGCCAGCTGTGGACAAGGTGCGTGATCAGGAAGGTGATCTCACCGATAATGCTGCGAGAGAGGTGGCCAGAATGACCGCTATCCAGCTACAGGAGTCAGAGCCCATTATGGCTGATTTAGTTAAAGCGGGGAAGGTAAAGATTGTACCAGCTTTTTATGAGTTGGAATCTGGAGAAATTACTCTTTTATAGGCATTGCCTCATACAAAGACATGCACCAACCATGGTTGGTGCTCGCATAAACGCTCCTTTTCAAGGGTGTTTATGCGAATTCACTCAGAAACACCAAGTTATTTTGAGTGAACATCTTATCCCTATCTCAACCTGCATTTCCTCAATCGCTTCCATGGCATTATCTGCTTTCGTGGTCACTCTCCCACCGACATTATCTGCACCATCAACCTCTCGCATAGCTAATCAAATTCTGGACATTCCTCATCGTTCATCATAAACTATATTGCAGGGAGAACAGAAAAAAGGCCCCCATGTGTTATTTCAATTCCTGAAACAGGGAAATATGCCGAATAACAATTACATACAACCATGGACATTAGTGAGTTTTACTCTTTGTTTCCAGAAATGTCTGGCATACAGCCTGTTAACACTCCTTTGCCTTCCCGTGCCAGCTATTGC
>JAOZKN010000205.1 GCA_029935315.1 Desulfocapsa sp. | reverse complement strand
CCCATTTGACATATATCGATAGATGCGGCTGCAAATATAGGATTCGCATCAGCTAGTAAAAGATTATTATCACAAGGAAAAAACGGTTCATCGATTGACCCATCGCAGTTATCATCGATACCGTTTCCTGGTAATTCCACTGCATCAGGAAGGCAACTTGAATCGCCTGTACTTGTATCCTTTAGTAGTAGAGATAGCATAGATACAATGGAATTGTTATTATTTGCGTCGCTTGCAAGTGTTTGAGATATCTTGGGCATGAGGGTTAAACAAGCAATTACAATCGTAGCAAATAAAGCTGAACGCATAGCTACTCCTTTACTAGTGTTTTAAGTTTGAATTTACATAGATAGACACTGATTCTCTATCCATCATAAAGAAACTTCAATTAATTTAATCACATTTAAAATGTTTTTGATACCACATTTTGAGATACATTGTAGCGAGAGTTATCCATTGGCAATGTTAACCGACTTAAAAAAAACACAATTTTACCTTATTCCTGAATATACGTAATAAACCTGGAGAGCGCTTAAGAGTCAACCAACTGAGAAACTGTGTATTCAGGTGAATTTTCCAGTCATTTCCCTATAAGGTTACCCGGGATATCATTATCTTCAGAATATCATAAATATTCCTGAGATAATGATATCCCGGGTGTTTTGGCCCAATTACAAAACAGATCATTTCAGGCCGGAACCATGGTGGTTACTTACAGACTTTTGTCCCTTCCTTACCTTTGCACTTGCCAGAGCAACATTCACCAGCAGTCTCACAGGACTCTCCTTTGGCTTTCAGCAAGCAAACGGAAGAATCCCCATCCAGCAGCTGCAGTTGAAAATCACGGAACTCGCATTGACCGAGGGTGAAGCTCTCGGAGGCCTGGAGGTTCCCTTCTTTAGCCTTAGTCGAATAAGATGACTTGGGATTGCTTCCTGAGGTATGCGTTTCCGGTAACGTCTCCTGGTTTATATGATAGACGATATCGTTACCACAAACCGTAGCAGAGTAAAGCGGCTGGTCAGTAAACCTTAAGCTGATCGGCCACGGCAGATTCTTGCCTTTAGAGCTAATGGTGATGGAATCCACCCCCTCTACAGAAACAGGAGTTCCTGAACTGATGTCGGTTACCAAAATACGGGCACCGCTTTGGGCACTGCTTTCTCCGCACAGAGGGGCCTCCCCTGAAGCATCCGGATCATCGCTTGTAATGGTCAGCAAGCCTGTCACTTCGCTTGGAGCCAGCGGATCTGAATCCGACTGAGGCGTGAAGCGCACGGTCACTCCCAGGGTCTCCTCGCCCGTTGGCAGGATAACAGGGAATACAGTCGGTGCTACAACTGAGAAGTCCGCATTCATCGCATTAATATCGCTGATCGTCAATGGGCAGTTGCCATTGTTTCTCAGCGTTACTGTCCGGTCGGAATAGCAACCCAGAGAACCTGCACCATCAACTACAGTTGTTGGAAAAGCATAAATACCAGTTACATTATCCGGATCGATCACCAGGTTGGGACAGGGCGAAGATCCACCGATCTGGATAGTTACGGGGTTTTCATCCGGGTCGTCACTATTGATTACAATAGTGGCGGTTTCATCGGCGTCATTGCAGACATCCGGGTCATAGCGGACGGGCAGGGTAAACTCGGCATCATGACTCAGTACCAACGGAAAAGTCACGTCACTTGGCAGTTCAAATGAGTCTCCCGCCTGAGTGATAGTGATATTACTTATGCTGAGCTCACAGTGACCCTGGTTGAAAAGTGTGAGATCAAGATCTTTGAAACCTCCCTTACATACTTCGCCGAAATCACCGCTATTTGCGATGGCCACCTGGATATCAGGCGGGGGAACGCTTCCCTGGACATCAGTGGTATCGACGGGCAGAGATCCACTTGCACCCTGGGTCTTCGCAACGATCGCCACAGATGCCTGCCGTGGTGATGGGTCAGTGAAATTACTTGGGGCAAAGCGCACCGCCACCTGCAGTGAATTGCCGCTCTCAACGATAGTCCCTGGAGTAACTGATGCCTGAAAATCTCCAGCGCCAGTACCCGTTACCGTAGCAGAGCTCAAGCTCAAGGGACAGCTGCCGTCATTGTTGACCGTAAGAAAAAGGTCTTTGAAGGTGTCCGAGCAGACCTCTCCGAAATCACCGCTGTCGACAATCGTGGTAGAGATCACTGCCGGCTGTGAGTCACCATTTACCGAACCGCTCGCACTTCCGTCGTTTCCGGTCACGGTGATTACCGCAGAATCCGTCCCGACACTCTGGGGCTGGAATCGGACTGGCACCCGAACAGAGTTTCCGGCCTCCACAACCATGGAGGGGCTGCCGCCCGGT